>JAFGGU010000024.1 GCA_016930375.1 Bacteroidales bacterium | reverse complement strand
GATTTCGGGGAAGAAGATGTTGAATTTGCTGACCGTAAAGAACTGCTTGTAATAGTCAGGAGAGTAAAAACCCTTTCTGACCGGCTTGTTGACTCATTCAGACTGGGCAATGTAATAAAAAACGGGATTCCAGTCGCTATTGTCGGAAAACCCAATTCAGGAAAATCAACTTTGCTAAATGCCCTGCTAAATGAGGAAAGAGCAATCGTTTCTGAAATCCCTGGAACAACACGCGATGCAATAGAAGATACTATTGTGATTAATGGACTGGAATACAGATTCATAGACACTGCTGGCTTACGTGATACTTTCGATGTGATAGAGAACCTGGGTATAAAGAAAACCAATGAAAAAATATTACAGGCTTCAGTTATCCTTCTGATTGATGAAATATCCGAATCGCCCGATCTGATAAATCAAAGAGCCGATGCTATGAGCAATATGATCGCCGGGCTTGATAAGCAGCTTATAGTAATAATAAATAAAATTGACACGGTGAGTCAGGAGGAAATCAACAAGCTAAAAAACAAGATTTATCGTAAATCTAATGACAACCTCCTGTTTATTTCGGCAAAAAATCATACCGGGCTTGATAAACTAAAGACCGTACTGGGCAAAATACTCAACAAGGAGCTATCATATGAAGAAAATGTAATAATTACCAGTCTCAGGCATTTTGATGCCTTAAAACGCGTCTCTGAGAGTCTGGGAAGGGTTATTTCAGGTCTTGATGAACATCTTCCGGAGGATTTGATTGCAATTGATATCAGGCAGGCCATACATTACCTCGGGGAGATCACAGGTGAAATCACAACTGATGAAATACTGGGAAATATTTTTAAGAACTTCTGTATAGGAAAGTAAAATACTTAAACCAGAGTACAAAATGATAAAACGACGCGAATTCATTAAACAGTCTGGTGGAATGATATTCACTACCTTAGGTTGTGGTATCACGTTAAGCAGCTTTACCGGCATCTGCAAAGTGCCGGGTAGTAAAAGCAGCAGCGCCGCCAAACGAATTTTTACCGCCAGGTTTGCCCATGAGACAAATACCTTTCATCCTGTTCCAACCACTTCCTGGAATTTTCAGGAAATCGGGAAACCTGATATTAATGCCTGGAATGGTGCTCCTGTTGAGGTCATTCCCGGTGCAGGTGCATCTCCTGACGGGGGCGGTCTTATTACGGAAGCTTCATGCCGCGAGGCGATGAATCGTGTGCTGAAATCACTCAGGAGTGCAATGCCGGTCGATGCGGTGTTCCTTCGTTTACACGGAGCAATGTTTGCTGAGGGTGTGGGGCATGCAGAAGCAGTTCTGACAGGTGAAGTCCGAAAAATGGTGGGACCTGAAATCCCGATCGCCTGTACTTTCGATCTTCACGGTAATATCCCTTCAAGGTTTGGAGACTATGCCGACATTATGGTTGGTCTGAAAACTGCTCCCCACACTGACAGCGTGCAAACCGCTGAGCTGTGCGGACAGATACTCCTCGACACTCTCGAAGGGAAAGTACGGCCTGTATCATACGTCTTACCGATTCCATTACTTGTTCAGGGAGAAAAGGCTATGACAACTGCTGAGCCTTTCGGTTCGCTTGTTGAAGAAGCAAAGCGTGTTGAACGTGAAGGTATATCAGGATATAAGAATAGAATCCTCGCAGCAACTCTTTTTGTCGGCTGCGCATGGACAGATGCACCGCATACAGGGATGTCCGTTGTCATTACCGCTGACGGTTCCGGGGAGGCAGCCAGGGAGGCTGCAGGCTTTCTGGCCCGGAAAATCTGGGACAGCAGATATCAGTTCGACTACGGTTGTGAAACAGCTGAACTGGAGGAAGGTGTTTCTCGTGCTCTGGATGCAAAGGAATCCACAGTTTTCCTGACTGACAGTGGTGATAATGTAACTGCGAGCACTCCGGGTGATCTGCCCATTGTACTTCGTCATCTTGTTGAACGGCGTGTACAAAGCGCCATAGTTGCATGTATTAACGATGCAGCTGCCATGAATAAATGCTTTGAAGCAGGTGAAGGAAGCAGAATTATTCTGTCCATAGGTGCCACAATTGAAAAACGTTATGGTACCCCACTTGAATCAGAGGTTCAGGTAATACGCCTTGTCGGGCAACCAAAGATGGCAGTTGTGAAAATAGATGCAATTGAAGTTATCATAACTGATGGCCCATCCACTTTCAGAACCCCTGCTCAGTTTGAAAGATGCGGAATCGATCCTTTGAAACGAAAGATTGTCGTTACGAAAATGGGATACCTTTATCCGGAGCTTGCAAAGATCTCACAGCGTCATATAATACTAATGACTCCGGGAGCAGGTGACATGCGTATTGAAAAACTAACTTATACACGTCTGCGGAGACCTATTTTCCCTTTGGATCCAGAGACAAAGTTCGAACCGGACAAGATCTGAAATATTATACTAACTAATTACAAATAAATACTTTACAAATGGAGCGAAAATTTATTGATTTTAAGGTTGTCGAAAGATTCATGGTGAATGTTATGTCAAAAGCAGGCATACCGGTGGAAGATGCAAAAATTATTGCGGATGTCCTGCTGCAAGCTGACAAATTCGGGATCGACTCTCATGGAGTAAATCGACTTAAGAGTATTTATCTTGACCGTATAAAGGAAGGTATTATCAATCCTGTCACGAAATATGAAATAGTGAAGGATGGACTTGCAACTGCTGTCATTGATGGAAATAACGGGATGGGACATGTTATCTCCTTCAATGCAATGAAACTGGCTATTGAAAAAGCTAAAAAATATGGAATGGGCATGATCGTTGTCCGTAATTCAACTCATTATGGCATTGCAGGATATTATGCCCTGATGGCTATTAAGGAAAACATGATCGGGATCACGGGAACAAATGCGCGTCCATCAATCGCTCCGACATTCGGGGTAGAAAATATGCTGGGCACCAACCCGCTTACCTTTGGCATGCCAAGCGATGAACCCTTCCCCTTCCTTATCGACTGTGCCACATCCATAAGCCAGCGCGGAAAAGTTGAGCTCTATGCCCGTGAAGGCAAAGAATTGCCGAAAGGGTGGGTGATTGACGAGAATGGTGGGACCAAAACGAATCCTCACGAAGTTCTAAAAGATCTTGTTGCAGGTCGTGCTGCCCTTACCCCTCTTGGCGGAATAGGTGAAGAGACCGCTGGTTATAAAGGCTACGGCTATGCCACTGTTGTCGAGATCCTCTCAGCTGCACTGCAGCAGGGTGCATTCCTGAAAATGCTGATTGGCTTAAAGGATGGTAAAAAAGTCCCTTTCTGCCTTGGACATTTCTTTATCGCAAT
>JAFGGU010000023.1 GCA_016930375.1 Bacteroidales bacterium | reverse complement strand
GTAACAGAATCAGCAGCATCGTTTATAACTGTTGAACTATCCTGGGAAACTGTAAACTTCAGGTTTGATGAAGCATATTGTTTTTCAAGTTTTTCAGTCTCTTTTAATACAGCATCGCAAACGTTTACAGTATTGGCCTCGTCCTGTTTTTTGATTTGAATACCCACAGACTGTAAACCGTTAACCCTGTACAACGTGGTGATTTCCTTTTCTGCATCAATAATTTCGGCAATATCCCTGAGTTTTAACAAAGAACCATCGGGTAATTGTGAAATGGTTAAGTTGGCTATATCAGCTACAGTGCTAAATTTAGCCGACATCCTTAGTAAAGTCTGGCGGTCGGAATTGCTTATCTTTCCGGCAGGAAAATCAAGGTTTGAATTTTGTATGGCTTGAATTACCTGTAGAATAGACAGATGGAAATTATCTAATTTCTGATGGCTTATGTTTACCTGTATCTCACGTTCCGTGCCGCCCAGCAGGGATATTTCCCCAACACCATCAATTTTTGCAAATGCAGGTTTGATTTTGTAATTAAGCTCATCATTCAATTTGCTTGCGGGCATATCTGCACTAACACTCAACGTAATAACAGGATAATCGTTCATGGAAATTTTTGAAATGGAAGGTTCTCTTACCTGTGGTGGTAAAAGACTTCGAATGGACTGAACCTTTCGGACAGCATCATTGACAACCGGATCAACATCAGTGTTTAATTTTAAGGACACAATAACGATAGATACTCCTTCCTGCGAAATGGAGCGGATAACATCAAGACCAGGCAACCCGGAAAGGATTTCTTCGATTTTTTTTGATACGCTATTTTCTACCTCTGTTGGTCCGGCACCCGGATATACTGTAACTACGGTGAAAATCGGGGATGAAAATTTTGGTATAAGCTCGTAGTTAAGAGCTTTGTAGCTCATAAACCCCAGGAAAACGAGTATGGTGAAAACAACCACCACCAAGGTTGGCCGTTTTACGGATATTTCCGATATATTCATAGTAACAGATATTATAGATTAATAACCTTTACCTTACTGCCATTCTGTAAGTTTAGCTGCCCTGAGAGCACTACGCTATCATTGCCTGAAAGACCCCCGGTAATTAAAACTTCGGTTTCGTTAATTGCATTGGCTTCTACCGCTTTTGAGGTTACTGAATCGCCTGAAAGTATAAACACGGCTGCATCTTTAATACTTCCTATAATGCATTTACGGGGAATTACAAGTCCTGTAGTTTTTATGTCGTTTTGGAAAAAAGCTATTCCGCTCATACCTGTGCGTAAAAGAGATTTCTGGTCTGCCATACTAATCTCAACCTCATACCTGCCTGACAGATCTGCTGTTATTCCTATACTGCGGATATTTCCGTCAAAAGTCCTATCCGGCAAAGCATCAAGCGTGATTTTGGCTTTTTGTCCTTTGTTAAGGTGAAACACATTGGTTTCGGCGACTTTAACCACGAATATCATCTGGTTTTCGCTCAGGATTGAGAATACCTGCACCGAGGGCATTAAATAAGTACCTTTTTCGATCGAACGTTTTGAAATAACCCCGTTTACAGGCGATTGAATAGCCGTATTTTCAAGTTGTTTTTTTACAGCCGTAAAATTGGTGAGTGCATTCTGATAGTTGAGTTTTGCAGCATCCAACTGTTGCTGTGTGATAGCTTCACCGCCAATAAGATTATTAAAACGGTTTAAATCTTTTTCGGCAGTTTCGAGGTTTGTTTTTGCAAGCTTGTATTGGCTTTCGAGAACCTCTTTTTCAACCACTACAAGGGTTTGTCCTGCTTTAATGTATTCACCCACATTGCCTGCCACAGAAATTACTTTGCCCGATGTTTCGGACAATATTGAAACCTCTGCTCCTGAACGCAATATCCCGTTTTCTTCCAGGGTTTGTTTGGCCTGCATTGCTTTAGGTGTAATTATTTCTACAGGTATAACCGGACTATATTCCTGCATTGCTTTTAGTTCGTTGTCTAGCTGCTTTTTGTTACTGAATAGTTTTATAATTATAAATGCAACGATGGTAATCGCTATTATTATCGTTGTGTATTTTTTTGCTGTTTTCATAATGGATTTTTTTAAGTTTTTAATCATTGAGTAATTCACCCTTCGCTTTTTTCACTTCTAATTCGGCGTATTTTAACTGCATGAGTGCGTTATAATAGGAGAGGCGGGTATCAGTAAGACTGCTTTCCGACATCAATAAATCGGACAGCGATACAACCTGTTGACGATAGCCATGTAAACTGATGTTATAAGTCACCTCTGCCACTTTTATGTTTTCCTGATGGCGGAGCAAAGCGTTTACACTGTTCTCGTATTGCCTTACAGCATCGGTAAACTCTTTGGAAAAATATTCTGATGTGCTTTTCCTGGTGTTTTGCAGTTGTTGCAACTCAATGTCATTCTGCCTGATTTTAGAACGTTTCTCAAAACCATCGAATAAGGGAACGCTCAAACTTAATCCCACAACCCCGGTCTTAAAAAACTTATCATTTCCTCCATTAAAAAAATCGAACTCATTGCGTTGTCCCTGATAGTAATACTGACCAAATCCAGCCAGACCCGGTAAATAAGATTGTTGGTTAAACCTGCGGGTAAGTGAAGTAACCTCCATTTGTTTATCAAGTAATTTGAGCTCTGTCCTGTTATTAAAATCAGGCAATTGAGTGGAAATTTCTGATTGGGTAAACGAAAGCGAATCGGATAATTCAATCTTTGTGCCCATATCCAGGCCAATAATATATTTTAGTAAACTGATTTGTTGCAGGTATAACTGTTCGAGGTTATCTATCTGGGTTTGCAGGTTGCTTTTGTTTACCGAAACCCTTGAATAATCAATTTTACGAATAACCCCATTTTCATTCTGGAGTTTAGCTATATCCATCAGCTTATCCATATTCTGCATTGTAATTTTTAATTGGTCAATTTGTTTACCAGTAGTCTGGCAAAGGAAATATACTTGTGAAACCTGGTAAATAACCTCTTCCTTTTTTTGTTGAAAATTCAAATCGCCAATAGTCAGCATCCTTTGTGCCACTTTCAGGGATGTAAAGTAACATTGGCTGTAAAGCACTTGTGATGCTTTAAAACCGCTGCTCCAGTCGAATTTTGTGCCTATCTCAACAGGTATCATCCCGGTTTGTCCAAAAATTTCGCCAGGTAAAACCATTTTGGGAATGGCATAGTAATAACTAAATGTACTGTATCCCTCAATCTGCGGATATAATTTACTTTGCGCTTCTTTTAACTGGTAATTTGTCTTTTGTCGCTCTAGATCTGAGTTCTGCACATTTACATTCTTCTCAATCCCCATTTGACAGGATTGCTTTAACGACAGGTATATGGTGGTATCCTGTGCCGAGGCCTGCAATATTCCTAAGATTACAAGCATTCCTGCAATTACTCTTTTTATTTTCATGTTTTCATTGTATTGTACCGAACATCCGGTATGTTATTTAGTAAAAAAATATACCGAACGCCCGGTATATTAGCAATTAAAAAAATTAAGCCTTTATTTCTTCATAAAACTTGTCCCATAAATTTTTAAATGGTTTAACGATGTCCTCAACACTCATGCCTCTCATGATCATGTGCATTCCAACTCCATCACTTAAGTACATAAAAGCTTCACCTATTTCTTTATCTGTCATATTTGATTTAATTTCGCCACTGTTTCGTGCCCGTTCGGCTGCTTTAGTCCAATACTCAATTTCTTTGCTGTATCCATTGATAATCATATCGCGAAAATCAGGGAACAGTTTAAGGCCGTCGAAAATCAGGGAGAAATAGTTCATCGTAATTGAAACTTCATCGATCTCATCATTAAAATGTGCCAGGTATTTTCGTGTCAGGTTTATTGTATCATTAATGTAATCGTTATAATACTGGTAAAACGATTCCTTTGAATAGCTCTCATAATTATGGGATACCTGTTTGAAAAAGTAATCAAGCACTTCCAGGAACAGCTTTTCTTTACTTTCGAAATAATGATAAAAGGCGCCCTTGGACAAACCTGTTTTTTCCACTATTTCTTTCATTGTAACTTCCTTGAAGCTCTTTTGCAGGAATAGTATAGATGAAATAAGGATTATATGTTCTTTTGAATCATTCATAAACCGACCGTTTGGTATACAAATATACATAAATAATTTTAAATAGATACCATATTCAATAAAAATTGCGACTTTTTCTAAGCTTATTTAATAATATCTTATTTTCACATCTTTGTAATGTTAACTTAACGTAGTGGGTATAAATTTGTTATTTATATTCCCTTGACTATTTTATTTTAACAAGGCGCAAATGAATTTGAGGTTACCGTTACATGGAACGTTTACCACAACCCATATTCTATGGATTATTTTCCTGATGATACCTGCACTGTACGTAAACCTCGGAATGATGCCACTGATAGGGGATGAAGCCATTCGTGCCACTGTTGCCCTTGAAATGATGCTTTCCGGTGATTACATTACGCCAACGCTTGCAGGTGAAATTTATCTGAATAAACCGCCATTGTATAACTGGATACTTACTGTTTTCTTCAGAGCTGCCGGCAGTGAAAGCGAATTCATGGTGAGGCTGCCTTCAACCCTATTCCTGATAGCATACACCATCTCCATATTTCTTTGGATCAGAAAGCCGCTGGGTAAACAAACTGCTATTCTCACGGCCCTGGCATTTCTCACCTGCTCCAGAATCTTATTCTGGGATTCCTTTCTTGGATTAATTGATATCTTCTATTCATGGATCATGTTCAGTAATTTCATGATCATCTGGCATTGCTTCCGGCGGCAATCGTACAATACAATGTTTTTCATTTCCTATTTACTGATTGCCATCGGCTTTCTGCTGAAAGGATTACCAACAATTGTATTTCAGGGGATTACCCTACTTTCTATTTTGATGATTGAGCGTAAAATGAAAATGCTGTTTTCATGGCGGCATTTTGCGGGAATCGGAATTTTTATTATTATAACCGGAAGCTATTATTTCACCTATTATTTTAAGAATCCCGATCATTTTCCCGATCTGATACTGCGGTTGGTGTCGGAATCTACCCAGAAGTCAGCTATCGGCGCCGGATTTGAAAAAACAATCAAACATCTGTTCGCTTTTCCTTTTGAGATCATTTACCATTTTGTACCATGGACCCTGCTGGTGGTGTTTCTATTTCATAAAAGAATCCTCAGAAAGGCCATGATGAATCGATTTATTCTATACTGCACCGTAATTTTCATAGCAAATAGCATAGTTTACTGGCTTTCACCGACCACTTATCCACGGTATTTGTTGATGCTGATGCCACTCCTTTTTATCGTTTTCCTGCAATTATCGCGTTACCATTCCATCATCAATACATTGAATTACCGTGTTGTTGTAATTGTTTTTTTCATTTTTGCATTCGGGATTGCTTTGGCAAGCACCCTTCTTCCGGTTGTTTTCGCATCCAAACTGCCCGTCCAGCATATATTTCAGAAAGTCTTCGTGCTCCTCGTCCTTAATTTGCTGGTCATATACCCGCTGGTTACAAACCAGAAAAGAGCAGGATTATTATACTATACGGTATTGCTACTGCTCATCAGCCGCATCAGTTTTAATTTATTCCTTGTTCCTTATCGCCACCATGAATCATGGCTGACAATGTGCCGTACCGATTCCATTGAACTGGCGCAGAAAACAAAATCAGAAGAATTGTATTATATGACCGACACCATAACCACACTTAATGTATACATTCTCACGAGAGAACGCGGTGAAATATTGTGCTTTAGGGATGACGAGGAGCCGGGACCCTATTATATTATCAGTGAAACCACGAAGTACGACGGCAATTTTGAAAAGGAATTCTCCATGCGGGTACCGAATTACCACAGGTCATATTCTGTCGGAAAATTTAACAATACAATGCCATGAAAATCTCCCTTGTAATATGCCTGTATAATGAAGAGGAGAACATCAGACCCCTTCTTTTTTCCCTTGAAAAATCGATGACCAATCTGGATTTCGAGGTGATTCTTGTGGATGACGGGTCTACGGACCATACTGTGAAAGAAGTGCTCAAGTATCCGCGATCATGGTTGAAGCTAATCAGGCTCACAAAAAATTTCGGTCAGAGTTCTGCACTGGCAGCCGGGATCGACCATGCCAAAGGAGAATATATCGTTACCATGGACGGTGATCTGCAGAATGATCCAGCTGATATACCCGGAATGCTTAAAAGGATTGAATCGGAGGATTGTGATATCGTTGCCGGCTATCGTGAAAACCGGAAAGACAATTATCTGGTGCGGAAATTGCCCAGTATTCTGGCCAATATGCTTATAAGGAAAACAACCGGAATAAAAATCCGGGATTATGGTTGCACATTGCGTATTTTCAGGAGTTCAGTGGCAAAGGACCTTAAGCTGTATGGGGAGCTGCATCGCTTTATTCCGGTGTTGGCATCCCTTGAGGGTGCCAACAGAATAGTACAGGTTAAGGTTACACATCATGCACGCAGTTTCGGAAAGTCGAAGTACAATATGGGACGAACGCTGAAAGTCCTGAGCGACCTGCTGCTTGTTTTATTTATGAAGCGATATATGCAGAAACCAATGCATTTATTTGGTTCTGCCGGGGTGCTCCTTGCCATTGCCGGTACGGTCATTAACATATATCTTTTTTGGTTGAAACTGAACGGACAGGATATTTGGGGAAAACCCCTGCTGATTTTAGGATCATTGTTGTTTCTGGCAGGTATACAATTGATCACTACCGGGATCATTGCAGATATTCAGATGCGAACCTATTTCGAATCGCAAAGAAAAAAACCTTACAACATCAGGTCAATTAAAAACTTTGAAACAGATAGTCAGAAAATACTTACAGATCATTCTCAGGTTGCTTGTTAGCGGACTTGCGATGTATTTTGTATTTGCCAAAATCGATTATGCATCCGTTCATGAACTATTGGGTCGCAGCAATCTGTTGTTACTGATGGCGGGAGTTTTATTTTTTTTTCTATCCAAAGTTATCTCGGCATACCGGCTGAATATGTTTTTCGGAGCCGAAGGTATTCATATTGATCAGCTTACTAATATGAGATTATACCTGCTGGGAATGTTTTACAACCTTTTCCTTCCCGGAGGGATTGGTGGTGACGGATATAAGGTGTACTATCTCAGGAAAAACTTCAATGTTCCGGTTAAAAATTGCATCCGTGCAATAATTTTTGATCGGGTTACGGGTCTTTTTGCCCTGATGTTATTGTGCCTGATATTTGCTTTTTTTAGTTCGCCGCAATTCATTAAACCATGGCAAATCCTGCTTTTAACAGCTGCAAGTACGACTTTGCTTTACCTTGCCACATACAAATGGTTTGAAGATTACTGCAGGATACTGAATGTTACCAATCTGCAATCTTTGAGTGTTCAACTTTCACAGGTCATCACTGCTCTTGTTATCCTAAAAGCAATCGGTGAGGATCAGCAGATACTGCTTTACTTATCCGTATTTCTGGTTTCATCTATTGTCGCTGTTATTCCATTTACCATAGGAGGAGTGGGAGCCAGGGAGCTTACTTTTTTGTTTGCATCCGAAATTTTTCATCTCAATGTGGAGGCATCCATTGCTTTAAGTCTCCTGTTTTTTATCATAACCGTAGTTGTGTCGTTCGGAGGGATTCTTTACCTCATTCGGCCGGGACTGATCCGGTACAGGCCAAATCCGGTTTGAGATTGTGCCGGATGTCTGAAATAGTTTCGGCACCAACAGCAGAAGTAGCTATTCCTGCCGTTGCAGTTAGCGACGTGCACGGCAATGGCTGACAGGCATTCACCGTTGCTTTTATCGATCTGCACCGGTAGCAGGGTCGCTTTGATCGGGTGTTTCAGAAGTCCTCCAATATTTTCAGATGAGCTGCATTTTCGTAGGTAATCAGACCTTTATTACATTTTGAAATTGAGCTGTGAGAAATTCTTTGGATTGATTCCAAATTGTTTCTTAAAACATGTGCCAAAATAACTGAGATCATTGAATCCGGATCCATAGGCAGCTTCCGTTACATTAGCCTGCTTCAATAATAACCTGGCCGCATGCTGAAGACGGATATACCGGATGAATTCCACAGGCGACATCCCGGTTAAACTGGTCAGCTTGCGGTAAAGCATGGAATTGCTTGTCCCCAGTTCAGTGCACATGGATTTAATATTCAGGTCAACACTGATGATATTCGTTTCAATGAATGATTTAATCTTTGTAAGGAACTGGTCATCGAGCACGGTCAATCCTGATTCTGAAAAGGGTTTCATAAGGCCGTTATTAAACTTTTTATGCAAAGTTTCTCTTTGCTGAATAAGGGATGCCACTCGGGCATGCAGAAGTTTCAGGTTTACAGGTTTTGTCAAATAGGAATCCGCCCCGGCAAGGTATCCCTGATACCTGCCGTTTTCGCTGATTTTAGCAGTAAGCAGGATGAAAATAATATGGCTAAGCATGAGCGATTCTTTAACTTTACTGCATATTTTAGCACCGTTCATGCCTGGCATCATGATATCGCTGATTACCACCTCAGGCATTTTATTATTAATGAGTTCTAATCCTTTTTTCCCGTCTTCTGCTTCCAGGGTGATGAAAAAGTTAGAGAAGTAATTCACCATCATTTTTCTGAAATCGAAGTGATCCTCAATGATGAGAAGTGTATACTGCCTGTTGAAGGTTATTTGAGGAACCGGTATGGGTTCTTCATCTTCTGAATCATCAACAATAAGGGGAATATTATCTGAATACTTTTCCACCCTGGGCTCAATTTCATTTTTAGAAACATCATTATGGGATTGACTCAAAGGTATTTTAAATGAAAAGACAGCCCCGCCTTCTTTTCTGTTCCCGCCTGTTATTTCTCCTTCATGAAGTTCAACCATGTTCTTTGCAAGGGCAAGGCCTATCCCGGCACCGAAAGTCCTTCCCGTAACCGATTCAACCTTGTAAAACCGGTCAAATATATAGGGCAAATGCTTTTCTTCTATTCCCTCGCCGGTATCCAGCACTTCTACCTTCAGAAACTCATGGCCTTCCTCCGTGAGAACTGAATAATTGAGAAAAATGTTTTCTTTGGCAGGCGTGTATTTTAAGGCATTTGACAACAGGTTTCCGATTATCTTTTCAAGTTTGTCAGGATCAATACAGATTTCTTTTCCAACACGGCCATTGAATTTGATTTCAATGTGCTTTTTTTCAGCTAAAGGTTTAACACTCCCAAACAAGTTCTTAATTAATGTATCTATATCGGTCATTTTAAGTTCCAGTTTCATATTGCCGGTTTCCACCTTTCTGAAATCGAGTAACTGGGAAATTAAGCGCATCAAACGATTCAAATTATTCTTCATGGTGGAAAGGCTATCAGGTTTGACATTCCCTGATGATGATATTTCTTCAACGAGCCATGAAATTACTGAAAGAGGAGTTAACAGTTCGTGAGAAATATTTGTGAAAAAGCGCAATTTGAACTGATTGATCTTTTCAGACTTCTGATGCTCAATTCGTTCAATGTCATAAGCATGTTTAATGCGAATGCTTTTGTAAATAAAATAATATATAACAAACAGGATGGCAACAAAAACAATTGCATAAATCATCACTGCCCATGTGGATTTATATGGCGCAGGTTTAACCCTGATTTTTAATTCGAGAGGTGAATTGTTCCAGATTCCGCTGTTATTGGAGGCTTTCACTTTAAAAATATATTGTCCCGGTTTTAGGTTGGCATAAGTTGCCGTTCGAACAATATTTGAAGCTAACTGCCATTCTTTGTCAAACCCTTCAAGTTTGTATGCATATTTATTCTTGCCAGGTTGTGAGAAGGAAAGAGCGGAAAACCTGATGGCGAAATTTATTTCCTTATGGGTAAGTAACAGTTCTTTTCCTTTACTGTAATCAAATTGCACCGGTTTGTTTAAAACAAAAATATCTGTGATCACAACAGGAGGGATAGCTTCATTTGTCGATATCTCATCGGGCCGGAAAACATTAAAACCATTATGACCGCCGACATAAATATTGCCCTGCAAATCTTTCATGATTGCGCCTCGTATAAACAGGTTTCCCTGCAAGCCATCTTCATAAGTGAAGTTTTCGAGCCATATATCTGTATTGCTTTTGTACACAAGTTTTGAAACGCCATGATTGGTTGTAAGCCATAGAGCACCCTGATTGTCTTCTATAATTCCAAAAACTGCATCTCCCTGCCAACCAATTTCTTCGGGAAAATGCGTGAAGGATTGCTGTTTTAATGAGTAGAAAGCAATTCCGTCATCGCCTGTTCCTATCCAAATACGGTGATTTCGGTCCTCGTATATCGAATAAATCAGTTTGCTTTTAAGGGTCAATGGAATATTAATCTCTGACATGAAATTTTGGAAAGCCGGTTCAGCATGTGATTTAAGATTTGTGGTGAGTTTGCAGAGACCCCCGTCATCAGTTCCTACCCATAGCGTTGAATCACTGGCAATGTAAACGCAATTGATGATTTTACCTGCCAACGATAATGGATTGTTTTTTTCAGGAAGATAATGGTATATTTCGAAATTTCCGGCTTTACCCGTTGGCACGAACTTAAAAAGGCCATCAATGGTTCCGATCCAGATATGGCCAAAGGAATCCTCACCGATAGTTCTTACTTCTTTTGCAATGTAAGGGGAATTACTTGCGTCGCGAAGGTAATTAACATAATCCCCGGTTTGCAGGTTGATGCGGTAAACGCCTTCATAGCGGGTACCAACCCATAAATATCCCTCTTGGTCTTTGTGAAAGCAAAAAGCTGTATTCAGGTCCGGAGGTAGGCGCCTGAATGCGGAAATCTTCTTATAAGGGACGAAAGAGTTACTATTCAGGTCATACTTCCCAAAACCAAGACTTCTTACGCCAACAAACAGAGATTCTTCCGGACTTATATAAAAGCTGTGTATGGCAGTCCCTTTTATTTGCAGATCGGTCTGCGGAATCGTAAAGTTGTTAAATCTTCTATATGACTGATCTACCTTGTTGATACCTCCTCCGGAAGTTGAAAGCCACATGATCCCTGAACGGTCTCTGAAAATATCATAAACCTCAGGATAGGACAATTCATTGGATTTATTTCCCGGGCTACACTTATGCAATACCGGATTGGCGGACCAGGGTGATCCCATAATATTTAAACCATAGGGTGTGCCAATCCAGAGCGATCCTTTGTCATCTTTTTGCAGACTATAAATTATATTGAGCAATAAAGATCGGGGATTGTCAGGTTGATGGGTAAAATGTCTTTCTATTACCAGTGAATCGCCTGTGATTTTGGTAAGATATAAACCCCCTTCCCAGGTACCGATCCAATAATGCATATTTTCATCAGGAAGGATGCACCATATCCGATTCTCAAAATTTAGAGGGATGCCGTCATCCGGAACAATAAAATTCTTAAAATGACGGGTCTTTTTATCATATACATATAATCCTGACTCCCATGTTCCGATGATGATCAATCCATCTGTGCTTTCTGCGAAGCAGCATATAATACTTCCGGGAGGAGGGGATGAACCTGATTCAGGGAGCTGAATAAGCTTTTCCTTTTTCGGGTCCCAGCATTGAATTCCTTGGTTGTGGCCAATCCAGATAAGTCCTTCCGAATCACAGAATAACGAATTAATAGTATTATCCGATATATTGTCGGGACTGGCCTGTTCGGCCAGGAGGATTTGCGTGTTACCGGTAACTTTGTCAAAGATATTTATTCCTGCGTTTTGTGTACCCAGCCATAGTTTACCATCCTGGTCTTCGCAAATACTTCGGAAATTCGAGGAACTAAAATCACCGGTAGCATTGAACCCATGTTTATATACTTTGATCTCATAACCATCATACCGATTTAGCCCATCTTCGGTAATAAACCAAAGGAATCCTTCCTTATCCTGAATTGTTTTTAACACTATATCTGATGAAAGCCCAATCCGGTTATCTATTTTTTCAAATGATAGATCGTTTTGGGCTGATAAGTCAGAACAATAAAAGGCAATGACGTCCAAAAGGAAAAGTATCTGGGCAGCCCTTTTCATTATTGACATCTCCTCAATAACAATTGTGAAAATCCTCAAAAAAACAATTTCAGAAATCTAAAGTTAGACATTGATTTGAATAATTCACCCTAAAAACAGAATTAAATGTCATAGAGCTTCCTGTTGGTATTCAGTAAATTCATGTTGAATTATTAATATAAAGTCTGCCAGAAAAAGGGTCATTAATCTTAAAAATTTTTATACAATCTACTAATTAAATTTTAAAGCTTATGAGAAAATTTTACTTTATTATCGGGTTGCTTATGCCCGCGATGCTCTTTGCGCAAACACTTCCTAAGGGCATGGTTAACCTTACCGGTGATGGTATTGAAACTACCATCGATGCTAAGGGAAATACCGCTAAAAAGAATATGGTGGTAGTTGGGGATAAAATGTTTTTTACAGCCACTGATGCGGCTAATGGAGAAGAATTATGGATTACTGACGGTACCATTGCAGGAACCAAAATGGTAAAGGATATCAATTCCGGTACCAATGGCAGTGATCCAAAATATTTATGTGCTGCCGGCGGTAAGGTTTACTTTTCCGCTACCACCGCAGCTAATGGAACCGAACTCTGGGTATCTGATGGTACTGAAGCAGGAACCCAGTTGGCGTCTGACATTTATGTGGGAGCCGAGAGTTCTAATCCTCTGAACCTCACTGCTATGGGTGAAACTCTAGACCTCGTTGTATTTGCCGCGCAGGATGAGAACAGCGTGCTCGACAACGAGTCATGGCTTTATTTATATGATTGCAATGCACAAAAATTGAAGCTTCTCGGAAAGATTGAGCCTATGCTGGCCGGTGATTCCTATTACGGATTCCTGATCCCGTTCAAGAATACACAGGTTTATTTTGCAGCTAAATCCGATACCTTCGGTGTTGAATTATACAAGGCGGATACCGCTGCCCTCAGCGCCCGCTTGGTTAAGGATATTATGGATATACCCGCCCCCGGTATGCCGGCCGGTTTTACCATTGGCGGTAATCTGCAATGGATTGCGAATTACAAGGATTCCTTAATAGTATTCAGGCAGACGACCCCTAAAAAATATTCAACCACACCAGGTGAATTTGTCGAGCATATTGGGGAGGAGATATGGTTTACCGATGGCGTAAATGTTACTTTTCTTGGAGATTTAAATGCTGCGAAGGGCGCCGACGGGAATGGCCTTGGAACGCAGTATGCCTGGCCTATTACATACAACGGAAAGTTTTATTTCAGGGCAGACGATGGCACAGGCACTTATGTGGAAATTCATACCACCAATTTCAAGGGATTGGCTGGCACTACCCTGGTTAAAGATATTAATCCGGGTGCAGAGCCTAGCTGGCCGCAATGGTGGGCAGAGTACAAGGGGGCGCTTTTCCTCATGGCTAGCGAAGGTGCGAGTGGCGCAGGTTCCGAACTGCAGTATATGACACCCACAAGTGGGCCGAGTTTGTTTTATGACATTGCTCCCGGAAGCGGGGACTCCTGGCTTGAACAGTGTACCACTGTAAAAACAAGTGAAGGTAAAGACACTTTGATGTATTTCATAGCTCCGCATTGGGACAAAGAATTGTGGGTGGTAACCGGCCTGGATAAAAAAGCTGCCCCAATAGGGGATATGGGACCTGGAAGCACCAATCCTTTCGACCTTACCGGGTTGAACGGTGCGTTGTATTTCACTACAGGTACATACAAGAGCCTGTTTAAGTATATCTATGAGCCGGTCTTTAACGTGTCCTCCACATTAATATCCACACTTGATGAATCTAAGGCAGATACGGCAACTTTCAGGGTGAAATTTATCAATCCTGAAGGGATCAGCAGCGATGCCGCTTATGTTAATTTCTCTATTGCAGGTGACTGGAAGATCTCACTGGGAGGGGCAGATGCTTTTGCTAATCTGAAACGGTTATACAGAACAGATTTTCAGGACGATTTGGATACAATTGTAAAAGTCCTTGTCGGAACCACCGATCCGGAAGCCTGGAAACAGACACTCTCGGTTAATTGCACCTTCCTGAATCCTGAAAGCACATTGGATACAATAAAGATATCAGCAGCCTGGAGAACTGAACCGGCCTATGAAGATTCCCTGCTATTTTATGTCCGCATTGGAGACTTCAGTCCCGCCACACTGGATCCGAAATACGAAGCACTGGGAGCCTTGCAGACAAAAACCGACCAGTTTTATCAAAATGACACCCTGCCTGATGCTTCAATTGTGAAATGGGGCAAATCGGGGGATGTTGGCGGTCAATGCTGGTGGGATGCCGACCGGTGGACAAACTTCCTCTGGACAAACACCCTTGCAGATAACCATTTGACGTATAGTTTCCCGCTTGAATCCGGTAAATATCATTTGCGGTTCATCATATCAGGTCAGCAATGGGTTCAATCGAGGCCGCTCACATTTGCTTATCCCGGAAAATCTATGGACCTTGATATCCAGGATCAGTTTATCATCATGGATACGATCATCAATTACACAAAGGGTTCAGACACCACATTTAATGTCTCCTGGACATCAAAATCAGGCGATTATGGCCTGGTTGTGGGAGGTTTTATGAAGATCGGTTTGTATAAAGAATCTCCTGTGGGTTTAGTTGACAGGTCATTCATGCCGGTTTCTGTTTATCCGAATCCTACCCGGGGATTGCTCCATATCCGACTAAACCATGAACAGCCGATGATTGCTGTAGATGTCTTTGACATTACCGGTAAATCAGTGAACGCAAAGATCATCAGAAGCCCTGAATACAACATCGATCTCACTGGTTGCGAAAACGGTCTGTACCTGGTTAAAGTGCGAACCGCAAATAAGGTAGAAACATACAAAGTGATCCTTCGCAAATAAAATTCTACCTGATAATACCAGGAAAGCACTTGTGCTTTCCTGGTATTCAGATATTCAATTGCTTAGTTGGTTCATCCGAGGGTATTAATTCTTTCTATTATGATTAGATTTACCAGGTTACTTCATATATGTTTATTCCTATTTACCGGATTATTTTACCTGGCTGAAGGAATATCCTTTGCCATAACAGAGCCGGCCAAATCGTGGCATAAACAGAAAATTGAAATAAGCGGAAAGGTTATTGACGCGAGTACTGGTGAAGCCATGTTGGGAGTCACAGTATTTATTAAAAATACAACCACCGGCACAATCACAGATGAAAACGGGAATTATTCCCTTACTGTATCCAGCAAATCAGATGTAATTGTTTTTTCCTTTGTGAGTTATGAACCATTCGAAATAGTGGTGGGGGAACAGACAACGATTAATGTCTCCCTGGTTATCAGCGCAACAGAACTGGAGCAGGTCGTTGTTGTTGGTTATGGCACCCAGAAAAAAGTTGACCTAACCGGAGCGATATCAACCGTCGACACAAAAAATATGAATCTTATGCCGGTGCTATCTGTAGCACAGGCCCTGCAAGGCCGGGCATCAGGCATACAGATAATTCAGAATTCCGGTTCGCCCGGCTCATCCACCACGGTAAACATCAGGGGCATGGGTACCATCAACAATTCCGAACCACTGTATGTTGTTGACGGGATGCCGTTGGAAGATATCCGGTTTCTCAGCATGGATGATGTGAAAGATATCACCATTTTAAAAGACGCAGCTTCGTGTGCCATATATGGATCAAGGGGCGCCAATGGTGTAATATTAATAACAACCAAACAGGGCGACACCGGTAAAATCAGGGTGGATTTCACTGCCAACTTCAGCTTTAGTGAATTCTGGAAGTCATATAACCTGATGGATCAATCTGAATGGCTTGCAACAAGAAAAATCTATTACCAGGGATCCCCGTATGAAGACCATACCAAGTATTTTACCACAAAGTATGCTGTGGGTGATTGGTTTGATGAAGTAACCAACAGGTATGGCGCCAACCAGAAATATAATATTACCATTTCCGGGGGCAGTGAAAAAACGAAATACCTTATGAGCATAACAAATACCAGCGACGATGGTATAGTGAAAAAGTCGTCTTTCAGGCAAACTACCTTCAGGTTGAATATTGACAATCATTTAAATAATAAAGTCACCCTGCTCACGAACCTGAATTTTGCAAATTCAAGCCGCATCCCTACATTTGAAGGTAAGGACAACATTTTTCAACAGGTACTTCGTCAACCCCCTGTTGACAGAATTCACGAGGCTCTGTATGACAATGTTGATAAGCCCGACAGTGTTGTTCTCGGGCCCTCCTATATATGGGGGACTTTATATGCCAAACTTCATTCCATTGATAACAAGGAAAATACAAATAACCTCACCGGACTGTTAAATCTTATCTATACTCCGGTTGATGCCATATCGATCAATTCAAGGGTTAATGTGTACGCAAATTTCTGGGAGGGGAACTATTTTTACAAGTCGCCCAAAAGCTTTCTCTATTTATTTAACAGTTGGGATAAAAACAACATAACCAAACAGATTAAGAATAATCAGGCGTATCGTTGGTCATGGGAAAATATTTTGCATGCTTCAAAAAAGTTTGCCGGGTTGCATAACATTGACTTTACTGGCGTTTTCTCTATTGAGGGGCAATTCTTCAAGGAAACCGATTCCAAAAAATACGGTTATATCTCAGATAGTGAACCATTGCAATACCTTAATGCAGGTAATAACATTGAATATACCAATGAATGGGCAAAGCTTTATACCACAATGAGTTTTGTCGGGAGGGTCATTTATGATTTTAGTGATAAGTACAACCTTCAGTTGAATGCCCGGGGTGATGGTTCTTCTTTCTTTTCTGAATCAAGGAGATGGG
>JAFGGU010000022.1 GCA_016930375.1 Bacteroidales bacterium | reverse complement strand
TAAAAGTCACTATAATTCAACCGGATATAATCTGGAAAAATGCCAGGGAAAACCTGGCCAGGTATTCAGACATGCTTTCTGGCCATTCCGGCACCACTGATTTGGTGCTACTTCCGGAAATGTTTCCTACCGGATTTTGCATCGAACCCAAAGGGATATCTGAAACCATGGATGGCGATTCCGTAAGATGGATGAAAAGAACCGCTGAATCCCTGAAATGTGCTGTTACAGGCAGTCTGATCATCCGTGAGAACAGGCGTTATTTTAACCGGGCTGTCTTTATTGACCAGTATGAGAACATGACATGGTATGATAAGCGCCATTTGTTCAGCATGGCAGGAGAAGAAGCAAAATTCAATGCCGGTCTGAAACGGTTGATCGTTCCCCTTAACGGTTGGAGGATTTGCTTTCAGATATGTTATGATCTCAGATTTCCGGTATGGAGCCGGAATCAGGATGACTATGATGTTCTTGTCTACCTGGCCAGCTGGCCTGCTGCCCGCAGTGATGTATGGAACGCCCTTCTCAAAGCCAGGGCTATCGAAAATCAGAGCTACGTAATTGGTGTTAACCGGATTGGCACCGATGGGAATGGTATTTCCTATATCGGGGAATCCATGGTAATTCATCCAAAAGGGATTATCACCGGTGAATTTCAAAGAGCCACGGAAGAGATAAAAACTTTTACCCTTTCCCTGGATGAAATCAATGAATTCCGGGAAAAGTTTCCGGTTTGGAAAGACAGGGATGAGTTTACAGTGAAAAGTGAAAAGTGAACAGTGAACAGTGAAAAGTAAACGGTAAACAGTAAAAAGTTATCGGTTAGGAGCAGCAGCTGTCGTGTTCGCCGCCACAACTGTCGCAACCTTCACAACTGCCAGCGCTGTGCAGATGTCCGTGGGTAATTTCTTCTTCTGTAGCCTGACGAATATCGGTAATTTCTCCCTTGAAGAATAAATGATTCCCGGCCAGCGGATGATTGAAATCCATGGTTACAGAATCGGTATCTACGGTTTTGACTACACCTGTCAACCTGTGCCCTTCGCTGTCCTGCATCGGAATCTTGTTGCCGATCTTTACCAGGTCATAATCCACCTTGCCATCCATCTGGAAGGCCTGTAAAGGTACTTTTATGACGGAGCCCTCATCAAACTGTCCATAGGCATCCTCACTTACGAGGTTAAAGTCAAAACTATCGCCGACCTTTAATCCTGCAAGATTATCTTCAAACTTGGGCAATAGTGAACCTGTTCCAAAAAGGAAGGTAAGGGGTGAGTTGTTGTCAACTTTCTCAATAACCTCGCCTGCTTTACCGTTAACCCGCAACTCATAGATAAGGGAAACCACTTTATTCTGTGAGACTATCATAATAGAATGTGTTATTTACTTATAAAAATTTGTTCGGCAAAGAAAGCAAAATTAATCGAAAACCTCTTTTGATTCTTTTTTAAATTTGTTTTAAATAACTTGCTATTTGTCCTTTTTTAAAAGTTACTAATCCTGAAACCTGCATCCCATGTGCTACACCATCAAGATCGATCTCACCCGGGAGGAATTGGAAAAGCGGTTCGGGGCCAAATTCGCCAATGCCGGAGAATACAATTCCGGTAGCCGCATCAATGCTTTCTCGCTGCCACTTTTACCGGTGATTTGCAGTGATATGCCCCATGAGATCCGGTTGCTAACCTGGGGACTCATCCCCTACTGGGTTAAAGATTTCAAGAATGCCACTGAGATCCGCACCAAAACGTTTAATGCAAAATCTGAAACGCTGGCAGAAAAACCATCCTTCCGGAATTCCCTGCATCGAAAAAGATGCATATTGCCGGTGAATGGTTTCTACGAATGGCAAACCCTGGAGAAATTAAAGATCCCCTATTATATTACGCTTAAAAGCCGGCCGGTTTTTGCACTGGCCGGTTTATATGATCAATGGACCAACCGGGAAACAGGAGAAGTCCTGGAAACATTTACGGTCATCACCACCCGGGCTAATCCCATGATGGAAGAGATCCACAACCTGAAGAAACGCATGCCCGTGGTTTTATCAACCTCTAACGAACAATTATGGCTCGATCTGAAAACCGACCCGTTGAAAGCAGGAATTTTCGAACCCTTTCCTGAAGAATTAATGCAGGCTGAAAAACTAAAATAGCCCTGATCCCCCCGGATTATAAATCCCGATATTTCAAGGCGGTTATTTCTGACTGGAATAACCGGATTATTTTTTAGCTTAAATCGTTAGGCAATTCCAAATCTGCTTGCTAAATTCGTTAGACTTAATTCATTTGCCTTTAACCTTAAACCTATCAAAATGGAAATTTTTCTTATTGTTTTATTCATTGTATTATTCTTTTTCTCGGGTATCAGAATTGTGCGACCTACTCACAAAGCGCTGATTGAAAGACTGGGGAAGTATCATCGCTTTGCTGAGCCGGGTTTTCACTGGATCATTCCTTTGATTGAGCGTATGTTCAAGGTAAACATCACCGAACAAATGGTAAACGCGGAACCCCAGGAGATCATAACCAATGACAACCTGAATGCCAAAGTAGATGCCCAGGTGTATTTCAAAGTGAAGGGTGATGAAGAAAGCGTCAAAGGTTCACAATACGCGGTTAACAATTACAGCTGGCAGATCGTGAACCTGGCCCGTACCACCCTGCGTAACATTATAGGTACTTTGACCTTAAAATCAGCCAACAGCGAGCGCGGGAGAATAAATTCAGATCTTCACCGCACCCTCCTGGAAGAAACCAGAAGCTGGGGAATTGAAATTGTTCGCACGGAATTGAAAGAAATTGATCCGCCCAAGGATGTCCAGGAAACGATGAATAAAGTCGTAAAGGCTGAAAATGAAAAGATAGCAGCTATCGACTTTGCATCAGCCCGCGAGACGGTAGCCGACGGTGAAAAACGCGCCAAGATCAAGGAAGCTGAAGGTGTTAAACAAGCCAAGATCCTGAGTGCCGAGGGTGAGGCTGAAGCCATAAAACTGGTTAACGAAGCAGCCGACAGGTACTTTATCGGCAACGCCCAGCTGCTCAGAAAACTCCAGGCTATGGAAGCTTCCCTGAAAGAAAACGCCAAAGTGGTTATACCAACCGGATCGGAACTGGTGAATATCATCGGGGAAATGGCCGGGATTGTGCCTCTGGATAGGAAGAAGTAGGTTGTGATGGTTATGGTGGTTGTGGGTTGTGATGGTTATGGTTGTTTTGATTGTTAAACAACCACAACAATCACAACAACCACAACTGCATCAAATTCATCTTGGCAATATTATCTCTACAACCGTCTCCACACCCGGTTGTGATTTCAGGGTAATGGTTCCGTTGTGCATCTGGATGATTTGGCGGCTGATGCTTAATCCAATGCCGGAACCATTTTCTTTGGTGGTATAGGAAGGCACAAAAACAGAGTCCATAGCTGCCTGTTCAATTCCAATGCCGTTATCACAAACCTGAATGATGCAATTTTTGTCTGTATCGAGTCTGGCTATAATGCGTATCTCTCCTCCCTTATCGGGAATTGCCTCAAGTGAATTCTTCACCAGGTTTATGATTACCTGTCCCAGAAGCTTTTCATCCGCATGAATCATCAGGTTTTCGGGGACCAGATCAACTTTCAGGCTTGCTTCGGCGACATGCACTTCCCTTGAGAATAAAACCACTACCTGGTTCAGGAGGTTCATCAACTGAAAATTTTCCGGTCTTAATGCAGTAAAATCTGTCAGATTCCGAAAGCGCTCCACAAAGCCGATTAAACCCTTGCTTCTGTCCTCAATTACATCCACGCAATTCAATGTATTGTCTATTTCGTCATCCGTGATTTCCTGAAGCTTTTTCCGTTGATCGCCTTTCTTAAAACCTCTCTTAATGGCTGTGGTAAGCGTAGTTATGGGCGTAATGGAATTGATGATCTCATGCCGCTGGATCCTGATCAGCTTACGCCAGGCATCCAGTTCGCCTGCATCCAGCTCAGGCTTGATGTCCTGGAAACTGATCAATTGAACCCACCGATCGTTGAATTTAATGGAACCTGATTTTACAGCCAGCATGCGACTTTTCCCGTTTACTGCAATTTTTACGGGTGCTGCGTTAATCCTGGTTCCCTGCACTAAGCTGGCTGCCAGTTCAGGGCATATATCCTGCAGGGTTTCGATGTTATGAAGAGAATGAAGGCCAAGCAGCTCATGAGCTGCCTGGTTGAATATTTCCACCCTGCCATCCTGATCGAATGCGATAATGCCTGTATCAACCTGCTTTACAACTGCCTGGAGATACTGGAACTGACGTTCCCTGTCAATCCGGGCAGACTGCAGTTTCTGGTTAATTTTGTCAAGATGATAAACCAGACCTTTGAAACTTCTTTCAATTCTATGCCGCGAGAAAGCAAGTGTAGTATCATTCTCCTGCAAAAAAACAAGAAAATTGGCAAGATCACGGTTAATCCGGTTATGATAATGAATAAGTGAAACGGTTTGAATAACGAGAAGAAAGAAAGTGAACAGCGTTGTTGCCGGCCGGTTGGTTTGTGTAAACAGCCAGATCAGGACAAAGCAGTTCAAAACGATAAGTATGATCCTGATGACTACTACTGTGAAATACCGGCTGTTTTTCATTCTCCTGGTTTATTTCTTCAATCTTGAATCATCAATCTTCAATCTTAGATCTTAAACTACTATTAATGTATCAAATGTTAAGCCATGAAATGGCTTAATCTGAATAACCGTGGGTGCAACCCACGGAAAAAGATATGCAACAGGAACTCAACCCTGAAAGGGTTGAATAATACTGAAACACTTTATTTAAAATTCAACCCTTTCAGGGTTGTGATATATCGAGTCATCCTTTCCGTGGGTTGCACCCACGGTTATTAAAATTTAACCCTTTCAGGGTTATTTATCAATATAAATTAAAAAAGAACGCCATTTAAATTCCATACTCCTTCATCTTTGCATACAATGTGGTCCTGGAGATATCAAGCATAAGGGCCGCCTGTGAAACATTTCCGTGAAATTTCTCGAGGGCTTTGATAATGGCAGTCTTTTCAATTTCAGATAAGCTTCTGATGAGATCTTCGTCCGTTTTGGCAGTTGCTTTTCCTTTCAGATTCAGATTCTCAGGTTTCAATACAGAAGATTCACAGAGTATTACTGCCTTCTCAAGGGTATGCTTCAATTCCCTGATATTACCCGACCAATGATAATTGACCAGGGCATTGTATGTGGCACCGCTCATTTTCAGCAAGGGCTTCTCATATTTATGCGCGAACTGCGCAAGAAAATAATCCGCCAGTTCCCGAATGTCCTCTTTTCTTTCACGTAAAGGAGGCAGTTCAATCTGAATGGTATTGATCCGAAACAACAGGTCTTGCCGAAAGAGATTCTGATGCACCAATTCTTCCGGATTTTTATTGGTTGCAGAAATCAGGCGAATATTGACCGGGATGGACCTGCTCGTTCCCAGCCTGGTAATTTCATGGTTCTGCAAAGCTCCGAGCAGTTTGCTCTGGGATGACATGGACAGGTTGCCAATTTCATCCAGAAACAGTGTTCCATCCGATGCTGCCTCAAATCGGCCTATCCGGTCCTCTTTCGCATCGGTAAAAGAACCCCTGACATGGCCGAACATTTCACTTTCGAAAAGGGTTTCACTCAGCGATCCCATATCAACAGCCAGAAAAATTCCGGAAGCCCTTTTGGATTTCCGGTGAATTTCACGGGCTATTACCTCCTTTCCTGTTCCGTTTTCGCCCAGGATCAAAACATTGGCATCGGTTTGCGCTACCTTATCGATGGTTTTATAGATATCGAGCATTTTGGGTGAGGAGCCTTTCAACAAGGGATACTGCTTTTCAATATCTTCCTTCAATTGTCGCTGTTTCACCTGTAAATTCCTCACTTCAATCTTTGAATTTCTGAATTCCAAAGTGTTTTTAAGCGTAATGATAAGTTTCTCGGCATCCCAGGGCTTGGCGATAAAATCGATAGCACCCTTTTTGATGGCGTTGACTGCTAAATTAATGTCGCCATAGGCCGTAATCATGATCACCATCGCCAGGGGGTCGGCCTTCAGGATCTCCGATAACCAGAAAAGGCCCTCGTTCCCGGAATTATCGCCCGACCTGAAGTTCATATCCAGCAGGATAATGTCATAATTATTGTTATGCAGCAAAGAAGGCAACTGATTCGGATTCTTAATGCAGGTAATCTCTTCGAATTCAGGTTTTAGCAACAACTGTAATGCATTTAAAATTTGCGCATTATCGTCGACAACGAGTATCCTGCCATTTCTCTTTTCCATACACGCTTTTCATCAGTACCTGTAAATTTATCAATATTGTTCACAAAACGGACATATTGCGTTCAGATTCTGAACAATTGTATAAATTAAACCGCAATTCCTAATACCTCTAAATACTGATAATTAATAACTTATGGTTAATGGCACAGGTATTGCTTTTTCAGGTATCGGTATAAACAAATCCTTATGAAAATCATAAACCTGAAATTGAGTCTCAGAACCCTTTACAGAAACAAGTTATACACCCTGCTGAATATGCTTGGCCTTTCGATAGGCATGGCCAGCGCCATGCTTATTCTTTTGTGGGTACAGTTCCAGATCAGTTTTGACAGGTTCCACCAGAATACCGATATCCTGTACAGGGTTATACAGGATCAGTTTTATACCAACGGAGAGGTGTTTCATGTGCAGGTGACACCATCGGGAATGTCTAAATTGCTGAAAGAAAACATTGCCAATATAACGCATTCATCCCGTTACAATCAAACCCAATTCCTGATACAGGTGGGTGAGACCAAAATGATGGAAAACATTCAGTTGGTTGACGGCGACTTCTTTACCATGTTTTCATTCCCATTGCTGAAGGGAGATCCGAAAACAGTGTTTAATAATGTTCATGCCATGGTGATCTCTGAAAAAATGTCCAAAAAATATTTCGGTGATAAGGACCCGGTCGGAGAGATTGTCATGCTCGAAGCCAATTACCCCTTTACCGTAACAGGCGTCATCAAAGACAATCCCAGGAATACTGAAATCCATTGTGATTTCTTAATTCCATTCGAATTTTACAAGGAACTTGGTGTGGATGTCAATCAAATGAATAACAACTGGATCACCACGTATTTGCAATTAACACCCGGGACAGCGGCCGACAGCGTGAATCATTCGATTGAAACGTTTAAAAAGAAAAACTTTCCTGATGCCGAAGCGGTATTTTTTCTGCAACCTTTAAGGAATATGCACCTATACTGGATATGGGGAGGCGGACCGATCAAAAATGTAAAGCTCTTTTCAATGATTGCGGCCCTGATTATCCTCATTGCCGCCATTAATTTCACCAACCTGTCCACCGCCATGGCTGCCAAAAGATTCAAGGAAATCGGGATCAAGAAATCTTTCGGGGCAAACCGGAATTTGCTGATCATGCAATTCCTGACTGAAACACTTGTTCTATCATTGATTTCCCTTTTCATTGCGCTCATTCTAACCGAGTCAGTGCTTCCGTGGTATAATTCATTGCTGCAAACGGAACTCAGGGTAAATTACCATGATTGGAAACTTTTGGGCGGTTTTCTGGTAATTATGGTTGTAACCGGGATTCTGTCCGGGGCTTACCCCGCGCTTTATCTTTCATCTTTCAAGCCGGTGAAGATCTTAAAAGCCAGCGGCCCTTCGAATTCAAGGTCTCTGCTCAGGGAAGCGCTCGTAGTCCTACAATTCGGACTTGCCATCGTGCTGATAGTAAATACGATCATTATTAAAAAGCAAAGGGATTACATGCTGAAGAAAGATTTGGGAATTCAGAAGGAGAATATACTGTATTTGCCGGTTCGCGGAGAGTTAAAAAAGAATCCGGAGTTTTTTAAGACCCAGTTGCTGAAGGATCCTGATGTTGAAATTGTTTGCCTTTCGTCACATATCCCATCCGCAGTTTGGTCAAACGGAGGAGGCTATAAATGGCAGGGTAAACCACCTGAGGTTGATCCGCTTGTTTCCAATACGATTGTTGATTACAGTTTTGCCTCTACTTTCGAAATAGATCTGCTTGAAGGAAATTTCTATCCCGAAAACTCTGGTTTGGACACCACACATATTGTAATTAATAAAGCCTTTGCGGATATCATTGGAAAAGAGCCCATCATTGGAGAAGTCATTGAAGCCTGGGGCAAGCAAAGGGAAATTATCGGCGTTACCGAGAATTTTCACTTCAAGCCTTTGTCCACTAAAATTGAACCCCTGGTGATGTATAACCTGCTTCCTGAGTATTACAATTTTATGTTCTGCAAAATCTCTCCTGACAACATGCAGAAAACCATAAAACGCATTGAAGAATTGCACAATTCCGTTAATGGAAGCTATCCGTTTGAATACCATTTTATGGATGCGGAATATGATAATCTCTATGCCAGTGAGCAGCGGCAGGGCAGGATCTTTAATTTGTTCTCTTTCCTGGCTATTTTCATTTCCTGCCTGGGCCTGTTCGGCCTTTCATCCTTTATGATCAGCCAGCGCATCAAGGAGATCGGGATACGAAAGGCCAATGGTGCTGATGTACTGGGGATCATGTTGCTTTTCAGCAGATATTATATCAGATGGGTGATTGTTTCTTTTATCATAGCTGCGCCGGTATCCTATTTTATCATTCATGCATGGCTTAAAAATTATGCATTCAGAACCAGCATCAGCTGGTGGGTATTTGCTCTGGCAGGTTTAATTGCTTTGTTCATTGCCTTTTTTACGGTAAGCTGGCAAAGCTGGCTGGCCGCCAAAAGAAATCC
>JAFGGU010000021.1 GCA_016930375.1 Bacteroidales bacterium | reverse complement strand
TAAAATTGGATACTAAATGGATATATTCATAATTATTCCGTAAATTTAAAACGGATAAAATTGGATACAAAATGGATATATCTAATAACATGAAGATAAAACTGGAATTCAGCAGTACAGTTTATCAGCAAATAAGTCAACAGCTAAGTGTTATTGACACGTTTAAAGGTAACTGGAAAGCCATTGAAGGACAGCAAAGCAAATACCTGAAAGAACTCAGGAAAATAGCCACGATAGAAAGTATCGGTTCTTCGACCCGCATTGAAGGTGCAACCCTTACCGATGAAGAAGTAGAAAAGCTTTTGAAGTCAGTTAAAATAACCAGACTGCAAAGTCGGGACGAACAGGAAGTGGTCGGCTATTACGAAGCATTGGAAATTATCCTGGAAAGTTATGCCGACATTGCTCTGGAAGAACGTTATCTCCATCAGATGCACGGCATTCTTTTAAAGCACAGTCATAAAGACCAGGCACACAAAGGAAAATATAAAAACCTTTCAAACCAGGTAGTGGCCAATTATCCCGATGGTACACAAAGAACTATTTTCATAACTACTGAACCACATTTAACACCCGGTGAGATGCGAGGTTTAATAGAATGGTTAAATGAAAGGCTGGCAAAGAAAGATTTACACCCGTTACTGATAACAGCAGCGTTTGTTTACGAATTTTTGTCTATACATCCTTATCAGGACGGAAATGGCCGTTTGTCAAGACTTTTAACCTCGCTGTTGCTAATGAAACAGGATTACAAATTTATACAATATGTGTCGTTTGAAAATGTGATAGAAACCAGGAAAGAAGGTTATTACAGGGCATTGATGGAAGGACAGAAGAACCGTGGTAAAGAAATTGAGCGTATTGATAGTTGGATAATGTTTTTCCTAGAATGCCTGATAGTATTAACTCAAAAACTGGAGGCTAAATACGAAACATACAGCAAGTTGAAGACAGTATTAAATGAACGCCAACAGGCTGTTCTGGACTTTATAAAAGAACGGAAAACCGCACAGGTTGGCGAAATCGGGAGCCAGTTAAGAACATACTCCCGGAATACGCTAAAAAAAGACCTTGTTTATTTAGTTAAAGAAGGGTTATTGCTGAAAACCGGCGAAGGACGTGGTGTCCGGTATCATATAAAGGAATAAAAGAAATACCTGCAGGAAATCCTAAGGTAATTGGTATTCAGTAAATAGTAATGACAAAAAAAAAGCGGGTAATCCCGCTTTTTTTTATTCCTTGGTTGGCGCTATGGCCTCTTCAACCAGTTTCAGCCTTTTTTCCTGGATCCTGGCCTTTTTGCCGGTAAGTCCGCGCAAGTAGTATATCCTGGCACGACGGACACGACCGTGTTTGTTGAGTTCAATTTTATCAATAAAGGGGGAAACAATGGGGAAAATTCTTTCCACACCCACGTTACCTGACATTTTACGAACGGTGAAAGTTTCAGTGACACCGGCACCGTGGCGCTGAAGCACCACTCCCCGGTATTGCTGAATTCTTTCCTTGCTACCTTCAACGATTTTATAATGTACCGTAACCGTGTCACCGGCTTTGAACGCGGGGTATTCTTTTAATGTTCCAAATTGACTCTCAGCAACTTTCATTAGATCCATGACGCAATATTTTTTTCTTGTTCTTTCTCAAAATTCAGGTCGCAATATTACAAATAATTTTTCAGAAACACAGCTGTTCGGTAAAAATTAAAATGGAAAATCTTCATGCTCCATGACATTCAGTTCCTCAATGTGCGGAGCCTTGGCCACCTGGTGCACTTCGTTTCCGTCTACATAAATGGCAGTATGGGGTTTCACCGGACAGGCAAATTCGCAGGCGCCACATCCGATGCATATGTCGGGATCGGTTTCAGGGATGGTTAGACCCTCTTTATAGGGGACCATTCTCACAGCCTGGGTGGGACAATGCTCGGAACATGATCCGCAAGCAGTATTATCGGTGTACACTATGCACTTTTCGATAATAAAATGCACCTGCCCCGTTTGTTCAAGCTTCTTGTCCTCCACCGTAAGGGGGAGAATGGCTCCTGTGGGACAAACCTCCCCACATTTGGTACATTCGAAATTGCAGTATTCCACGCTGTAGTCCATATGTGGTTGTGACATCCCGGTAAAGCCATACTCCAGAAAGGAGGGCTGCAAAACACTTGTGGGACAAACGGTAACACACAAATGACACGCTGTGCACCGGTCGGTAAAGTGTTTGATGCTCATGGATCCCGGGGGGGTTACCGGGTGATTTATTGTATTGGGAATTCGTCCGGCAGGTCTGTCGGCTGATTCCTGTCCCCATATCCTTTTTGAAATGCCGGCCAACGCTGCGCCATAAAGCACTGTCTTTCCGATGAAATTGCGCTTGGAAGTGTCGGTTTCAACTTGTTTTTTCGTTATCATGGAGGTCCTTTCATACCGGATGCTGTTTTCGGGACATACCGAAATGCAGTTATAACAGGCAACACAACGCGACTGATCAACTTCCAGGGTTTTTACATGGATGCAGTTTGACTTGCAGGCAAAAGAACATTTGCCGCATTTGGTGCAGGTTGAGGCATCCATTTTAATTTGAAACAGGGATACCCTTGAAAGGAAACCCAATACCGTGCCAACCGGGCAGATCGTATTGCAATACAGCCGTCCATAGTACAATGATAACCCGATGATCAGGGCAAAGGTAATAACCGGTATCAGAACGGTACGCCAGGTGATCAGTTCAAGGTTATGCCTGTAGAGGAAATACACGTCAAACCTTTCCAGCAAACCTGCCAGACCATTATTGGCGGCAATGAGCCCCGGGCGGATGACATCTGAAAATATACGCCCGAAACTGCTGTATGGATCCAGAAGATTCAAAACAAAAAGACTTCCAAAGAGCAGGAAAACAACAGTAAGTCCCAAAATCGGATATCGTAAATAATTCAGGGCTTTTTTAAACTTATAGCGTTTGATCAATCCTGTTTTTTTGGAGAGCCAGGAAAAAACGTCCTGCAGAATTCCCAAAGGGCAAATGGCTGAACAATACACCCTGCCGAACAGGGCTGTAAGAATCAGAATGATGAAAAATCCTGCAGCAGCCAGAGCCGGAATGGTGATAAACCGGATCACGGAAGGGACAAACTGAAGAAACAAAATCCTGTCAGCCCAGGCAGCCGGGATAAATTCCCTAAAGTCCAAAAAAAGCGCGGCAATGAGCACCAGAAACAGGACAGCAATGATAACCCGTATTATCTTGAGATGTTTCTGCTTCATGCACCCATGGTAATTCTGTTAACCTTCATGGCGTCGATATTGCTGTTGCCTGCACCCAGCTGCTCAGCCAGTCCGATATGTTTAACCTGTTTCGGATCAATCCCAAATACTTTGGCCGATGCTGCATCGAGAGCCACCATATCGGTCCCGATCAGCTGGTATTTCATGGTAGCCACATCTGCCACTGACACACCGCGAGGGCCGTTACGTTTTAGCACACGGAAAGCATCCACCACATTCAGGGTTGGTTTCCGGTATGCTGCAAAATCAGCTATGCATTGGTGAAGGTCGTTGCTGTGCCAGTATTCCCGGTCCCATACGACACCCATCATGTTTTTCATGCAAACCGACAAGGTTGATCCGCCATGACTTTTGAGTGTAGGCACATTGATAAAAACATCGGATTCCAGAATCAGTTCGTGCACCCTGGCTGCTTTTAATCTTTTGCTTTTGGGAAGGGTAACATCCTGGTAGTAACCCGCGCTTTTGCCTGATACCATGGTTCCCCCGGCTTTCTTAACCGCATCTTCAATACCACTCATCTTGTAACAACGGGTGGCCTCAGCGCAGGTATTGTCAAAAACATAAACCGTTTTAGCCCCGGCCATCTTGCACTGTTCAACGATACGGGCAACAAGTAAAGGATTGGTATTGGCCGCACGTTCAGGAGCAGAATCCCAGCCGATGTTGGGTTTAACAACAACAGTCTGATTGGGTTTTACAAATTGTTTCATGCCCCCCAGGGAGGCTATTCCCTTGTCAAACATGGCAGCTGCTTCACCACCCTTAATGGCCACGAAATCATAGGGGAGTTGCAAGGCAGCGGCGCTTTCCGTTCCAAAAACCTCACTGAACCGGCCCATGGATAATGCTGCTCCCGATACAACACCAAGTCCGACGGAATTACGTATGAAATCTCTTCTTTTCATGGTTTGCAGTATTATTTTTTTATTACTTTTTTTCCAATAAAAACAATGCCAAAAATATTCAATTTGCAACATACATTCATATGTTTCGGGAAATTTGGAACTAATCTAAATAATTAAGGTCATGATTAAATACCGCCAAAAAACATTAGAAAAATATTCCTAATTTCACCGACTCAATTAACACAGACGATAGATGAAAGTACTGTATTATGATTGTTTTGCCGGCATTTCGGGTGATATGAATCTGGGTGCCATGCTCGACCTTGGTGTTGATCCCGAATATCTGAAAAATGAACTTTCCAAACTGCCTGTGCATGGTTATACCATCCATATTGAAAGAGACATCCGAAAAGGAATTTCAGGAACCCGGGTAGAGGTTGTCATGGATGAACATCACCGGAATATGGGTCATCACGGGCACGATCATGATCATGAAGGATCGCACCATCATCATCACCGTACATTCAGTGAAATCAGGCAATTGATCTCCTCCAGTTCCCTTATTCCTACTGTAAAAGACATCAGTATAGCCATTTTTGCGAAGGTGGCCGAAGCTGAGGCAAAGATTCACAATAAACCTGTTGATGAAGTGCACTTTCATGAGGTAGGCGCCATCGACTCCATTGTGGATATAGTTGGCGCCGCCATTTGCCTGGATAAACTTGCCCCCGGCGTGGTTCAGTGTTCCACGGTGGAACTGGGCAGCGGATCTGTTCATTGTGCGCACGGCATTTACCCAGTCCCCGCTCCTGCAACAGCCGAGATTGTAAAAAACATTCCTGTCCGCAAAGGTACCGTTGACCATGAAGCCACCACACCTACCGGTGCAGCCATTTTATCAGCTTGTGTAAACGAATTCACCGACAAGTATGATTTTACGGTTCTCCAAACAGGTTATGGCATTGGGGGCAGGGATTCAGCTATTCCTAACGTATTGCGTGTAATTCTGGGCGAGACGGCAAAGAACGATGATACGGAAACCGTTCCATCCTATATCATTGAATGCAACATCGACGACATGAATCCCGAGTTTTATGATTATATCATTGATTCACTGTTCACCGCGGGCGCAAAGGATGTTTATATCACGCCCATTATCATGAAAAAGTCGAGGCCAGCCGTTAAGTTGTCCGTTTTATGCACTCCAGAGGCGGAAAACAGGGTAAACGAAGTGTTATTCAGGGAAACTTCCACCATCGGGATTCGAAAATATACAATCGACAAAACCATGCTGGAACGCAGGATTGAGCAAATTGCAACCCGTTTTGGAGATGTGCATGTAAAGTCGGCCTTTTACCAGGGCGTTTGCATAAAATCAAAACCAGAATATGACGATTGCCTGAAAATTGCCCGGGAAAAGGGAATTCCAATAAATCAGGTGTACCGTGAAGTAGAGAAAGCACTCGGGAAAAAGACAGAAAATCATGATAAATCCTGAAAAATACGATATGCTGCTGCACTGGTTTGGCCAGATGCAAAATGCCGTGGTTGCCTTTTCCGGAGGCGTTGACAGCACCTTTGTCTTGGCCACCGCGCAGAAAGTGCTTGGGGAGAATGTGCTGGCATTTACGGTAAAAACTCCTTATATCCCCGACTGGGAGATTGAAGAAGCCATCCAATTTTGTCAAAAGAACCTTATCCGGCACCGTGTGATCACTGCCGGCATCATGCCAGAAATCAGGCACAATCCTGTAAACCGCTGTTATCTCTGTAAAAAGAACATCTTCTCCATGCTTTTAGAGGAAGCCAGGGCAGCAGGTTTCGATGCTGTGCTTGATGGTTCCAATGCCGATGATACCGGAATTTACCGGCCCGGACTTGCTGCGCTAAAGGAATTGGGAATTAAAAGCCCGCTTCTCGAAAACGGGATCACCAAGGCCGAAGTTCGTCATTTTTCAGGAAAACTGGGTCTTCCCACCGCGGACAAACCCTCCTATGCCTGCCTGCTTACCCGTCTTCCGTATAATTACCAGGTTAAAGCCGACGAATTGACCAGGATAGAAAAAGCAGAAAGGTACCTGGCATCTATAGGTTTTGCAGCTTCCAGGGTCCGGAACCATGGAACCATTGCCCGCATTGAACTGGAAAAAGACAGAATTGCAGAATTCGTGAATTCCCCTTTGCGCAAAGAGTTTACAGAGCACCTTCACCGGCTCGGATATGAGTACATTACGGTTGATCTGGATGGTTACCGTAGTGGCAGTTTTGACAACAACCTCACCAAATAAACCCCATGAATCAGGATTACTTGAACCAACTGCTTACCGGTGTCAAAAACGGCACGGTGGATATCCATGATGCCCTTGAACAGTTAAAGGACTTCACCGTGAAGGACCTGGGTTATGCCACGATTGACACCCACCGGGAGCTCCGTACCGGATATCCGGAAGTTATCTACGGACAGGGAAAAACACCTGAACAGGTGGCGGGGATCATCCAGTTTATGCTCACCCGCGATAACAACATACTGGCAACAAGGGCAACAGCTGAAATGTATGAAAAAGTGAGGGAAGTTTGTCCGGATGCCCTGTTTAATCCGGTAGCCAGGACAATTACCGTCAAAAAAAAGGACATACCGGTTCCGCCCACCTATATAGCAGTTATTACGGCAGGCACATCGGACCTGCCGGTTGCTGAAGAAGCGGCCGTGACGGCGGAAATTTTCGGTAACCGCGTTGAACGGGTGGTTGATGTCGGGGTCGCTGGTATCCACAGGCTGTACAACAAACTCGACATAATCCGCAAGGCCAGGGTTTGCGTTGTTGTGGCAGGAATGGAAGGAGCCTTGCCGAGTATCGTTGGCGGACTTGTAGACAAACCGGTGATTGCAGTGCCTACCAGTGTCGGCTATGGCGCTAATTTCGGTGGTCTGAGCGCTTTACTGGGTATGCTCACCAGTTGCGCCAGCGGCACCAGTGTGGTGAATATCGACAATGGGTTTGGGGCGGGATTTCTGGCGAGCATGATTAACAAGTTATAGCAGTTTAGGGGTTTAGCAGTTTAGAAGTTTAGCAGTTTAGAAGTTTAGCAGTTAAAAAGAAATTTTCATGATTTATTCGTCCTCCATTCTGCTCTCCACCGCATACCTCCCCCCGGTCCAGTACATCACCAAATTTATCCTCGGTGCGCCGGTATCCATCGAACAATTTGAAAACTACCAGAAACAGTCCTACCGGAACCGTTGTTACATTTATGGAGCAAATGGAAAGCAATGCCTTGTTATTCCCGTAAAGAAGCAGGGATTAAGAACTCCGGTGAGTGAAGCTGAGATCGATAACCGGTATGGCTGGCAGAAAATTCATCTGAAATCCATTGAGTCGGCTTACAGGCTTTCCGCCTTTTATGAGTATTATGCCGATGATTTCAGGAAGTTTTATGAAAAGGAATGCCGTTTTTTATTCACCCTGAATATGGAACTTCTGCGGTTGATCCTCAGCCTGATGGGCATTCACAATGGTCCTGATACCACGAAATCGTGGGAGTCCATCCCCACAAATTACATCGACTACAGGCAAAGCATCCATCCCAAAGCCAGGTTGGCGCTACCCGACGATGATTTCAATCCACAGCCCTACCAGCAGGTCTTTCAGGAAAGGTATGGATTCATCCCCAACCTGAGTGTCATTGATCTTCTGTTCAACGAAGGACCTTTGGCAGTGGAAGTTTTAAAGATATCAGTGATGAGTAATGAGTGATGAGTAATGAGAGGGTTTTGAGATTTGTGAGTTGCGTGTTTTCTCTTCACTCCTTACTCTTCACTCATTACTCATTACTCATTACTATTTTTATGCCTATTTGACATACCCACTACTGCTAATACGCCATAATGGCATGGTCTTACAATTGGCATCAGAATTGAAATACTCTGTTCAACAGTTCAATTTAAAAACCAATAAAACCAAGCAATATGGCATACTTAAGATTTTACAGCCCTTATCATTCCGCTTACAGGGATGAAAACACAAACGAGTCATTGAACCGGATCATGCAGCACTATAACGCTGACAGCGATTGCGGTTGCTGCAACGGAAGTGTTCCGGCTTCAAACATTTCCGAATCAGAAAAAGAATTTCGCATTGAGATGGCATTACCCGGTGTTGATAAGAAAAATATCAACCTAAAACATGAAAAGGGTTACCTGACGATCAGTGTTGAAAAACCACAGACTGAAAACCAGGACAATTACCTGCGCCAGGAGTTTGATTATTCCGGAACTTCACGCACTTACAGAATAGGTGAAAAGATTGATGCCGAAGGCATCTCAGCCCAATATGAAAATGGCCTTTTAATCGTACATCTTCCGAAGAAAGAAGTTTTCGCCGGCAAGTCAGTACAATCGATCGTTGTAGAATAAATAGCTTCAACCCCGGAGCAGGTTATAATCCATCCGGGGTTTTATTCCTGAATAAGCGAAGAAGCAAAAGCGCTATGGCCAGAACCAAAGCTACTGCTGCGCAAACGGCAAACCAGGTGTTGACAGTACGCGATTCCAAGGTCATTGTAAAATCCCCGGCATAGAACCTATCTATTTTAAATGTCCAGGTAGCCAGGTTCTTCTCTGTTTTACCTGCATTGCTCTTTAGAATAGTTCCCGGCATATTTACCCGGTTGGTATAAGTCTCAAGGGAATAAGCCGCTACCCTGAATTTCTTCTTGAAATCACTGAAGCCTTCAGGATCAGCACCCTGCAACTTCTCCGGATCTACATTAAAATAGGTAGATGCTGCATTTACAAAGGCGTCATCATCCTCGATACCCGATTCAAAAGTTCTTTGCTGATCAAGCCAGACATAAAAGGACTTCCTGGTTGCGATGGTATCCGGGCTATCCCCAAGTTTACTGAGTGCACCGGTCACCAAACGATAGAACTCGTTGTAGATATTGATTTTCTGCCACGATTCGAATTTCAGCTCGATGGTATCACGCAATGCCTTGAACCGTAAGCTGTCATTCCTGTTCAGAATAGGTATTTTGAGGGTATCCTTTACAAGCAGGATACTGTCGATTTCACGGGAATAATATATTTCCTTTTCATCCGCCTGATGAATCTGAAGCTCTGCATCACTGAGGTAGTCGCTTACCGGTACCGACCGGAAGGGGAATAACCTGCCGTAGGTTTCTGTGTAATAAAAATGCGTATAATACCAGCGGAATCTTTTTTCGAGGTTTACCCGGATTGCAATGTGATCCGAAAAGGCTGAGTCATCATGATAAAACTCCTTATTCAGATCACTAAAATTCCTGAATTCTTTCCTGGCCTCATACACATACACTTTCCCTTCGTTGACATCATTTTTACTCCGGGATTCGAGCCGTGTAAATATTTCCCAGGAAGAATCAACCGGGACCGGAAAGGAACCTGTGAAAATATTGGCTGAATCCCCCTTAACGGTTACGGTACGCAATATACTGCCATCGGCCATAACCTGGGTGGAAATGTTATATTCAAGGCATCCCCACAGTAGAAAAGTGAATGAAAGAAAAACCAAAAATCGTGATAAACGCTTACAGGAATTCATGGCACTGTGAATTAGGATTAATCAGGGCGTTTCATTCAAAGTTACTATTAATTTATTGAATCGCATCCGTGTTAGCGGGGAATTCACAAGAAGAAACTAGTCAACAAAAATTACTTTTTCCTCTCCTGGCTCTTCCAGTTCACCGATTTCTATGAATCCATTCCCGGCCGCAAATGCATCAAAATCATGGGCATTTCGGTCTACTGCAACAAGCAATCCTCCGCTGGTTTGCGGATCAGCCAGCACCATCTTGTCAAACTCATTGATTTCAGCTATTCTATCGCCATAGCTTTTCCAGTTTCGGTATGTGCCCCCGGGAATGCAGTTTTTATCGATATAGTGTTCAAGATTATCGAGCTTTGGAATGCTTTTGAAGTGAATTCTGGCAGCCAGTTTACTTCCTTCACAAATCTCCAGCAGATGTCCCAGCAACCCGAAACCGGTAACATCAGTCATCGCGCGTACGCATGCCATTTTTCCCAGTTCAGTTCCCGATGAATTAAGTTTTGTCATCCAGGCAACGGAATTCAGGTAATCCTGTTCTTCCAGCAGATTTTTCCTTGCCGCTGTGCTAAGAATTCCCGTTCCCAGCGGCTTGGAAAGAAATAACCGGCATCCGGAGCGGGCAGTATTGTTTTGTTTGATGCAATCCTTATCGGCCAGGCCCGTAACCGAAAGTCCGAATACCGGGTCGGAAATATCAATGCTGTGTCCACCGGCCAGCGGAATGCCTGCCATCCTGCATAAATCCACCGCACCTTCGATAACCCGTCCCGCGAGTGCTGCAGGTAGCCTGGTCAGCGGCCAGCCCAGTATGGATATGGCCATCAGGGGTTTGCCACCCATGGCATAAATGTCACTGATGGCATTGGCAGCGGCTATTCTCCCAAAATCCCACGGATCATCAACTATAGGCGTAAAAAAATCTGTCGTGCTGATGATGGCCTGCCCGTTCCCGAGATCATAAACAGCCGCATCATCACGCGATTCACAGCCCACAAGCAAAGCGTCAAAATGTGATTTATCAGGCACCATGCGGATGATATCACGAAGATCAGCCGGTGAGATCTTGCAGCCACAACCCGCGCCGGGACTGAATTGGGTTAGTTTTAGATCGGGAGTTGACATAAGAAATTATTGTTGTGGTTGCCTGCCTGCCGGCAGGCAGGTTGTAATTGTTGTGCTAAAGCAATTACAAAATTGGCAATTTCATTGGGATTTTCATCGTGAATCATGATTTCGTGTACTTTTCTCCTTTTTTGCAGGCTCATTGTACGCGTATATAATTTATCATAATACACTAAAACCTTCTCTATCGCTTTTTCCATTTCCCCGTTTTGTATAGATTCGATCACCAGGGATGCATTTTCGAGGCCCAGTCTCTTCTGTATCCTGTGCACGTTTGATATGAGATGATCTTTGTTTTCGCCCGCATATCCGGCCATGAGTCGTTGGATTCTTTGCTTTAGCGGTAAGGCCAGGTTCACTGCCGGGGCTAAAACCATCTGATCATAAAAAGGCCGGGGAATGAAAACCTTTCCAATGGCCAGGCTTTCATCCTCGATGTAGATTGTCTCGCCGGGATTGATTTGCCTGAGCTGCATGAACAAATTGTTCTCAAATTGTTCCGTGGTGGGTTGAGAGGGCATTCCGAAACCTCCGAAAACCGATCCCTTGTGACAGGCCAGTCGTTCGAGGTGGATAACCTGTTTTCCCATTGATTCAAGTGCTTCCAGCACATCTGTTTTGCCGGAACCGGTCATGCCGCCAATGATCACCAGTTTAAAAGGTTCTGAAAAACAAACCTGAGCCCTGTTTCTAAAACTCTTATACCCTCCTTCGAGCGTGTCTGTTTGTATTCCTATGGTGTTTAACAACCATGCCATGCTGTTGCTGCGCATTCCTCCCCGCCAGCAGTGTAAAAGAGCATGACGGTCAGGTGCTATTTGCAGGGCCAGGGAGGCAAATTCTTTCATTTTTGGCCCGATAAGTTCAAGACCCTTCAGCATGGCTTCGGAAGATCCTTTCCGCAGGTACAGGGTGCCGATTACCGATCGCTCTTCATTGCTGAACAGAGGCAGGTTTACAGCACCTGGAATATGGCCATGTTCGAATTCTGCCGGTGAACGAACGTCAATGACCGGCAGGGTTAGTGATTTATCAAGGAAATCAGAAATATTCAGTTTGCAGTTTACCATGAAAACCGACAACGGAAAAACAAATTAAAGTTAAATTATTCATCAGGTTTATTATTATTTTCGTTTAAAATTAAGCCCCATGAAAAAACCAATACTTGCAATCTTTTTCTTCTTTTCTTTCCTCCAGCTTTTCTCCCAGTCCGAAAATCCCCGGTATGACTCTGCCCTGGCCAAATCAATGGGCGCAGATGATTACGGTATGAAATCCTATATACTGGTAGTTCTGAAATCAGGCCCCAACACCATAACTGATCAGGCTAAACTGGATACGCTCTTCAGTGATCATATGAAAAATATTCAGGACATGGCCGATAAGGGAAAGCTCATTGTAGCAGGTCCGTTTGGTAAAAATGCAAAATCCTATCGTGGCATTTTTATTCTGAATGTAAAAACAAAGGAAGAAGCCAGTGCTTTATTGATGAATGATCCGGCAATAAGAGAAAAGGTATTCGAAACAGATATTTTGGAATGGTACGGTTCTGCAGCACTGGGTGAATACCTGAAAGTGCATCAGAAAATTGAAAAGAAAAGCTTCTGATGATTTGAAAATTTTGAATTTGTTTACAACTTCCTATCAGACTGCCCGTAAAACAGAACAAGTTATTTGATTTTCGGTTCAACCAAAAACATTGTGATGAACAGTTATGAAAAATGGAGTTTGATTATAAACTCATTGATAGCATTGGGCCTATTCGGAGTTATTCTTGTTACCCTATTTAACGATTGGATCAAAAAGAAGATCTTTCCCGGCAGGCTTACCGTGGAAATCCTTGATAAAAATGGCGAGCTGACAACCTTGGATAATGGCCACAAGGTAGTTTATTATCATCTCCGGATTATCAACAAAAGGCTAGTTATCGTTCATAAATGCAGGGTATTCCTTAAGAGGATCCAGAAACGGAATGGCAGTGGAGTATTTGAAGATATCCCCTTATCCGTTCCCCCCAATTACGTCTGGACACCTGCTGAAACATCACCGGAAGGCGTTGACATTGTTTTGGAAAAAATTATCGATTTCGGTTACATCATGGATAATGGAAGGGAGTTCAAGCCCACAGTTACGCCTATTCTGAACAGCTTCAAAGGCAATCTTTCAAAAAATGAAACCTTCCGGTACTTTTTAGAAACGATTGCGGAAAACTACCATCCCCGCAAATTGATCGGCATTGAAGTAAGTTGGGACGGGGAATGGCCGACGGATTTGCAGGATATGCATAAGCATTTGATAATAAAAACCGTATAACCCGATTCACAGGTATTTCATCCATGCGTAGGCTTTTCTTCTTCCCAGATAGTTTAAATCCTCATCATGGTTAAAAGCTTCCTTTTCATGTGACAGGGCGAGGTAAGCTTTATGTCGATCACGGTGTTGAACAAAACGCACAACGAATTCCACTCCATACCACAGAAAAAAAAACAGCCACAGCATCTCAAGCTGCTGCCGGGCATGGATCCGCTCATGATTGAGGGTAATACCACAATCCGACAGGTCTGTGCCCGGCTTGATGAAAAGTACAGGCCATACACACATGGCATTGTAGCGATGACCCAGGATCCATCGTGAAAAACGGTTTTGGATCAGGATCATTATAAATCTTCGAATTGCTTAAACTCTTCTTCCATATCCTTGTGTGCCATGAAACCTCCCCGTTTTATCAGCAACATGTGTCTGAAAGTAATGGATTCTCCCCTTTTTAAAACAGTGATTTGGCTTGATTCCGAATTGTCATAGCATTTTTTACCCAGGTTATTGACAGCGAACAAACCATAACCGCGGGCATGCCACTATGCGGGAAAGTCACTTTAAAAAAATGCCATTTTCGGTGGTCCCCTTGTCCCCTTGTCTCCTTGTCCTTAATACACAAAAACCTTCCCCCCTGCCATAACCTCCTGCGTTTTTTCATCAAATGTGGTTCTCGTGCCCGTTCTGTAGGCAGCATTTGCCATGATACAGGCAACGGCATGATTAAAACCGGCTTCCACAGGGGCATGGGGCTGTTTCCTCGATCGTACGCATTCCATCCAGTTGCGCATATGGCCGGAGGTGAGCGGATCGCCGCTTGTATTGGCGTCAGTAACAACTGCAATTTCAGGCAACTTAAATGATTCCAGCATGTTTGGGGCAAGATTCATATCATCAGCCTCTTGTTTCCGCAATCCACCTTCAGGGGTTACCGTGTTATTGTCAAGATTCAGCATACCTGCATTGGAATAGTATAATTCCTTGGTTCCACCGGCTGAATTGCTGAACCTGGAGGAATATACCACCTGGAATCCCTTTCCCGGATCAGAGGGCGAGCCGTAATCAAAAACAGCAGTGAGCGTATCCGCATTGGTGCGGCCGTCTTTCCACTGGTATATTCCGCCATTGGCAGCCACACTCCGGGGATGGTTGAGATCAGTGAACCAGTGAACAGTATCAATCTGATGGCACATCCACTGACCCGGAATACCCGATGAATAAGGCCAGAAAAGGCGGTACTCAAGATATTTCCTGGGATCCCACTCCTCGAAGGGACGGTTCAGAAGATACCGTTTCCAGTCCGTGTCCTGTTCGCGGATAGCCGCAACCAGAGCAGGTCGGCGCCAGCGTCCAGGCTGGTTCACATTCCAGCACATCTCAACCATGACAATGTCGCCGAATTTTCCCGATTTGATGTATTCATTGGCTGCCAGGTAATTGGCGCCACTCCGGCGCTGTGAACCAATCTGGACAATAATGCCACTTTCGCGGCAAGCTTTCAGCGCTGCCCTGGCGTCGTTCATGGTTTCCGCAAAAGGCTTTTCAACATATGCATCCTTTTTGGCATGTGCTGCCTCAACCAGGTGAAGCGCGTGCTGAAAGTCGGCCGTGCTGATGATGACCGCATCAATATCTTTGCGGGCGTATAGTTCATCGTTGTTGGCACAGAGCGTTATGTCCCACCCCGCTTTTTCTTTGATCCAGGCTTTTCCTTCGTTACGCCGCTCACTCCAAATATCACTGAGGGCAACTATCTCAAAGTTCAATTCTGTTGCATGTTCAAGAAAACAGGGTAATAAGGATGCTTTAAAGCGATCGGAAAAACCGACCACACCAACCCTGACTTTTTCGTTGGCACCAGTTATCCTGCGGTAACTAAGAGGAGAGCCTGTGAAGGCTGTCCCGCCGATAGTAATGCCGGCAGCCCCGGCAATTACCTGTTTAATGAATCTTCGTCTGGTTTCCATTATGATTATGCGTGTATGTATTAACAAATGTGGATTAAATCAAGATCTAACCTATTTAAGTTCTAAAAATAATAAATATAGCGGAGAATAGCTTAAACAAATACATATGTTCTGTGTTAAACTGGTGCCATCAATCATCACAAAAGTAGATTTATCAGATCCAATTCTGAATCTCATAAAAAATACATAGATTTGAACCTGTTGAATTCATAAGGAATTCGACTGCCTTTAAGTAATAACGCAAATTCTTTGAAATCGAATAGCTTATGAGAAATATGTTAATAGCAGTACTTCTTGCAGCCCTATTTGCAGCCTGTGAAAAGGACCAGTCATCCAATGAACCCAAAATAACTGACTTTTCAGTAACGGGTCTGAACAGGTCAAGTTTTACCCTCGACCAGGTATTTCAGGACGATTCCAGCAAAATCATTTATCTGCTTTTCTCAAACGGTATTCCTGCAGATTCTTTTCCGTTGCAATTCACCGTGAGCTTTGCCCTGCCGGCAGGAACAACATCCAATCCGGCCCCGGGAGGACAGGTCACAATACCCAATATTGACCAGCATTTAAAATTTACGGTATCGGCCGAGAATGGGAAACAGGTTGATTACTATGTGGTATTGCGGGACAACCAGCTACCAAACCGTGGTTTTGAAGATTGGTACAGTGCCGTGGGCATGGACGGAAATCCCTACAGCGATCCGGGAAAATCTTCCGAGTTCACAATTTGGGCCACAGCCAATCATGGAACCAGCATTTATGGTACGTACGGTACAAAACCGCTAGCCATTGGAGATAATACGGTTGCGCAAATAAGTACCGGAGCCACGGCAATTCCTGTGACTGCCGGAACGCTTTTTACCGGGAGATTCGATATTAACGGTGCTATCAATCATCCTACTGATCCCAGGCAGGCCACCCATTTTGGTACTCCATTCAGTCTTCGACCCGTTTCCTTAAAATTCAAGTACGCTTACCAACCCGGCGACCTTTACGTTCGTGCCACCCTGAATAATCCTGACAATATTTTCGGAGGATTCACGGTTACCGAATTACCTGGAAATGATATGTTTACAGGGTATGCCGTCCTTGAAAAGCGTGACGGATCTGGCGTTGTTGAAATAGGCCGTGCTGAAATGACTTCGGGGGATCTGCAAAATGAACTCACGGAAATTTCGCTGCCTTTCGTTTATTCTTCCGATCAAAAACCCACGCACATCTCGGTGGTGTTCTCCTCGAGCAAGGACGGCGATTTGTTTACAGGAGCCGTCGGCAGCACGCTCCTTGTTGATGACGTGGAACTGGTTTATTAATGTGTTGACCTGGAAAAACTTATACAACTCGAAATGAAGAGTATCTGTTTGCTAATGGCGCTCTTTCTTTCTTTATCGCTTGAGGCGCAGAATAACAAATGGCGGGTATATCCTTCATTGGGAGTGGATATGGGAGGTGCAACACCGTTCCCTTTTTCAGATATTCCCGACGGAGCCAAAGGCACGCCAAAAATTAACCCCAACCTGGGATTTGGATTCAGTCATCAACTTTACAACAGGTGGAGCCTTAGCCTGGAAGTCAGTTATCACCTCCTGGCTTTCTCGGCCAGGGCTGATGTTCGCAGTCAGCCATTCTACTTCGATAATCATCTGGACATCCTTTACTTCTCCGGGAATACCAGCACCGATGTCGAACTCCGTTTTCTTGAATTTCCTGTATTGGCTGAATATTCTCTGAATGCCAGGTGGTCTCTTGCCCTGGGCGCATATTATTCAAGGATTCTTGAGGGATCTTTCAGGACCAGCGGGACAAACGGTGTGCTTTCCGATGATAAGTCCATCACCGACACCGCACCCCTGCCGGGTGTTGCCAATACCAGTTATAACTTCAACAATTATTTGGATGCCTGGGATGGCGGCCTATTACTGGGTTTTTGGTATGGCATTCATCAAAAGCTGCATTTCTGGAGCCGTTTGCAGGTTGGATTCAAGAGCATCTTTGTTCCTGAATTTGAGAACATTGACTATGAGATGTACCAGGTTCGTTTCAGCACAGGAGTTTCCATCGCTTTGTTCAGCAACCGGAACGAACAACCCTGAACCATTACAACCATTTCCGTCGCCGGAAGAAATAAATCATAAACCCGGCGGTAATGATACATACCATCCAGAATGCGGGGTAAGCCCAGATCTTCTTCAGTTCGGGAAAGTATTTGAAGTTCATCCCGTAAACCCCGGCCAGGAATGTCAGAGGTATAAATATCGTACCTATAAGGGTCAGAACCTTCATGACTTCGCCCATGCGGTTTGAAACCGATGAAATATGGGTTTCTGTAAGATCGCTGGCGATCTCGCGATAGGTTTCAATGAGTTCTATAATCTGCACTACGTGATCGTAAAGATCAGTCAGGTAGATGCGTGTATTATCTGTTATGCATTCGTGTGTTTCCCGCTGCAGGTAGGAGACAACCTCACGCAAAGGCCACACTACCCAGCGCACCATCAACAAATCACGTTTGAGCTGATGGATATCACTGATCAATTCGGGTCGGGGTTGTTCCAGAATCAGAGTCTCCAATTCCTCAGCGCGGTCACTCAGGTATTCGAGAATGGGAAAACAATTATCAACCAGAACATCGAGCAGTGAATATGCCAGAAAGCTGGCATCGCTGTTGCGAAGCCGGGAACCCTTGACCTTGATCCGCTGACGAATGATTTCCCAGGCGGTGTTGCGGTGTTCCTGAAATGTCATAACTGTTTTATGGCCCAGGAATATGGAGATCTGCTCATGATGCAGATGCCCTTCAAGGATCTGCATGGTGTGGGTGACAATGAACAAACGCGCCATGAGTTCACTTTCATCACCGCCATAAGCCTCAACTTTGGATCGCTGTGTTTGCTGCAACATATCTTCAACAGCAAGGGGGTGCAGATCATACTTGGTCGCCAGAGCCTGAATAACATGCAAATCTGAAAGGCCCTCCACACTTATCCACCTTACAGCGGTCCATTCCGGCCGATGGGAGTTGATAAAGTCCCCGATATTGCCGACGTCATTTACCAATACCTGACCCGGACTGTAATCAATGCATGTCACATATACCTTTCCGGGGCTACCCGGAAGATCAGCAATTTCATCGTGCTCGATCCCTGGTGCAGCGCCCGGTTTACTGCGTTTGTGTTTAAAATATTTATGCATGACGCGATCACATTGGTCGAATGTACAATTTATTGAACATTATTCAAATATATTTTCTTTGTTTTCGATATTGTAATAAAGATTTACATATCTTTATATCCTATTTAAAAAATCCCGCTTTAAGTAGGATGTATAGTTCTTTTCTCAGGGATTACATATTGTAAAACTAATTTAAATTGTATCACTATGAAAACAAGAATCTTATTGATTTGTGCAATGCTTATTTCCTTGAACGCTTTATGGGCACAAGAAAAACCTTTTAACCCGATCCCGCTAATCGGATCAGATGCTCCGTCTTTTAAGGCGCATACCACCCAAGGAATGATTTCCTTCCCGGGTGATTATCGCAACAAATGGAAGATCCTGGTGAGCCATCCCAGGGATTTTACACCGGTATGCTCATCTGAAATACTGGAAATGGCGCAAAAGCAGGATGATTTTGAAAAACTGGGGGTAAAGCTTTTTGTGTTATCTACAGACACCCTTTATCAGCACCAGTCCTGGGTGAAGACCCTCGATACGCTGAAATACAAACAAAGGACTCCTGTAGCCATTAATTTCCCGTTAATTGACGATAACAAAAAATCAGTTTCCAAACTGTACGGCATGATACATCCGGAAATTAGTTCAACCAGGAATGTACGCGGCGTATTTATCATTGATACGAAGGATAAAATCAGGGCAATTTTTTTCTATCCCATGGAAATCGGCAGGAATCTTGATGAAATCGAACGAACCGTAATCGCTTTGCAGACAAGTGACGAGGAGAATGTTCTTACACCCGGCAACTGGAAACCCGGTGAGGATGTTCTGCTTCCGTACCCCGACAAAAAGGCGGAAGCTGATGGAAGCGCCTATACGATTGCCCCTTTTATGACTGGCAAAAAAAGACAATAAGTTAGAATATTAGATTTTTAAAATATAAGATCCAACATCAAAAAAGGTTAAGCCGGAGTTTCTGACTCCGGCTTTTAAATTTTATATGCGCCAAACAAGCTAACACAACTGTTTTTTCGTTTATTGGTATAACTTTATCCCGGTATTTACAGCCCGATAAAATCGCATGATAATGAAAACCAATGACAATCTTTTTATTTGGCCTCTCCTGTTGCTTCTGTTGTCACTGATTGCTGTGAACAGTTGTAAAGAGGATTTCAGCAATATTGTGATTCCTTCAGTAACTACAGGCTTTGTGAGCCATATAACCGACACCTCTGCCATGGTTGAAGGAAATTTAAATACTTCAGGCGGAGACCACATCGTTGCCCGCGGAATATGCTGGAGTAACCTGCTGACCCGACCCTATACAAATCCTGATGACTGGTATAACGGAGGCTGGGGCAGCGGCAGTTTTACCGGTTTCATGGATGGCCTGACTCCCGGGCTCACCTATTATGTTCAGGCCTATTCCTCCAACAGTGCCGGTGCCGTTGCGGGAAATGTTATCGTGCTCACAACTACCGGTGATATAACTGGTGAGAGCGTTTTTAATCCCGATCTGACGTATGGTTCAGTAACGGATATCCAGGGTAACACATACAAGACAATCCAGATAGGAAGTCAGACCTGGATGGCCGACAACCTGAAAACCACAAAGTACAGTGATGGGAATGATATACCTGAGGTGACAGGCCTTAACGCATGGATTGATCTTCAAACACCAGGTTACTGCTGGTATGTTAACGATGTGAAGTTCAAAAATCCGTATGGAGCTTTGTACAACTGGTATGCCGTTAACACTGAAAAAATTTGTCCGACCGGCTGGCATGTGCCAACCGATGGTGAATGGCTGATGCTAACCACCAATCTGGGAGATGAAGCACAGGCAGGAGTTCAATTGCGTGAGGCCGGGGCATCACACTGGGTATTTGAGAACCAGGAAACAAATAGTACCGGTTTTACAGCTTTACCCGCAGGTTACCGTTCCTGGAACGATCAGAAATACTTCCATGAAATGGGTTATGCCTCCGGGTTTTGGTCGTCGACGGCGGATCCATATGATGCCGACCTTTTTGCTGTATCCCGCCGGTTCTATTTCCGTGCGGATTCCGGTGGAATCTTTTACAATGTCAACTCCAAAAAGGCAGGATTATCGGTAAGGTGTGTGAAGAATTAATAAACAATTCTTTTGGATCCCTGAACCTCCCCCAGCCAGATCCTGGCGTCTCCCTGGTAAAGCTGATCTTTCGCAACCTGGAAAGCCAGACCGGGGAATTCAAATACTGCCTGGTAATCACCCTGGATCAAAGGAGTTATAATGGTATCATGGATGGCAAAGGTTTTGGATTCGCCGGGTTGCAATTCTGACAACCATCCGGGTTCCCAGCTGTTCCAGGGAACTGGCGCCAGGTGAGTGATACCACTGGAAAAAACCTGATGATGGTCCATATCATACAGGTACAATCCATTGGTAAAATAATGAAAAAGCGCGGATCCTGTTTTATCCGGATCGAGGATTAAAAGGGATGTTGCATCAGCATTGGTGACTGTAAAGGAATAATCCAGCGTGTTCCCACTGATCTCAATCGTATCGATGGACAAAGCAATTCCGGAATGCAAAAGATTGTGGTCCTTCAATACTTCAATCATTTCGGGGCTGTTCCTCGGATCAGGCTGTCCTTCATGCCACAAGTAATCTACCCGGAAAGCATAGTTGCCATAAAACGACGGCATCGATTCAATATAGGGACCGGATGGCATGGAACACATGTACGCCGGCCAGAAACTACCGGAATAAATGGTATCACCATTATCGAGGAATGAGAATGTTCCGCGATCATAATCTTCAAATTCCTGATGAAGGGTTTTAAAATAGAAAATGCAGGTTGAAGAATCATAAAAGTCAAACTCACTGAACTGGTATGCCAGCCTGTTGCTGGTCACAAAAAACACCTCCGGACCGGGTCTGACGGGAATGAAGGTATGGGTGATACCCGGATCTTTTTCACATGCGAAAATCCATAAAACAAAAAAAACTCCACGTAAAAGTGCCTTATACTGCCGATAAAGTTTTATCACTTCCATTTCGGTATTGTACCTGCAGATGTATTTCCAGTCAAATGTAGTTAAATTCAATAAGTAAGATGAAAATCCGGCATCAAAGGTTGCGTCAAAAATCTCAGTTACATTGCTGGATAATCCATCTAAAATTCATATTTTCAAGCTTTAATTCTCTTTTTCCCGGCATTTATCCTAATAAACCAAATCCTATGCAAAATGAACGACTGATTTCCCTGGATGCATTCAGGGGATTTACAATTGCAGCCATGATCCTGGTTAACAATCCGGGTTCATGGGATCATGTCTTTGCTCCCTTATTACATAAAGAATGGAACGGTGTTACCCCCACCGACCTGATATTCCCGTTTTTTATTTTTATTGTAGGTGTTTCCATCGTATTGGCTTACTCAAAGCGAATAACTGCCGGTGTTCCACCGCGGAAAATGGTAAATAAAATCGTCTCCCGATTCCTGAAGATCTTTCTGCTGGGCGTCTTGCTGAACTTTCTGTATGTGATGAATCTGTCCGAACTGCGCATTGCCGGTGTACTGCAGCGCATTGCCATTGTTTTCCTGGTTTGTTCGTTGCTGTACCTTTTCACGTCCTGGCGCACCCAGATGATTACAGGTGTTGTCATCCTTATGGGTTACTGGCTGGCCATGATGTTGATTCCAACGCCGGGTTATGGCAAACCCATGCTTGAACCCGGGATTAATCTGGCTGCATGGTTCGACACCAAATTCCTGCCGGGCAGTATGTGGGAGGGAAGCTGGGATCCGGAGGGGATATTAAGCACATTCCCATCCATCGCTACCGGAATAGCCGGTATGATGGCAGGAGTTCTTATAACAGGCAAGCTCGAACAGGAGCGTAAAATACTCTGGCTATTCACGGCAGGTTTTCTGGCCACCATTGTCGGCCACGCCTGGGGCTGGGTTTTCCCCCTGAACAAAAATCTCTGGACAAGTTCTTATGTGGTCTTTACCGGGGGATTGGCTTACATGACCCTCGCAGCAAGCATTTTTATTGTGGACATAATGGGCAGGAAGCGTTTTACAAAAATCGGCATTGTATTCGGTGCCAACGCGATCACAATTTATGTGTTTGCCGGACTGATGACCTGGTTCTTTTATTCCCTGAAAATAGGCAATCAAAGCCTTAACCTGCATTTTCTGAATCTATGCACCGGAATCTCCCTGTCGGCTAAATTTGCCAGTCTGATCTATGCTTTATTGTATGTGGCATTCTGTTATATTCCGGCATGGTTATTATACAGGAAGAGGATCTTTATTAAATTGTAACAGCACCCAAACATCATTTATATTTACTCAACATTCACCGGCACTTCAATTTTAAATAAGACGCCTTTCCCATGTTCACTTTCACAGGTTATTGTGCCATGGAGTTTCTGTTTAACCAGGTTATAGAGAATGTTCAGCCCCAATCCGGTTCCGCGGTGCTGATCGGATGTATAAAAAGGTTCAAAGATATGCGGCAGGTCCTTTTTGCTAATACCGGCTCCATCATCTGTATACCGGATTTTCAGCAAGTCTTTGCTTAGATCTGCCTTAATGCCAATAGTGCCTGTATCCTTATTGTGAAATCCATGCTGTAAGCTGTTTATTAACAAATTGGTAAAGATCTGGGCATAGACTCCGGGAAAAGAATTCACCTCCAGGGTATTATCACATTCAATCTGAAAAGTAATATTCTTTTCGGCGAATTTTGGGCGTAAACTGAGGAGGATGTCGTTCAAATATTCTCTGAATGCAAATACCCGTTGGTGTTCAGTTACCTGATCCGTTGAAACCTGTTTAAAGCTCTGAATAAGTGCAGCTGCGCGTTCCAGATTTTTATGTATAAGGTTGGCTACATCCTGGGATGAAAGTATGAATTTCCTGAAATCTTCCCGACTGATCTTATCCTTTTCATAGAGTCCGGTCATTCTTTGAATATCATCCTGCAGACTGCTGATGGCGGTTATGCCAATTCCTACCGGTGTGTTGATCTCATGGGCAATCCCTGACACCAGGCTGCCAATGGCAGCCATTTTTTCTGATTCAATAAGCTGTTCCTGGGTTTTCTGAAGATTCTCAAGCGTTGACTGCAATTCTTCTTTTTGTTGCGATAATTCTTCCTGGTGTTCTTTCAACTTTGCGCTCTGATTTTCCAATAATATGCGACGCTCATCAAGAGCAGCCGTAAGCTTTTGTGCCCGTTTCATGCTGTAATAATACAACCTGATGAGACCCAGAGCCAGTAACAGGATGAGCGTTAAACTTACAATCACAATAAGTTGTATTACCTTTTTCTTCTGCAATGCATCAACCTCTGCCTGCTTTTTAGCCACTTCAAATTCGGTACGCAGGTCAGCCATTTTCAAAATATTCTTTGTACCACTACTTTTGTTGATACTGTCGTTCGCTTTTATATAAAGCGACTGGTAATAAAAAGCGCTATCAATTTTGCCGGATATCTGATACAGTTGAGCAAGACGAAATGAAGCTCCTCGCTCAAAATCAATAATGCCATTCTTATGCGCAATATCAAAAGCTGAAGTCGCATAAATTATGGCTTTTTTTATATCCCCTTTATGCTGAAGAATGCCGGCATATTCAGTCATAAACTGTGAAAGTGCTGTATTATCGTTCTTTTCAGTAAGTAGTTTGATTGCGCGGAGGAGATAATCCTCCGCCTTTTTAAATTCCGATTTTTTGGAATAAACCAATCCCGAATTGCCCAGGCAGTAAATATTTTCTTTTAATTTTCCTAACTTTTGGAATATCTCACCTGCCTCGGAATATAAGATGAGGGCGGTATCAAATTTCCCCATACTGTATTTGGCATAGCCTAAATTGTGCAGGGTAAATGCCAGCTTGTTTGAATCCCTTTCATTTCTAAAAATAGAAATAGCACTATTAAGATAATATAGCTCATTGTCATGGTTTCCGATCAGGTTATAGGCTTCTGCCATATAATTATAGGTCCTGGCCAACTGGATGTTATTTTGTTCTGATTTGTACAAATTGGCTGCTTTTATAAAACATTCAAGCGCCGAGGCAGGTTTAAAGGAATTAAGAAAGCCGGTTCCTTTCAAAACAGTAGGTTTTGCAGGACTTATATTCAGTTTTTCAGCAAGTTGTATGGCCAGCTCACTGTATTTTAAAATGGTGTCAGCATCGCCTGAGCTTTTGGCTATTTCGTATAGAAGTCTGTATCTGACAGTATCTTCTTTGACCAGACCGCTGTTTAATAAATACCACAGACTGTCGGATGCTGATCCATTAATCGCGAAAAGTGAGTTAGTTGAAACGACAAAAGCAATACAAAAAGATGAAATTGTACGATAATTCATTGTACTGTTCTTAATCCGGGATCCTCAGGTAAGGATCAATAATAATAGTATCATTAGTTTCCTTCAGGATGTATGTAATGCTGTATTTTTCTGTTATTCCTCCAGGCGGTAAATTAATACCTTCCGGTATATTAAGATTCCATATGCCATGCGGATGTTCATATGCACTGTCTCTAAATATAACTGGCTTAAGTTCTGCGGATTTAATTTCGACTATCTTCTTTATACCACTGTTTACAACCCTTATCCATTGAATATTCCCGGGTCTAGCCTTGTTATAAGTATACACAGTAGTCAGGCTGTCGATACTATAATTGCCGTTTCCATCGAACATGGCAAGGTGATGGGAAAATATACCATGTCCATCATTTCGTTTAATAGATGTTAAGTAAATTGCCACTGTATCTCTTGGCACATAAATATAAGCTGAATCAATTGATCCAACAACACTCCCGCTCTTTTCTTTACAGCATTGCGTCAGGCTGATTACCATAATACTGAGAAGCATTAAAAAAGTGGTTGCTTTTTTCATGGTCTGATGGGGTTGAATTTTAAGAAAATAAAAGTTACGACATTTAAAAGTAAAAGTCAAGTAAAAAATTGATTTTCAGCTCTGTTATTTATGAATCTATTTTTCTTTTTTTCCCTGAAGAACAACTGCCAAAGAATAAAATCAGGCATGTGTGGTTATTACAAATGTAACGTACACACCGAGAACCTAATATCGTTTCCGAATTAATTACCAGCCAGATGAGTCCAGCAGATCGCTGATGGATTTGCACAGATTAGCTCTATTAAATACCTTTACACTCATCGTAACCTTTGATTAGATAGTATATAAAAGATTATGAAAAAACGAAATATTTTTTTTACCTTTCAGTTCATCCTGATTTTTACACTGCTATCATTTTTGAGTAGTTGTGAAATAGATCAATACAAGCCTATTGCTCAAAAACCAACTTTAATTTCAACAGCGATTACTGATATAACTCAAACTTCTGCAATAAGTAGAGGCAATATTGTAAGTGATGGAGGAACATCCATTACAACAAGAGGTGTTTGTTGGTTTACTTCAGACAATCCGACTATATCTAATTTTAGTACTTCCGACGGAATTGGTGCTGGCATTTTTACAAGTTATATAAATGATTTATTACCTGGTAAGCTGTATCATGTTCGGGCTTATGCTATAAATTCAGAAGGTATCGGTTATGGGCCAGATATTGCGTTTACAACAATTTCATCCACATCGTTATCTATCGGCGATACATATCAAGGAGGTATTATTTTCTATTTGGGAGGAACCTACCCTAATCAGTATGGACTTGTTTGTGCTCAAAACGACCAAGGTACAGGTATACCTTGGTATTCTCAAAGTTATATTTACTATGGTATAACTAGTACTGCTATTGGTTCCGGACAAACGAATACCAGCTCCCTTGTCAGTATTCTGGGAGATGGTTACTATGCTGCTAAGTTGTGCGATGACTTGGTTTTGAAAGGTTTTGATGATTGGTTTTTACCTTCCAGAGATGAATTGGGACTAATGTATACCAATTTGAAAAATAATGGATTTGGGAATTTTACGAATAGTAGCTATTGGAGTAGTTCAGAGTTTGATGATTTACATGCATATGCCCAGTACTTTAGCACTGGCCGCCAGAGTTGCAATAATAAATTTCATAGTTATTCTATACGAGCAGTTCGGATTTTTGGAGTTCTACAGGAAACCCTGACTGGCGAGCGTCTCCCGACGCATGACGACACAAAGTTCCATTTCATTCAAGAGAATATTTACACAAATTAGTAATATTTGTAATTTCAATACCGTTTTCCGACAAGTACAAAATATTCGAAGGCCATGGGGTCTATTTAATTACATTCACAATTATTGAATGGATTAACGTGTATCGTCCAATTCAATTGAAATAAAAGAGCGGCGTGGTTTTCTTAACGCCATATGAAACTGTAGTTTGTTACTACATAACCAACCACCTGGTTGTTCACAATAATTAAACTTCCGCTATTTATGGAAAACTGCGTAATTGGTAGTCGGAGAGGGTTACTTTTTCACATCTCAGAGTATAAACCATTATACCCAACTCACTAAATCATTGAATATGCTGAAAACCGGACAAATATGCATGGAAAGTGGTTATTATAAATGTAACGTACACACAGAGAACCTAATACATATTGAGAAAGGCAATAAATGCCCAGAATGTTCTCTTGGTCCATATGGATCTCATACAACATTATGGGGACCAGCGAGAAAAGTTTCCCATATCGTTTCCGAATTAAAAACCAGCCAGATGAGTCCAGCAGATCGCTGATGGTCATTCACTGAATCCGTTCAGGATGAATAACCACACATGCCTTATTTTAAGTTAAAAATCTCACTGGTTTACTCTCAGGACATGTTATTACAAGATATACAGGGTTCAATTTTGTAAAGCAACCATTGACTCATTTATTTCATCTATTACGAAATTGTACCGAATGAAAGCCTTTAAGGTCCTTTTCTGCAGTTCAATTATTTTTTTAAGCTGTGAAAAGAGTGAATCAGTTATAGAAATTGATCCTGGCTTGTCCTATGAATTCAATGGTAATTTCATAACTAGTATTGCATTTCAGTATGGCACCGTTTTTCTGAAAATAGAATCTGGAAGGTACTATTGCACTACAGATTTACCGTTTGGTAAAGGAGCCGGACGGCTGGTATTAAGTCATAATGAAATTGAATTCATAGATACATTATTTTTCCCAGTTCCTGCAATTTACGGCCCTTCATGGGTGCTAAGTGGAAAACATACATATACATTTAATGGCTCAAAATTAAAGTTATACAAAAAGCTTAACGTTGGTAGTATAAATTACGATTTAGCGTTTGTTTTGGACCCCGAAGGGGTTATATCTGAATAACCGTGGGTGAAAACCCACGGATAAGTGGATAGAAAACACTTTCAGCCCTGAAGGGGTTGAATCGATCAGCATTCAGGTCTGTTATTCAGCCCCTTCAGGGCTGTGTTGGAATACACAGCTCATTTCCGTGGGTTACCACCCACGGTTATTCAGATTTTGCCACTTCGTGGCCCAAAACCGAAAAAATCAAGGATACATCAACTTATAAAATTTAAGCATCAGTAGTATTTTCAAATGAACCATATAAAATAATCATAATATGAAAACAAAGTTTTATCTTTTAATTCTGAGCCTAATAACGCTAATATCCTGTACCAAGGACGATTTTGATATGAATGATCCGGATGTCGATGAATTTGTCAGCATACTAAAAAATGGAAATTATTTTAATGAAGTAGGTTATGAACTTCCGAATTTTGCGATGGAAGATATTGCCGGTCTGTTACACTATGCAAAAGATACTTCACGGATTGAAGAATTTCCTACAAATCCCCTTTCATCCAGATATACGAATCCAAAAATTCTTAACGAATGCATTTTCTGGACTATTGACGGAATACGTTATTCAATAAAATACCCTTCACTTGAACCCTGTTTGAGAGACACAACTGACTTTTCTGAAACTGAAGGTTATTCCAGGTTATCAGGGAGAGAGTTAATGGATGTAGCCGATTTATATTTGGACTGGTATGATGCTTACAAGACAAATCATTCAGAGGATATAAGAACTAAAAATATATTTGAGAATACCAGCTATAGGTGGTAGGATGTAAGGATTGAAGATGGGCATCGAAACTGATTACTCGTCTCCCACAGGCCTGCCTGCAATTCCCGCTCGTGATCACAAAAAAATGCCTCCCTAAAGGAGGCATTTTTTTGTGATTCCGGCGCGATTCGAACGCGCGACCCACAGCTTAGAAGGCTGTTGCTCTATCCAACTGAGCTACGGAACCGTGTATCAGATCAAAGATTCAAGATTAAAGATTCAAGAAAAGAACATGAACCGGATTAATGATAAAGCGTGCAAAAATAATAAAATTAAGATTCCGGATGGTTTCTTATTTCAATTTTATCTTAACTGTCTGATTTATAATGTTTACGGGACAGGTCATGTCTTGTCCCTACCACTCCCATCACCCAATTTCCCCTGCACACTGCTGCTGCCACTGCGACCTCCTCTTACTCATTACTCCTCACTCATCACTTCCTCAGCCTCTCCACTTCCGCTTTCAGCTTATGCACCTGTTCTTCCATGATTTTCAGATCGGTGACATCAATCTGAATGCCCAGCAATCCGGTCTTGCCGGTTGTGGCCAGCACGAATGGCATTTTGGTTGTATTGAGATAATGGGGTTTTCCTTTGACTTTTTCGAGGTGGAGATAGGATTTCTCACCTTTCTCCACGATCTCAAGTTCCTGTTTTCTCCAGCTGTCGACATCCTCATCCGGATGATTGTCATAATCGCTGGTTCCGATGATTTGTTCCGGCGTTTTGTTATAAATTGAGGCTACTGCGGAGTTAACAACCACAAAAACACCTTTCTCATCTTTCAGGAATATCTTGGCCGGTACTTTATTGAGAATGTCTATCAGCAGTTTCCTGTTGCCCTCAATGGTTTTCAGCATATCCCTGGCTTCAATCTCCATATTCTTGATTCTCGAAATGTTTTTGCTGATGCCAAAGGTACCAATGATCTCACCCTTGCTGCTACGCAGGGGCATCTTGGTTGTATTCACCCAGCTCACCCTTCCGTCCTCCATTACCTCTTTTTCCTCCAAATCAATGATGGGTATGCCGGTTTTGATAATTTTCTGCTCATCCTCATAAGCAGGCCTGGAGTGCTCTTCGGAGAAAAAGTCAAAATCGGATTTGCCCACCAGGTCTTCCGCCTTTTCGAGTCCGAAAAGTTTCACCATGGAGTGGCTGAAACGGATAAACCTGCTTTCCTTGTCCTTGAAATAAATATGTTCCGGAACACTTGTAAGCAAAGCATCGAGCAAAGCCTTTTCTTTCTGCAGTTCCTCCTGCTTTTCATTAATCTCTTCCGCCAGTTTTGTGGCTTCATATTCTTTTCGTTTGATGTCTGAAATGTCGAACTGAACCCCAAATAAGCCGGTTGTCCCCAGGTGCTCAATATAAAAAGGCTTTTTGATAGATCTGACGATAAGTCCGTCATATTTGGAAGGATCACCTTCTTCAAAAACCTGTGTTTTGCCTGAATCAATGATTTCCTGTTCCTGTTTAAAATACCTGTCAGCTTCTTCCTTGGGATAGAAATCAAAATCAGATTTGCCCAAAATTTCTTCCACAGTCTTACCATAATTGTCCGCCACAGGTTTATTGGCAATGATAAACCTGCCTTTTTCGTCCTTAACAAAGATTTTCTCAGGAATTTCATTGATTACGGAAATCAACAGCTTGCGATAATCGTCTATTTCCTTGATCATTTGCCGGTTACGCTCCTCTTCCTCCTGCTTGAGCCTTTCCATCTGTTCATGTGTGGCCTGCAATTCCTCAATGCTCTGCCTGAGTTCCTCGTCCTGAGCCTTCATTTCTTCAGCCTGCTGCTGGAATCTTTCAAGGTATTGCGAGGTCTGCTGATGTAACCTTACCGTAATGAGTGATGCGGCAATGCTTTCAGCAACCTTTTCAACAAATTCAACCTCATGGGGTTTAAAATCATTGAAGGAGGCCATTTCAAGCACACCGAGGACATCCTCATCCTTTTTCAGGGGAACGATCATCAGGCACTGTGGCTTTGATCCACCAAGTCCTGAGGATATCTCGATATAATTATCAGGAATCCTGTTCAGCAGCACGGTTTTCTTCTCCAATGCACAATTCCCGGCCAAACCCTCTCCGATATGAATCTTCTTTTTCAGGAATTTCTGGCGGTCATATGCGTACGATGCAACCAGATTAAGGTATTTGGAATTTTCCTCTTCCTCCATGAGGAAAAGGCCTCCCTGATTTGCAGATACATATTGAATAATGCTCCGGGTTATATTGAATGAAAGCTTTTCAAGGTCATTGTTATCCGAACGCAGGATATCATTGAACATGGCAATCCCATGGGCCGTCCAGTTCCTGATATCATCCTCCTTCCGGCGTTTTTCTTCCTCTTCTTTCTTTAATAAGAGGCTCTTCTTCAAATCATTCAGGGAAATCCCCAAATGATCATAATGGCTGTCCACTTTAAAGTCATGATCAAAGTTGCCTTTTCCCATCTCGGTAACGAAAACCGCAGATTCTTCGATTCTCCTGCCGAGTTTGCCAACAGCTTTGAAAGCCTGCCCGATTTCATCACGGGATTCGGATTCCATATCATGAAGTCTTTCGCCCCTTGAAAGTGAAACAATTTTATCTTTGAGTAGGATCAGTCTGTCAGAAATGGCGTTGCTTGTTACACCTGACATGTAATAAAGGATGGCTGCTATCAGCAAAGCTATTCCGGTTATAATCAGCAGGAATTTATGAACACCGGATAATGCTTCCGTCTTATCTACCTGGGTTACCAGTATCCAGTTCAGGTTATCGATCTTAAGGGGGGCATAGGAACATAGAACCTTCTTTCCGGTTTCACTTCTGCAACTTGCCAAACCTTCCTTGTTGTTCAAGGCATCTGCAAAGGATGCTTTATCAACGGATTGTATCAACGCCGTAGTGCCAATCCTTTCAGCCTGGGAGGCGACTTTACCGTTACCGGCATGCTTTTTTAACGTTCGGATATACGATTCTTTATCAGAGAGAAATTCCGGGTCATTGCTGCGGTACATGAAATCATCCCCGATTAATAAAGCTTTAAGGCTTTCCCCTGATGATATACCTTCCGTATCAAGCGTTAACAAACCATCCAGCGAAGTGATATTCAAAGCAAAAATGACAGCTCCCAGCAACTGCGAACCACTGTATACAGGAGACGACATAAAGATCTGAGGCTGCTGCAAAGCAGGTAAATAAAGCGATGCATCCATTAAGGTAACCGGCCCCCCCGATGGTTGTCCTATTGCATTCTTGAATGCCAGACCCAGTCCGCTGTTTTTATAAGGTCCGTTAAACAGGTTTGATGCGAAATCCAGATTTTTCTTCATGGAATACGTAACATATCCTGTTCTGTAATCAACAAACAGTATATCCGTAATACCTGCTTCCCGCGCGAATTTGAGCATCTCAGGATGATATTGCGCATGCATAAAGCTGTATGTGCTCCCGTCGTCAGCTTTGTTGACTGTGCCCTTTGCCCCCATGGGTTTTGAATTTGCCGCGAGGTATAAATACTGAAGTATGCGTTGCTTCTTATCATCCGGCAGTAAGGTTTGCAAATTGACGCCTGCATTTGCCGAAGCATCGAGAGCGGGTAAAATTTCAGCATTGTAGAAGCCCTCAGTCAGGGTATTGATCTTGTCCAGACCCGTTACAGTGGAGGTAAAATAATTGTCGTTTTCAATATTCAGAAAAGCCTCGCTGAGCTGATTGATAGCTTCAATCGTTTGTCGCTCTGCTGAAAATGATTTAAGTCTTTGGCTGATATGCGCAAAATGGTCTTCCACATACCTTGCTTTTACTCCTGTAAGGAGCACGAGCTTGTCATTGATTTCCTGAATTGCGATTCTGCGCTGATAGAAATTAATCAATAAAACCAGCAATCCAATGGCAACAATCGCCCTCAGAAAAAAATTCAGCTTTACTTTCCACTCTATACTCCAGGTACGTGGGTCAAACATGCTCAGTACCTTTTTCTTGTCCGAAGCCATGGCTTCATTCTCTGCGGATATATTCATCGAATCAGGCATAGTTACTCAAAGTTAACAATTAAAGGATGTACGAGATATTGGTTTAACGTGTTACCAAAATAGGAAAGATAATGAAATTAGGATGAAAATTTATTGATGAAGGCCGGGGACAGAAAATAAAAGTAGGAAATTCTTTCTTGTGAAACGATAAAAATAAATTACATTTGCGGTCTGTCAGAAAAAATTATTGCAGTAATGAGCAAAAAGATCGAAGAGAATCCAACTGGATTTCAAAGTGTTGAAAACGCATTAAGTCGTACGGAGCAATATATCGAGGAGAATCAGAAAAGTCTCACGGTAATTATCCTGGCTATCGTGGTTGTGGTTGGCGGATACCTGGGATACAAGAAATTCTATCTTGAGCCTAAAAACGCGGAAGCCCACGGAGCCATGTATTTTGCCGAACAATATTTCGAACAGGATTCCTTCCGGCTGGCGCTGGAAGGTGACGGAGCCAATTACGGTTTCCTGGATGTTATTGATGAGTACAGTGTTACAAAAGCCGCTAACCTGGCGCATTATTACACCGGCATATGTTATATGAGAACAGGACAGTTCGAGGATGCCATTGAACATCTCGAAAAATTCGATGCCGAAGATATCATGGTGGCTTCTGTAGCTCTCGGTGCAATTGGTGATTGCTATCTCGAACTGGAGGACAAAGAAGAAGCCGCTGCGTTTTATTTAAAAGCAGGTGCCCGTAAGAAGAATTCATTCACATCTCCCCTGTATCTAAAAAAAGCCGGTCTCGTTCTAGAAAGCCTGCAGGAATATGAAAAGGCTCTGAAAGCTTATGAAACCATTGAAAAAAACTATCCGGAGACAGAAGAAGGACGACAGATTAAAAAGTACATTACAGCGCTTAAAGTCAGAATGAACTGATCATACTTATCCAAAACAAAAAAGTATCAATGAATATCAGTTTATTGATACTTTTTTATTTTATAACCTATGGCAACTTCACAAAGAAATTTATCTTCCTACGATGCGGGGACAGTTCCCGATGCACGGCACATGAAATTCGGACTTGTTGTTTCCGACTGGAACAGCGAGATTACCCATGCCATGTGCAATTCTGCCATTGGAACACTGATCAGCCATGGTGCCAATAATGATAATATTGTTGTCAAACATGTTCCGGGAAGTTTTGAACTGGCTCTGGGCGCAAAATGGCTTGGTGAAAGTGATGAATTTGATGCAGTCCTATGCATAGGCTGTGTGATACAGGGAGAAACCAGGCATTTTGAATTTATCTGTCAGGGTATTGCACAGGGTATCATGCAGCTTAACCTTACCTTTGGAATCCCGGTTATTTTTGGCGTGCTTACGACCAATACTATCGAACAGGCCAGGGACCGGTCCGGCGGCAGGTATGGCAACAAAGGTGATGAAGCTGCCATTACAGCCATAAAAATGATAGCTTTGAAAAAGGAAATCGAATAACGTAAAATCCGGCTGTGATGCATAGAGAAAAAGATTTTGAGGATATTCGGCCATACTATGATGAAGAAATCAATCCAGCCCTTCAACGAATTGTCAGCGTGCCCGAATTCGGCAAGATCCTTGATTTTCTCTTCCCCGTTGAAAACAAAGATCAGATCATTCACGATCTGACACAAACCTATTCATCGTTGGATTTCCAAAAACGGTTCATGCATCCGTTGGTGAATTCCATTTTACGCAAAACCTCAAAAGGACTTACTACCAGCGGATTCGACCTGTTGGATCCCGGAACACCTTACCTTTTTGTTGCCAATCACCGAGATATAGTCCTCGATTCAGCCATATTGCAGGTGGTGTTGCTTGATCACGGACATGAAACATCCGAGATTACATTCGGCAGTAATCTGATGACCAATCAGTTCATAATCGATCTGGGCAAAGTGAACAGGATGTTTAAAGTCTACCGGGGCGGTAACCGGATGGAACTATTCCGGAATTCCCAGATCCTATCGGCCTACATACGTTATACCATAACCCAAAAGAAAACATCTGCCTGGATTGCCCAAAGGAATGGCCGTACCAAGGACGGCAATGATAAAACCGAAACCGGATTGCTTAAAATGTTCAATTTCAGTGGTGGCTGCGATTTCCACCAATCCTTTGATGAGCTGAATATTGTGCCGTTGGTGGTGTCTTATGAATATGAACCCTGTTGCGCTTTCAAGGTCAGGGAGTTAATGTCGGTTATCAAAGGCATCCCTTACCAGAAGGAACCCAGGGAGGACCTGGTCAGTATTGTAACAGGCATTACGCAACAAAAGGGCCGTATCCACCTGGCTGCCGGACCCACCATGAAGCAGATGCTTTCTGAAACAGATGGATTACCCAACGTCAATGATAAAATCAATAAACTGGCTGCATTGATGGATTCTGCAATTTACGCTCATTTCCGGCTCTGGCCAACGCATTATATCGCCCATGATCTGTTGCACCAGGGCAATAAATTTGCTGATCAATATACAACTGCCGAGGTGGAAGAATTCAGATCCTATATGCACAAGGAGCTGTCGGTTTTTACAGGTGATATCAGCCAGCAGGAAGAACTGCTTCTGAAAATCTACGCCACACCTTTAATCAATGCAGGCCTAACCGGTTAATTGCCCTGCCAGGCACCCAGGTTGGGTTTGCCATCTGCAGGAATAGGATTATTCCAGAAATCAAAACCAGCATGATCAGCAACTGTTATTCCAGCTTTAATGCCCGGGGATCCGGAAGACAAATGAAACCAGGGAATCGTGTGTAAAGATTCAGGTTTGATAGTTGCAAACCGATTTCCTTCGGGAAGGATCATTTCAGGATCTGCAATAACGGATTCACGATCATCCTTAAATATAGGCTGTTGCTGTTGAAGATCAGCATGATATAATGACCAGTACAGATTGTGAATAAAGACTGCCAGGGTATAGTTGCCATCAACAAACCTGTCGGTTTTGCCGGTTATCAGAAAGATATTGTTTTCAAAGAAAAAATCAGCATAGGCCCCAGGCTCGAAATTCGCCCCTAATCCGTATGATGAGACAATAGTGTTGTTATAGGCACGGAAGTTTTTCATGGGCTGCGCTGCAGGATCACACCACATAAAAAAACCGGCATGACTGTTTTTACTTCCGTCGTTATAGCTTATGTTGTACCGGGCAATATTGCCCGACCATTCTGTTGCACCTGCATATTGAAATATTCCATATCCGGCACCTTCGTTGAAAGCCGACAGGTTGTACTGAAGGATTGAATTCTTGATCCCGCCGTCGAAATCAAAACCTCCGCCGTCTTTACCGCGTTCGGATGTTTTGTTATGATGGGAATAGCAATGCTGAATGGTGATACTGTCGCTCATGAATGCCCAGATGCCCACCGGACCGTTACCTTCGCGGGGCATGGCCCATCCATTCTCCATGGCTTCGCAGTATTCTATCATTCCATTGACAACACCCGCGATGAGTATGCCATTGCCACTGTGATTGTCGGTTATCACCGGGCACCCCGGATTGTTTTCGGCGACAGAATAACCTAAGTAAACATTTTTCAGGGTTTTGAACTTTTTCCCGTCCGTGCCGTATTCCGGTTCTCCCGATTCGGCGTAAATGCCACTGAATCCGTTATCGTGCGCATAAGCATGGGTTATGGCAATGTTGCTGCCGCCCCGGACGTGAATTCCGCTGTACAGGTAGCCTGAAGCTTCAAGACTGTCGATCCATCCGTGTCTGACATTTCGAAAGAGAATACCATCGGTTTGGCTACCCGATAATCGGCCGGAACCTTTAAGCACTAAGTTCCTGCAAGTCAGAAAACTGCAATTTTCTGCGATGATGGCGGCGGAGTCCGCAGATTCAATGATAGCTCTGCCTTCTCCAAAGGATGAAACAACTATGGGGGCCGTTTCAGTGCCATGCTGGCCTATAAGCTCGAGGCTTCCCCTAAATGTCTGACCGCCTTTCAACAGAATGCGGTCTCCGGGTTGCAGCGATAAAGCACCTGCCTTCACCAGGGATTGCAGGGGTTTCTCAGAAGACCTGCCGGTATTGGAATCGTTGCCGTTGACAGGATCAACATAGTAATAACTTCCGGTTGTCAGTGAGGAATCTTTACAGGCAGTGTGAAACACACATGAAATAAACACAAGTAAAAGAAGGGATTTATTCATTTGGTGATTTTTAAATTAATTCATCCTGCACCGTTTACTGTTTACTGCTACTGCTGCTGCTACTGCTACTGCTGCTGCTACTGCTACTGCCGCTGCTTCTGCTACTGCTACTGCTACTGCTACTGCCGCACCCGCCACCGGCGGGGTCCTCGCCAAAGGCGAGTCTGCCGCTGCCTGCTAATATTTATACTTCTTCCGGTATTCCTTCGCCTCCCTTACCATCTTCCCGAACTGCTTCCCCAACCGCTTTCTGTCCTCAATTTTAACTTCGAAATGCTTCTGCTCCTTCACAAGTTTCAGGTAACTGTCATAGATTTTCGGATCGAGGCTTCCGTTCTCATAGGCCTGAACAACTGCACATCCGGTTTCACCCAGGTGCTGGCAGTCGGCATACCTGCAATTGCCCGCCAATTCATCAATGGCGGGGAACAAACCCGAAGATGTGATTTCATCCTCCAGGGCAATACCAAATTCACGCATACCGGGAGTGTCAATTACCAGGCTCCCGTTTGGCATCTGAAACAGGTCACGTGTTGTGGTGGTGTGTTTGCCTTTATGCGTTGAAGCGCTAAGGGTATTAATCTTCAAATGTATATCGTCCATCAGGGCATTCAGAAGTGAACTCTTGCCCACTCCCGATGATCCTATTAAAATATGGGTCTTCCGGGGCACCAAAACCTGGTTGTAAAGATCTTCAAGACCTGATTGTTCCAAAGTACTGCAAAAATAAACCGGACAATTGCGCTGTAACCGGGCTACTTCTTTATGGATGACCTCGCGGTCACTGATGAGATCTTCCTTGTTCAGAATGATCACCGGCTTGATACCGCAGGCTGTGATCTGCACGATATATCGGTCAAGCCGCATCAGGTTAAAATCACGGTCAAGACCCTGAACGATCAGCGCATAATCGATGTTGGCTGCCAGTATCTGTCTCTCTGTCCGATTACCCGGATTCCGGCGTGACAGGACATTCAACCTTGGAAAAACTTCAGTAATGTAACCCTGGGTATCGTAATCCAGGTAATAGATCCAGTCTCCAACCCGGGGTAACAGCCCGGGTTCTGCCCCATACAGCAACTTACCTGACAATTCAGCTTCTGATTCTCCTGAAGCAGTTATAAGGTGGTATTTGAATCCTTTGAGTGAAATCACCCGGCCAACCTGAAAATCCTTGTTGGTATTGGTTTTTATATGGTGATCATTGAAAAATGAAATCCATCCGTATTGTTCGAGGGGGTTCATTAGAATGGGGATTAAGTGATGAGGTAATTAAGTGATGAGTTGCGGATGTTTTATTACCGAAATACTATCATAATGAATCAAAATTAGAAAAATTGTTTACATTTGTTAATAGTAACACTTTTTTAAATATAGTAACATCCTAAATCAATATCATGAAAAAAGCATTTCTGGCATCCTGGATGGCATTCTGCTTAATCATCAGTAGCCTGGCACAAATCGAAGACCTGTCTGACAAGGATACCATTAATATCGATGAGGTTGTGGTAACCGGAACAACCGTAAAGGTAAACCGGAACAGTATTCCCATGGCGGTTTCGGTAGTCAATCTCCAGAACAATATAACCGGTGATGAATCATCGCTTTTACCTGTCCTGAGTGGCAGGGTACCGGGATTGTTTGTCACCGAGAGGGGTATTACCGGTTTCGGCGTATCTGGTGGTGCAGCCGGGCAGATCACAATGCGGGGAATCGGTGGCAGCCCTACCACTGGAGTTTTAATTTTAATTGACGGACATCCCCAGTTTCAGGGCATTTTTGGTCACCCCCTGGCGGACTCCTATGTGGCTTCTGATGCCGACAGGGTGGAGGTAATTCGCGGACCGGCATCCATACTTTATGGATCCAATGCCATGGGTGGTGTGATCAATATTATTACCCGAAAACAATTGCAGGATGGATTTCACGTCAATGCTCGTCTAATGTATGGTTCATATCATACACAAAAGTACATGGCCAATTGTGGATTTGTCAGGAAGGGATTCTCTGTGTTTGCCTCGGTGAATCATGATCAGACTGATGGTCACCGACCGGAATCGGATTTTAAAATCACAAACGGGTATTTGAAACTGGGGTATGCAATTAATCCGCATCTGCGTGCAGGCGCTGATTTCAGCATTGCCGGATTTCAAGCCACCGATCCCGGTCCGGATACCGTTAATGCTGTTGCCGGAAACTCGATAGACATAACCCGTGGTTACTGGTCGCTTTCATTCGATAATGAATATGACCGGTATTCGGGAACCGCCAAATTCTTTTATAATTTCGGCGAACATGATATCACGGATGGATTTCATTCCAGGGATGCCAATTATGGCTTCAATGCTTTTGAAGCCCTGAAACTTTTTGCCGGCAACAGTGTCACTTTCGGCATTGATCACATGAACTACGGAGGTGACGCCGAAAATGTGAAATTTGATGTCTCCATCGTGGACACATCGGTAAATGAAACCGGTGTTTATGGTTTTGTGCAGCAGACACTCTTCGAAAAATTAACGCTGAATGCCGGTTTAAGGCTTCAGCATCATAAAGTATACGATGCGGAATGGATACCATCCGGAGGATTGGTATATAAACTACTGCAGAATACATCCGTTAAGCTGAACATTTCGAAAGGCTTCCGAAGCCCTACAATCCGTGAGTTGTTCCTGTGGAATCACAATCCGGACTTATCTCCCGAGCGGATCAGGAATTACGAAGCCGGAATTTCGCAAACCCTGTTTAAGAAGAAGATTTCTATTGAATTTACAGGATTTATGGTGAAAGGCGATAACCTGATCGTTACAGGTGAAATGGGAAAATTATTTAACACAGGTGAAATCGATAATAAGGGAATTGAGATCGCGGTTCAGGCAAATCCTCTGGATAATTTCAATGTCAATGCAGCTTATAGTTATATCCATATGAAAACGCCGGTATATGCCACTCCTGAGAATCAGCTTTACATCAGCGGACAATACAGGTTGAATAAGCTGACCGTTACGGCCGGATTGCACCATGTAAGCGGATTGGATACCGATGTTTCAGCAAAGATCAATACCCGTGAAAACTATATACTGTTCAATGCCAAGGTAATATACCAGGTGTGGAAATATTTCAGTTTGTTTGTCAACGGTGAAAACCTGTTGGATCAGACCTATGAAAACAATCGCTTCTATACCATGCCGGGAGCAACGGTTTTTGGGGGGATCAGTTTTAAGATGTAAGATGTAAGATCTAAGATGTAAGATTTAAGATCAAAGATTGAAGAATCAGAATTGTAGTACTTTTGATTGTACTCAATCTGCAATCTGTAATTATTTTGTCATGACCTTCGCCGAAAAAGTCATCACTTTCTATTCCGGGTTGAATTATGCCGGTCCCTTGCCTTCGGGTGTTTCCATTATGAATCCCTTTGCGAATAATCCGGATGTGTTGAAACTGGCAGGCGAATTCTATACCAGGTTTTGCAGCGACCATGATACCCGGTTTATCATTCTCGGCATTAATCCGGGACGTTTTGGAGCCGGAGCAACCGGAATTCCATTTACTGATACCAAACGGCTCAATGAAAAATGCGGAATCCGATTCGATAAATTCAGAACACACGAGCCCTCTTCTTCATTCATTTATGAGATGATTGACGCCTATGGCGGAGTTTATGATTTCTATAAAAAATTCTATTTCAGCGCCGTTTGCCCTCTTGGATTTACCAGGGAAAACGAAAAAGGAAAAGCAGTCAATTACAATTACTATGATAGTCCCTTACTGACCAGGATGGTTTGCCGCTTCATCATTGAAAATTTAAAGAAACAACTGGATTTTGGCATTGACACATCCATAGGATTTTGTCTCGGTACGGGTAAGAACGAGAACTTTTTGCGCAGAATAAATGCCGAGTGTAAATTCTTCAAAAAGATCATTGCCCTTGAACATCCTAGGTACATTATGCAATACAAGACACGCTCAAAACAAATGTATATTGAAAAATACCTGGACGCATTAAGAAGGTGTGATTCATAAAATTTTGTAATTTGGGTAAATTTTGAACTATGAAACGTATAGGTTTAATTGGTGGAATGGGACCCGAATCCACACTGGATTATTACAGCAAAATTACTGACGCTTTCAAAACAGATGGTGATCTCAACTATCCGGAAATCATTATCTACAGCGTGAACTTATCAGAATTTCTGGGCATGATGCGCGCTAAAGCGTATGAAAAGATACCGCCGCTTTTGCTCGACAGGATCACTATGCTTAAAAAAGCGGGAGCGGATTTTGCCGCCATCACAGCCAACACGCCCCACATGTTCTATGATGAGATCAGCGCAAAATCGCCCCTGCCATTGATCAGCATTGTGGAGACCACCTGCCGGGAAACTGTCAGGAGAAAACTCAAAAGGCCGGGCCTGTTCGGAACAGGATTCACTATGGCATCAACTTTTTATCAGAAAGTGTTTGACAGGTACAACCTTCCGATAATTCTACCTGATGAGGACGAAAGAGAAATTCTTAATCAAAAGCTATTCAGTGAGATTGAACTTGGCATTTTCAAAGAGGATACACGAAACCTGCTTATCGAAATCATTAAAAGAATGGTCACTGAAGAGCATATCGATTCACTGATATTGGGCTGCACGGAATTTCCGTTAATACTTACACAAGCTGAGTATGCTAACATACCGATGCTGAATACAACAAAAATTCATGTAGAAGCGATTGTAAAAGAATGTAAAACAAGTTGAAAGCGGAGGTATGATTTAGTGCAGGTGCAGATCAGCAAACTCAATATATCTTTCCCAGTCAAATAGTGTGATGGCATGACGTCCCGGACGGATATGATATCCGACGGTTCCCATTACTTTCTCATTCAGGGCAGGCATCTCCTTTACAGATAGTCCATGTTTTCCCAGGAGGCTATAAACGGGACTGGCATATAGAAGCGAAAGGAACTCTCCTTTCGGATCTGCCCAGCGATCCTCTTCCGCGCTGGCAACATAAACGGGCCGGGGAGCTATCAGCGCAATAAGCATGTGCTGGTCCATGGGCAGGGCTGCCTCATTGTTGTTAAATTTCCTGAAGTTCATGCAGAACCAATGCGGGAAAGCTGTATTGATGGAACCGACAGTTTCACCAAAAGCCCTTTTTGAAAGTGCGGCTCCTCCGCATCCCGAATTATTGGAGATCACCACGGCAAAACGCTGATCCTGCGCTCCAGCCCATAATGCAGCCTTCCCAAGGCGGGAATGGCCAATCACGACAACCCTCCGGGCATCAACAGCACCATCTGTCACCAGGTAATCCAATGCCCGGCTCAGGCCCCAGGCCCAGGCTCCAATGGATCCCCATTCATCGGGATCAGGCTTGGTCTGACCCTCCCTGAAAAACAAGGGATGAATACCGTTCAGGAAGCCATCGTCGAAATCAGGATCAATATCACCATAATACACGGTGGCCAGTCCGTATCCATTTTCAATAATTCGTTCAACGGGCCAGCTCAGCGAATCTTCACCTCTCCTGTGTTCTGCAGCTTTCCAATGGGCGGAGACAGAAATCCCGGGATCATCTATAATGGTATGATTTCCTCTGAAATTCAATCCCAGGAATACCGGTACAGGAGTATTAAGTTTGGGAAGATACAGGAGAACGGACATGGAAGCACCCTGTTTATCCTTTGTAAAATGAACTGTAATTTCTTTCCGGATGGCCTTACCGTTTAGTGCATTGGTATCCTGAGTTGCCACTGAAAAACCAAGGTAAGTTGCGGTAGAGGGTGCTCTTCCATACATTTCCATTTCAAACAGGCTCAGGATTTCAGGCCTGCGTTCTTTCCACCATTGCGGTTCACCGGTGACCAGTTTGCCACTCTGAAGCACAAGAGGATCCGGGAGTGTATAGGCGGGAATCCTGGTTTCATCATAGTTGGCCTCCGGTTGTTGCGTATAACCGTTCACAGTGAAAAGACAAAGCAGAAGGACAACAACAAGGTACCAGGCTGCAAATTTATTGTAAAAACATTTGAACATGACTATCAGTTTGTAATTAAAATGCTGTTTTCTCAAAGATACTAAGTTTCTAAAATCATTTATCAACAACTGGATTTTCGATGGATTAGTTTCTTATTTTTAGGTCATGAATTATAACTAATTCTGGCGGCTATGAGTGGTTTTTTCGGTTGTGTATCCAAGAGCGATTGTGTGTATGATGTATTTTACGGTACGGATTATCATTCCCACCTGGGCACAAAAAGAGCAGGAATGGCATTCTACTCCGAAGAAAAGGGATTTCAGCGGGCGATTCACAGTCTGGAAGACGGCTATTTCAGGAATAAGTTTGAAAACGATGTTCCTGGTTTTTCAGGGAGCATCGGGATTGGTGTGATCAGCGACACGGAGGCGCAACCCATTCAGGTGACGACACACCTGGGACGTTTTGCTGTAGCCTCAGTGAGTAAAATTATCAACCAGACCGAGCTCGAAACCTATTTCTTAAAAAAGCATCAGACCTTTGCTGAAACCAGTCAGGGTTCAGTAAATCCAACCGAGTTGATAGCCAAGCTGATCGCTGAAAGTGATGATTTCCTGTCCGGCATTGAAAATGTTTACAAACGGGTCAAGGGATCCTGTTCACTGATAATACTTACGGAGGATTATATCATTGCTGCCAGGGACAAACTTGGAAGAACTCCTGTTATTCTGGGAAAAAGAGAAGATGGTCTGGCCGTGGCTTTTGAAACCTGTTCATTTCCGAATCTTTCCTTTGAAATAGAAAAATTCCTGGGACCCGGTGAGGTAGTGAAACTGACCAGGGAAGGCTATGAACAGTTGCGCAAGCCCAACGACAGGATGCAAATTTGTTCATTTCTTTGGGTATATTACGGGTATCCGCCATCTTTTTATGAAAATATCAATGTGGATGAAACACGTTACAATTGCGGTGCGGCACTGGCAAAACGTGATAATGTGGAGGCTGATTTTGTGGCAGGCATCCCCGATTCAGGCATAGGACATGCTATAGGTTACAGCAATTCAAAACATATTCCCCTGAAAAGACCCTATACCAAATATACCCCAACCTGGCCCCGGAGTTTCATGCCGCAGAACCAGGTGACGCGCGACCTGGTTGCCCGCATGAAGCTTATTACAAATCAATCGGTGGTGAAAGACAAGAGAGGAGTGTTCCTGGATGATTCAATCGTCAGGGGAACACAACTGAAGGATAATGTTCGCGATCTGCATGCGGCAGGCATCCGGGAGATCCATATGCGCATTGCCTGCCCCCCCCTCACCTATCCCTGTGAATTCCTGAATTTCAGCCGTTCGAGATCAAATCTCGATCTGGCCACTCACAAGGCAGTCAGGCAAATCGAAGGAAAAGATGAGTTCGACATGAAGGAATATTCCGATATCTCCAACGGAAAATACTGCGCCATGGTGGAACAGATCAGGAAGAACCTGAACCTTACATCACTCGTGTATCAAAAATTGGATGACCTGGTGGATGCCATTGGTCTTCCCAAGGAAAAACTATGCACGCATTGCTGGGACGGGTCGAGTTATACGTAGAATGTTGTAGGTTGTAGGTTGTAGGTTTAACATACAACATACAACATACAACATTTTTACTCACTGATATACTTTCCGATAACTTCAAACAACTCCTCCATCGAATAGGGTTTTGTAATCACCTCTGTGCAACCTGCCTCCAGCGCCAGTTCCTTTTCAAGCGGCGATTTATCGGCCGTCTGGGCTATGATGGGAATATACAAATCATGGTTTCTGATCTCCCGGGTAACCTGTTTCCCATCCATTCCGGGTAGCTGAAGATCCATGAGGATCAAGTCAAATCCCAGATTTTTGCGGTACAATTCGAGGGCTTCAGGTCCTGTTTTCTCCCTGACTATCATTCCTCCGGTAAGCAATAACAAATGGTTCAGATACAGGAAGCTCATGTCGTCATCTTCGACGATAAGTATTTTTCGATTTTCGAGATTGAGAGGGGACATTTAAAACCTATTGGGCATTTCAGCGTAAATGTATAAAAAATCGTACTTTTATACGGGAGACCTCGCTATGAAAAAAAATATAATCCAGCAGTTGACGCAATTCTTCGAAAAGGATATCTGGAAAATATCCACCAAGGGTAAACATCCTGTTTTTAGTTTCCTGGTCAAGCAGGGCCGTATCCTTTTTGTCGCAGTCAAGGGTTTCAATAATGACAAAATACAGCTGCGGGCTTCCGCCCTGTCTTTTTATACCATGCTTTCCATTGTTCCCATTCTGGCTATGGTTTTTGGGATTGCCCAGGGTTTCGGGCTGGATGAGGGTCTTTCCACGATACTGAAAGAGCGCCTTCAGGGACAGCAGGAGGTGCTGAACGTTTTGCTGGGATTTGTTGACAGGTATCTGGGCAACATCAATTCCGGATATATTGCCGGTGTCGGTCTTGTGGTATTATTCTGGTCGGTCATGAAAGTACTGGGTAATATTGAAAGTTCTTTTAACAACATCTGGAAAATAAAAAAATCGCGGATGTTTGCGCGTCAGTTTACCGATTACATATCATTGCTTGTGATTGCTCCTGTTTTCCTGGTAATTGCGAGCAGTTTCAACGTATCCAAACTGCAGGGCATATCTGACGGTATTCCCTTCCTGCATTATCTTGATTCGGTAATAAAAGTTCTGTTTTCCCTGTTGTCCTACACACTCATCTGGTTTGTATTTACACTGATATACATCGTAGTCCCCAATACCAAGGTGAAATTTGTACCGGCCCTGATCGGAGGGATCATCGCCGGGACTTTGTTTCAGCTCCTTCAGTGGGGGTATGTGAATTTTCAATCCCTGTTATCGGGTTATGGTGCCGTTTACGGTACATTCGCCGCTCTTCCGCTGTTCATGATGTGGCTTGAGTTCAGCTGGCTCATTGTATTGCTGGGAGCAGAGATTTCCTTTGCCTACCAGAATGCGGCGCATTACGAGCAGGAAGTCGAAGATGTGAAAGTAAGCCTGAAACATCGCAGGGTTCTGGGATTGCTGGTGGCGCAAAAAATTATCAGGAATTTCTCGGATGGACAATCTCCACTGAACGCTTCAGAAATCTCAGATCAGTTGGGGATCCCGATGAGAATTGTGCGTGATCTTTTGTATGAATTGTTGAATGCCCGGATAATTATTGAGACTGTCACGCATGAGGTCCGGGAGGTAGCCTATCAGCCTGCGCTTGATCCTGCAAAGATCACAATCAGTTTCGTAATTGATGCCCTTGATAAACAGGGACATGAATTGACATTTGAAAATGAGACAGGGGAACTCATCAAGCTGAACCAGATTGTCGAATCGTTTTATGAGGATGTCAGGAAATCAGACAGGAATACTGTATTGAAGGAACTTTAGCTTCCCGCCTGGTATGGCACTTATTCTACATCCATAGCTACTGTTGGAAGAAATTGCTGTTGAGATGAATCACTGTCGAGGTATTTTTTCCTCAACCTGTCAAGCTGCCCGTGCAGTTTGCTTTTAACCACATCATAAGCAGGATCATCGTACACATTGATCATCTCATCAGGATCTTTTTCAAGATCAAACATTTCCCACTCATCCACATCATAATAGAAATGGATCAGCTTGTATCGTTCGGTGGCAATTCCATAATGCCGTTTCACGCTGTGCCAACCCGGGTACTCGTAATAATGATAGTAATGTTCCGTTCTCCACTTGCCGGGCCTTTTACCTTCCAATAGCGGTAACAGGCTCATCCCTTGCATATCCGGTGGAATTTCAGTGCCGGCAATATCCAGAAAGGTTTCAGCAAAGTCGAGGTTGGAAACCATATCATTGTTGATGCTTCCGGGGTTAATCCTGTCCGGCATCATGACCAGCAATGGCGTTCGGAGTGACTGTTCAAACATCCACCGTTTATCAAACCAGCCATGCTCTCCAAGGTAAAAACCCTGGTCGGAGGTATAAATTACGAGCGTATTCTTATCCCGTCCATTCTTTCTTAAATAATCCAGAACTTCTCCCACGCTTTTATCAACTGCCGAAATACAGGCGAGATAATCCTGCAGGTAGCGCTGGTACTTGTAACGGGTTAGATCATCTCCTGTAAGCTCCGATCCAAAGAATTTCGTGATAATCGGATCATACACCGCTTTCCAGGCCTTGGTTTGTTCCGGCGTAAGGTTTTTCAGGGGACTGTCTTTCATTAATTTCAGGTCTGTTTCCAACGTCATGGTTTTGGAAATAGTCATGTCCTGACTGTGTTCAGCCACTCCCCGGTTGGCATAATCATCGAACAGCGTTGAAGGTTCCGGGAACATCACATCGCTATACATGCCCAGTTCGTTGGGCCCCGGTTCCCAGGAACGGTGAGGCGCTTTATGATGAATCATCAGCATAAAGGGTTTTCGGTTCTTTTTAGCCCCGGCAATCCAGGTAAGGCTCTTCCGCGTAATGATTTCCGTAACATAACCAATTTCCCGGGTTGTATCTTCGCCATTTATGAAATCAGGATTATAGTAATTCCCCTGACCCGGAAGTATTTCCCAGTGATCAAATCCGGTAGGCCTGGATTCCAGGTGCCATTTACCGATCAAGGCGGTTTGATAGCCTGCCTTCTGCAACAATTTGGGAAAAGTCTGCTGATTCCCGTTGAAAGGTTCCTTTTCATTGGAAATAAAACCGTTCAGGTGACTGTATTTGCCGGTAAGAATTGTCGCGCGTGAAGGTCCGCATATGGAATTGGTAACCAGGCATCTGTTAAACCGCATTCCGTCACGGGCGATCCTGTCGATATTAGGTGTTGGAGCAAGCTTAGCCAGCGAACCGCCATACGCGCTGATTGCCTGGTAGGCATGATCATCGCTCATGATAAAAACAATGTTGGGCCGGTCAGCCTGTTGTTTTTCATCCGTGGCGCAACCGGCAGTCATGGAAACGATGCCGGATACAGTCAGCAGGTGATATTTAACGCTTAACCCTCGCATTGCCTTCCCAGATACTCCAGATCTGTTCCTCATCAGCAGGTTGAGCATAATCGGTCAGGAATGTCGTGGCCAGTGCGCCGCATGCCCAGCCGAACTGGATCCATTGTTCAGGTTCCCAGCCTTTTAATATGGCATACAGCATGCCTCCCACATAGCCATCGCCGCCTCCTATACGGTCGAGTACAGTGATCTCACGCGGTTCAACAACATGCCACTTGTCGCCTTCCAGCATGATAGCCCCCCACATGTGGCTGTTTGTGTTGATTACCTGTCTTAAGGTGGTGGCAAAGACCAACGCGGCTGGAAATGCTTTTTTCACATTGCTGATCATTCCTTTGAAACCCTGAATTTTCCCGGCAATGTCTTTACCCCCGGCCTCGGGGCCTTCGATACCCAGACAGAGCTGGAAATCCTCCTCATTGCCGACAAGAATATCGGACACGCTGGCTATCTCGGTAAAAATTGCACAAAGCTCCTTTTCACGACCTTTCCAGAATGAGGCACGGTAATTGAGATCGAATGAAATACGGGTGCCGTTTCTTTTGGCAGTCCTGGCCAATTCAAGGCAGAAAGCGCTGGTTTCAGGTGACAGTGCGCCAATTAAACCTGAAAGGTGTACGATCTGAACTCCCTCTTTTACAAAGATTTTTTCAAGGTCAAAATCCTTCGCACTAAGCGTACGACCTACCTCGCCGGCGCGGTCATTCGTTACACGGGGTCCGCGTGATCCATAGCCGCTGTCCGCAATGTTGAACTGGTGGCGGAAACCCCATGGGCCACCCTGGGCAACTTCCTTTCCCTCATAGGTTATATGCCGGCTTGCAAGGCTGTTCTTGATGAATTGTGATATTGGACTGTCTTTTACAAAGGCGGTCAGCAACTTTACCGGAAGGCCGAGATAGGATGAAATGCTCACCACATTCGATTCAGCGCTTGTTGCCTGCATGGTAAACAGCTCACTGCTGTGAACGGGCTGACCGTTGAGCGGCGCAAGACGGATTCCCATGCTGGTGGGCACCAACAAAGAATACGCACAGTTTTTCCTGAGTTCAATCTTCATATCAAAATCGTTTATTGTTTGATGTGTTCTCAAAGATAATGAATTGAAGTAAAGGTGGAACGTTGAAACGATGGAAAAGTAGAAAAGTGGAATGGTGAAACGGTTTGAAATATCTATTATCTTTAGGGAATGTTTTGAATGATAAAGGCTATGAAAAATTTACAACTATTTAAGGTTATTGCATTGATGATTGTTTTTAACGGTTGCCAGAACAAGGAAGATAAAGTGATCCTGCCGGAAGAGGGAGATTTTCTGAATCAGATCACGGAACAGGAAATCCAGGGCGCCAGGTTGACCCCGGAACTTTTGTGGAAATTTGGACGGGTTGCTGATATGCAGCTTTCTCCAAGCGGAAAGCAGGTATTGTACCTGGTTACCCGTTACGATGCCAAAACGGATAAGAAGCATACCTGGATCTTTACCATATCTTCGGAAGGAGGACAACCGGTCAACCTCACCGAAGGAATGCCTTCATGCAGCAATCCCAGGTGGATTGATGACAAAACCATTGCCTATCTGAGCAAGGACAAGGACCTGATGAGGATCTGGAGAATGAATGCTGATGGTTCAGATAAAATGATTGTATCAGAAAATCAAAAGGATATTAATGGTTTTGAATTTGCGCCCACCGGCAAGCGGCTCTTTTACCTGCAGGATGTAAAAACGGATTCCACAACACTGGACAGGTACCCTGACCTGCCGCTGGCAAAGGGATTGGTAATTGATGACCTGATGTACCGGCATTGGAATTCCTGGTCGGATTATTCCTGCAGTCATATTTTCATAGCTGATTACAACCAGGGTAAAATCAGCGGGGATACCGACATAATGGATGGAGAACCCTATGACTCTCCTCTCCCGCCCTATTTTGATGCTGCCGATATTGCGTGGAGCCCGGACGGGGTTAAACTGGCCTATTCGTGTAAGAAACTTACAGGCAAAGATTTCGCAGTAAGCACCAATTCAGATATCTACATCTATGACATCGATGGTAAAATCACGGAGAACATTACCGAAGGTATGATGGGATATGACCGGTACCCGGTGTTTTCACCCGACGGGATTAAGCTTGCCTTTATGAGCATGGAAACTCCCGGTTATGAGGCCGATAAAGAGAGACTTTTCCTGTATGATTTTACCAGCCGGTCCAGATTATACCTCACCCGGAACCTGGATCAAAATGCCGGCCATTTCGCCTGGAGTGATGACAGCAAAAAGATCTATTTCATCAGCGGGATCCAGGCCACTTACCAGGTATACGAAATCCTCCCCGAAAGCAGGGAAATCAGGCCTGTCACAAAAGGCAAGCATGACTATACCAGTTTTGCCATGAAAAATAAGGTGATGACGGGCACTAAAACCACCTTTTCGATGGCGACTGAGATTTTCAGGATTGATCCTGAAACCGGTGCGGAAACTCAGCTGACTTTTACCAATAAAAACATTTATGATGTGATCAAATCGGGGAAAGTAGAGGAAAAATGGGTAAGAACCACCGATGGCAAAGATATGCTGGTTTGGGTATTGTTCCCTCCTGATTTTGACGCCTCCAAAAAGTACCCGGCATTGCTTTATTGTCAGGGAGGTCCGCAAAGCGCGGTTTCGCAGTTTTTCTCTTACAGGTGGAACCTGCAGCTGATGGCAGCAAATGGTTACATTGTGGTGGCCCCGAACCGCAGGGGACTGCCCACATTTGGACAGGAATGGAATGCCCAGATATCCGGTGATTATGGGGGACAGAACATTAAAGACTACCTGAGCGCCATTGACGCCGTGAAAGAAGAACCTTACGTGGATTCCGATCGCCTGGGCGCTGTTGGCGCCAGCTACGGCGGCTATTCCGTATTATACCTGGCGGGCATGCATGAAAAGCGTTTCAAGGCATTTATTGCCCACTGCGGCATGTTTAACCTCGAAAGCCAGTCGTCCGGCACTGAAGAGATGTTTTTTGTGCAACACGACCTGGGAGGTTATTACTGGGATAAGCCCAAGCCCAAAAGCTTCACGCAATTCTCACCCCATCTCTATGTTGATAAATGGGATACACCCATTATGCTGGTTACGGGAGCCAATGATTTTCGGATTCCTTACACCGAAAGCTTACAGGCATTCAACATTGCCCAGCTTCGTGGCATTCCCAGCAAACTGCTCTTTTATCCCGATGAAAGCCATTGGGTTCTAAAACCCCAAAACAGTATTTTATGGCAGCGTGAGTTTTTCGGATGGCTGGATAAATGGCTTATGTAGGGACAGGCCTGCGGCAGCGGCAGCAGCAGCGGCAGTAGCAGTAGCAGCAGCAGCGGCAGCGGCAGTAGCAGGACATGGATACAGATGAATTCATTTATTAATTAAAATATCATGCATAAACTAACCCATATTTTAGTTTTATTGCTCTTTGCAGGCTCCACGGTAATATCAGGCCAAAATCCCAAAATTGCCAATCCCGCTGATAGTATTTTGCCCGTAATCAGGTGCTCTGATTTTGAAGTTACTGGCGATGGCAGCAACACAGAATGGAACAAAACCGAATGGATAGTGCTTGATCATCCGGAGTCCAGATCACCGCATAAGACCAGCTTTAAAATCCTGTATTCGGGAACCGGTATTTACTGCCTGTACCATTGTGAGGACAATAAGATCACCGCCACCCTCCGGGGAGAAAACCTGGATATTTATCGTGAAGATGTTATTGAAGCTTTCTTCTGGGCAGATGAAAAGGTTCCAGTTTATTTCGAGTACGAGCTTTCCCCCTTAAATTACGAATTGGTGCTCATGGTCCCGAATTACAACGGAAACTTCCTGGGATGGATCCCCTGGCATTACAGTGGGGACAGGTTAACCAGGCACGCGGTTTCAGTGCGGCATGAAAAAGAGAATACATCCGCAATGGTATCGTGGACCGGTGAGTTTTTCATTCCTTTCGCATTGCTGAAGCCTATGGTACAGGCGCCTCCCAAAAGCGCAACGCGCTGGCGTGCCAACTTTTACCGGATCGACTACGACAACGGATCAGATCACTGGCTATGGATGCCCGTAGGTACCACTTTTCATGATTACCAGAGATTTGGAACGATTGAATTTAAGTGATGAAGTGATTAAGTGATTAAGTAAATTTCCAATCACCCAATCACCTATTCACCTATTCACCTAATCCCCTAATCCCCTAATCCCCTAATCCCCTGCCTGATCCATGCTTCAATCCCATTCCGGTGAATTAGCCGCCCTGCTGGTTGCAGTTTTCTGGTCAGCCTCCGCCCTGGCATTTGAAGATGCCAGCAGAAGGGTAGGTTCTATGCCGGTTAACATCATCAGGCTGGTGATCGGCATGGTCTTTCTCTCCTTGTTGAACCTTATCATCAGGGGTCACCTTCTCCCTGTTGATGCTTCAACACACAACTGGATATGGCTTTCGGTTTCCGGACTGATCGGATTTGTGCTCGGAGATTATTGTCTGTTTAAATCCTATACCATAATCGGTTCCTGGTTTGCCATGCTCATCATGACCCTGGCTCCACCCATGGCCGCCTTTTTTGGCTGGATCATGCTCCATGAAAACCTCAGCCTTCTATCCGGTGTTGGTATCCTGGTTACCATGGCCGGTATTATCATTGCCATGTTCCGTCGGGATAAAGAAAGCCACCGGGTAACAGTCAGCAAGCCATTGGTTGGCATATTGTATGCTTTTGGCGGGGCTTTGGGCCAGGCGCTGGGCATAGTGCTGAGCAAATATGGCATGGAACAGTACAGTCCTTTTGCAGCCACCCAGATCCGGATTATTATCGGCATCCTTGGCTTTGTTGCGCTGATTACGCTGACCGGCAAATGGCGACCGGTAATATCCACGCTTACATACAAAAAGGCAATGGTATCCACTACAATCGGCTCGTTTTTTGGCCCCTTTCTGGGTGTATCTTTTTCCCTGCTGGCAGTGCAGTATACTTCCACTGGAATTGCCTCCACCCTGATGGCACTGGTGCCGATCTTCATCATACCGCCCAGTGTTCTGCTCTTTAAGCATAAGGTGACCGCCAGGGAGGTTATCGGGACACTGATCAGTCTGGCAGGAGTTGCTTTGTTTTTTCTGTAAAGAAGCTATGCAAGCCTATCCGTGCAGATAGTTTGCATTTTTCATTTGTATTCATTACTTTCGAAACCACCTAATCAATTTCTATTAACATGAAAGACTACCTGAGACGCACAGTAAAATTCATCCTTTACATGGCTGTCATTTTCTTTCTGGTGCTTGTTTTGTATCCCCTTTTGACCCAGGGCGTTTCCCCCGCAGTAACGCTCAGGGAAATGTTTCAGAATCAGAAATTCATGTTATTCCTTGCCTTTTTACTTGCTTATGCTCTGATATATCCGTTGGTTGGCTTTAGCAAAATTAAGCGGCACCTGAACGGAACGTTTGCCGATAACCGCGTTGTATTCGAAAAAGCCTTCGAAACGCTGAATTATATTAAAACCGCAGATGATCCGGATAGAATTGTATACCGCAGAAAATCCGGATATGCGCGCTTTGCCCAGTGGTATGAAGACAGCATTGTCATATCTCCCAATGAGAATCCAGTGGTGATATCCGGAATGCGCAAGAATGTTACAAGGATTGACAGGCTGGTTGATCAGTTTCTGCTCAAGGCTTCCGAATAGAAAACCTGCTTTAAGTTGTTTTCGGCGTGATACTTTTAATGTATCGCTGTGATACAAAATCCCAGTTTACCACATTCCAGAAGGCATCAATAAATTCAGCACGCCGGTTCTGATATTTCAGATAATAGGCGTGTTCCCATACATCAATGCACAGGAGCGGAACGCCCTTTTCTGTTGCGATGTCCATAACCGGACTGTCCTGGTTTGATGTTGAGGTTATTTTCAGTTTGCCCCCGTCTTCAACAAGCCAGGTCCATCCCGATCCGAATACTGATTTGGCAGAAGTGCTGAATTTTTCCTTAAAAGTATCGAATGATCCAAAATCCCTGTTAATTGCGCCCATCAGTTCTTTGGAGGGTTGCTGGCCGGTTGCAGGGGCCATCATTTTCCAGAACAGCTTATGATTCAGGAAACCACCCCCATTATTCCGAATGGCCGGAGGATACTTAGACACTTCTGACAGGATTTCCAGCGCAGTCTTTCCGGTTAAACCGGCTTCTTTTACAGCGGTATTGAAGTTCTTGGTATAGGCTGCATGGTGTTTACCATGATGCAACTCCATGGTCTTTGCATCAATGAAAGGTTCCAGGGCATTATATGCGTATGGTAATTCAGGGAGAACAAATTCACCGTTCCACTTCCTTTTTTTCCGGGCAGCCTTTACAGCCGATGAAGAACCCAGCGCAAAAACACCGGCTGCGCTCAGGAATATTGATTTAATAAAAGTACGTTTATCCAAAATTCGTTTATTTAATGCTTTACATTAAACTGTTAACAAACATACGAAAAAAAAGTTTATTTATTTCTCAGGGTATAAAACTACCCTCACATACTTTTTCAGATTGATCTTTCCGGCTGCTTCCTGAAGCTTCGCAGAACTCAGGGCATTGATCCGGTCAGCGGCCTTGTTGATCAAACCCGGATCATCATTCATGTATGCACCTGAGAGCCGGCTAAGCCAGTATCCGTTTTCCTTGAGATTCCTCTCCAGGTCACGGCGTTGCGCTTCCTTGATTTTCACCAGGTCCTCCTCTGTAACACCCTCTTTCTGGATCTTACGGATTTCCTGGATGGCAGCTTTTGTCAGCATATTAGTATTTTCGGGGGAACAGGGAATCATAACATTTAAAGCCACGCGTGAATATGGGATCTTAACCAGGTCACAGGAAGCACTGATGGTATATGCCCCACTGAGTTCTTCACGGATCACATCAAGATACCTGATGGACAACAGCTGGCCGAGTGACTCAAAAACATGATCTTCCATGGGATCAAAGGGCATACTGGTTTCAAAATAAATCCCAACAAGGCTCTTGGGATCATTTCCCTTGTAAACCGCCTTGTCGATTTTTTTGTCAGGTGGCCGTATGCCCATATCCTTCCAGCTTTCCTCTCGCTTAATGGAGGGAAGGCTTGCCAGATAGTTCTCGATGAAAGGCTTGACACTGTCTGTTTTAAATGATCCGATTAAAAAGAATGTGAAATCAGATACATCATCAAAACGCTCGTTATAAATTTCATACATCCTGTTGAGGTCAACCTGTGCAAGTTCACTTTCTGAAGGGATCACATCAGCCCTGGGATGATTCCGGGTTTTCGCCCTCGTGAACTGATCCCCGAAATAAGCTTCAGGACTGGATATAGCATTTTTGAAGTACTCTTTCTGGAGGGACATCAGGGTTTCAAACATGGCACTATCTTTCCTTGGACTGGTCAGATACTGGTAGGTCATTTGAAACATGCTTTCAAGGTCTTTCGGAGAGGATGAACCCGCAATGCCTTCATAATGATCACTGATATAAGGACTTACTGAAACATTTTTACCTGCCAGCAGTTTGGTGATATCAGAATTGGAATATTCTGCGAAGCCGCATTCATTCACAATATCGTCTGCATAGTAAGCCGACTGGTGATCATTCATTCCGTATACCGAGTATCCACCCGGACTGTATGCACTGAAAAGCACTTCATCGTTTTTAAAATCGGTTGGCTTTAAAATAACCCTGGCTCCGTTGGACAACTTCATCTCAACAACGCCAAGATTCTCGTTCTTTTTGGTAAGCAGTATCCTGCCCTTTTTAGGTTTTTCGCTCATAAGCTGACTGCCTGCCATCTTATCCTGGTAAGGCGTAATTTCGCTTTTGACGGCCAATTCAACTGACTTCAGAACCTCCGTTTCATCCGGAAGTTGTATACCTTCTTTCTGGGGGGCCAGCACAAACACCAGCCTGTTATCCTTTGTCAGATTTTTACGTAATATATCATTCACCTCATCCAGTGTGATACCATCCAGGTATTTCCTGGCGAAATCGTACTCAAATTCAATCCCTGGAATCGGTTCATCGGAAAGGAAATTACGAAGATACTCGGCAGCCAGGTTGGCCGACAAAGTTTTATCCCGTTCATTAAAGGCATTTTCCATCATGGCCAGGAATTCCTTTTTCTGTCGGGATAGTTCACCATCAGTAAAACCATATCTGACTGCTCTTTCACTCTCGGTAATCAACGTTTCAATGCCTCTTTCGATCCCCTTTTCGGGTACCATGGCCATGAGCTGAAAAATATTGCTTTCGGGTACCAGGGAACCGTAAGCAGCCTGGGCACCCACAACCGGCGGATCAGCCTGCTCCCTCAATTCATTCAAACGTTGCGTTAGCATACTGGTAACCATTTGATAAGCCAGCATTTTCCGGTAATCTTTCAGCAGCACTTCTTTCTCGGGCTTCACTTTATTGAATATGGCGATCTGAACAACCGGCATTTCCTTATCTGAAAAAACAAGGACCTTGGTACCCGGTTGATCCGGTACCGCAATGCTTCTGCGTGGTCTTGGATCTGCAGGATTCTTCAATCCGCTGAAGTGATCCCGGATTGCTTTCTCAACAGCATCGGGATCAAGGTCACCGACGACCACAAAAGCCATCAGGTCAGGCCGGTACCAATCGGTATAAAACTTCCTGATGGTATAGTGCGGAGCTCCTTCAATAATTTCTTTTTTTCCAATGGGAAGTCTCGTTGCATATTGTGAGCCCTCAAATAAGGCAGGATATAACTTGTCCATTAACCGTTGACTGAGTCCCTGGGTAAGCCGCCATTCCTCCATGATAACTCCTCTTTCCTTGTCGATTTCTACTCCGTCAAAGGTCAGGTTATGCGCCCAGTCCTCCATGATCTGAAATCCTTTTTCAACAATATGGGCCGAATCAGTAGGGAGTGTAAGCATATACATGGTCTCATTGAATGAGGTAGAGGCATTTACTTCAGGTCCGAATTGCACACCAACAGACTGCATATAATGCACCAGCTCGTTCTTGGCGAAATTCTTGGTTCCGTTAAAAGCCATGTGTTCTACAAAATGGGCCAATCCAAGCTGATCTTCATCTTCCAAAACAGAACCTGCTTTCACAACAAGTCTCATTTCAACCCGGTTCTCAGGTTTGCTGTTTTTCCGGATATAATAGGTGAGACCGTTCTCCAGCTTGCCAATCCTGATCTTTGTGTCCACCGGGATAGGTTGTTCAAATTCGTCCTGCGCAAAACTCATTTGCAGCGAAAACGATGTACACAGTATCAGAAATATCCAGAAACGGACGAGTTGATGCAAAGCAGGTTTCATGATCAGAATTTAGAGGGTTTTTAACTGAATATTTCTTTCTTATTTTATTGCAGATGGCAGAAACGGAAAATAATAGTGCATATTTTCCTTGGTAAGCCGGGTCCCGTATTCGGAATCCTGGAAAGCTTCGCAATACTGGATTTTACCTCCTCTTTCCGCTCCGTACAGTTCAACCAGTTTGGCCCTGTAAGGATCTGCATTCCAACCTGATTTCCTCAACTTACCCATCCAGGCGCGCCTTTCTGAATCTGAAGCAGGAACCTGATCCAGGATTCCCATGTTAAAGGGAAGCCATTCATACATCTGCGATGTATGCTGGTGGTACATATCCATCTTCTTTTCAATAACATCATCAATGTCAATGCATACGTCGGGTTTAAAAGGTTCGGGATGGGTAAAACCGTCAGCCATATACAAAAACACAGGATTTTTTGCCAGGAACGGAACTTCAGGCAATATGGTGGGAACGGTCACCATATAGGCTGCATCATTCACCAGGGTTCCGGTATACCGGTGATCGGGGTGGTAATCATAAGGACGAGGGTAAATGACAATATCCGCTTTCTGTTCACGAATGATCCTGATCATCTGCAACCGGTTTTCATAAGTTGGCATCAGCTGTCCATCGTGGTTGTCCAGCGTAATGTATCTTATTCCAATTACTTCGCCGGCTTTGCGGGCCTCTTCTCTTCTTATTTTGGCCAATTCCGGAGCTTTGATGGACTGATGCCCGGCATCACCGTTGGTAACAGAAACCATGAGCACATCATGACCCATCTGAGCCCATTTATAGGCACTGCCGCCCATTTCATCAGGATCATCGGGGTGAGCACCGATAATGATGATATGCAGTTTCTGATCCGTCTGACCCTGGGCATGTAGGGGAATGTTAACCATCACCAGTCCCAGCATTAATAGTACAAAGGATATTCTTTTCATATTTTCGTTTTTAGATTAACAATCCAATCCATAAATGGTTAACTTCATCAGCGACACGCGCAATCTGCCTCATACAGCAAGTAAGCAATCAGGTTGCAAGATAGCAATTGTTTAACAGGCAGGCAATACATTTGCACCATTTTGTGCAAACTTTAGCCCAGATTGTATATTGAAAATCCACGAAATGAATGATATATTTGATTATTAAACAGGCCACATAATTGATAATCCTTAAATTTATCCCTATGGCAAAGCAAGCTTTTAAAATGAAACTGAATCCGGGTCAGAAAGAAGAATATAAACACAGGCACAACGTCATCTGGCCCGAGTTGGTGAAGTTATTGCATGATCATGGGGTCAGCGATTACCACATTTTCTTTGATGAGGAGACTGATCTGCTTTTTGCTGTTCAGGATCAGGGTGGAGAGAGCTCCTCGCAGGACCTGGGTGAGAATCCCATCGTTCAGAAATGGTGGGCTTTTATGGCTGACATTATGGAAACCAATCCGGATCATTCTCCTGTTTCAGTTCCCCTGGAAGAAGTTTTTTATATGAAATAACGCAAAAATCATGGGATCAAATTTTTTCTGGCTATGGCCATACTGATCGGCGTGGCCGCCCGCAAGAGCATCGATGAGGGCCGGCCGGTAAAAATGGAGGAGCTGACAAACCTGAAACAGGGCATTGAAAGGATAGGCTGAGATTCATGCTCAATAAAGCAGGTAGTACTACATAACCGGCGACAAAAGCCGGACTGTTCTTTCAGCCAGCTTAACATAAGGTGGCCGGAGTTTCCACTGATGATATTCGATTTTTTCGGCATCTGCAAGGTCATCATGAAAAGTCTTGTTCAATTGTTGTGCAAATTCTGCTGCATATACTATGGCGTTTACCTCAAAATCAAGGTTAAAGCTTCTGTGATTCATATTTGCTGTTCCCACAATGGAAATTGAATTATCAATAACCATGGTTTTTGCATGAATAAATCCTTTCCGGTACAGATAGATTTCAACTCCCGCACGCAGCAATTCACCATAGTACGACCGGGCTGCCAGGTTCACAATGACTGAATCGTAAATGCCGGGTACCAGAATTTTCACAGTGACTCCTCCCAGTGCAACCATTTTAATACCATCAATAATGCTGCCTCCGGGAATGAAATAAGGTGTTGTGATCAGGATTTCCTTTTTGGCAATGGTGATGGCTTTCAGCAAAGAAAGCATGATCGTGGAATTGGGAGAATCAGGTCCGCTGGAAGCGATCTGAACACTGAAATTCTTGCGGGTGTGCGGAACCATATGAAAGTATTCGGTCAGTGGTTGAATTTTCTGACCGGAACAAAAATTCCAGTCGCACAGAAAGGTATGCTGAAGATTATAGATCCCCGGGCCGTCTATACGTATATGCGTGTCACGCCAGTACAATTTCGTATTGTAGTTTCCCCCGTTGATGTATCTGTCGCTGATATTGATGCCTCCGGTAAAACCAATCTTGCCATCCACAATGATTATCTTTCGGTGGTTCCGGTAATTGATCCTGTTGGCAAAAAACAGCAGCCTGATCCGGTTAAAAGGATAGGCTTCCACACCGCCTTCCCTGAACTCTCTGGTAATGGTTTTACGAATGGACCGGCTGCCGAAATCATCATAAATAAGGCGTACCTTGACACCCTCCCGGGCTTTTTCGAGGAGGATGTCCTTCATCAGATTGCCTATTCTGTCATCCTCATAAATGTAATATTCCAGGTGGATATGATTGCGTGCGGCTTTCAGGGCTTTGAAGACTTCGGGGAATTTATTTTCGCCGTTGATCAGCAAGGTCACCTCATTGCCAACAGTAAGCGGGCTCAAATTGTCCTGTAACAGCAGATTGATCAGGCCTTCACCCTCGATTATCTCTTCCCGGTTCGATTTTATTATTTTTTCAGTGGATGAGATAATCTTTTCATTCAGGCTTTTGAGTCTTTTCTCATCAGAAATCAGCTTCTTGCTGTAAATAATATGTTTGCGCATATTGGTGCCGAACATGAAATAAAACACCATGCCTCCCACAGGAACAAAAATGGCCAGCAAAAGGTAGGCAAGTGTTTTGCTTGTGTTACGCGTATTATAAATAATAAGCACGCACACCAGCGCAAGAACAATAAAATAAACTATTTCGATAAGCAATGCCCAGTTCATATAATGAAGCGATACATTTCAGGGTTCTTATTCATGCTTTGTGCCATTGATTCTGAATAGCTTAAACAAGTCAACAATCAAAATGGGCGAGAGCGAAATCAGGACAACAAACAACCAGTGCTTTCCATCCATTGCCGTTAGGCTGAAAGCTTCGCGAACAGGAGGCACTAACAAAACCAGCAGCGCCAGGGCAGCAGAAATTAAGATCGCACCGATAAGCGGCTTGTTATTCATCGGATTGATGGCAAGGGATGATCTCTTATTTGAATGCAGGTTGCGAACATGCACAAGCTGTGCGAACATGAGTGTCGAAAATGCCATGGTCTGGCCCAGCATCAATCCCTGTTCATGCAGGCCAATCAGGAAAGATACGAGTGGTATGACACCGATCATGATTCCCTGGTACATGACTCTCCACACCATCCCCCGGGTCATAAAACCGCCCTTCGAACTACGCGGCTTGCGATTCATGATACCTTTTTCGGCAGGATCCACACTCAGTGCCAGTGCGGGAAGACTATCGGTCACCAGGTTTACCCACAGAATATGAATGGGGAGCAAAGGCGTGCCAAGATTGAAAACCGAAGTGATTAACAAAAGAAAGATCTCACCAACGTTGGTAGAAAGCAGAAACTGAATGGCCTTCAGAATATTGTCATAAATTCTTCTTCCTTCCTCTACGGCAGACACAATGGTCGCAAAATTATCATCCGTAAGAATCATATCGGCGGCTCCTTTTGCCACATCGGTTCCCACAATTCCCATGGCGGCGCCAATATCAGCCTGTTTAAGGGCCGGTGCATCATTTACTCCGTCACCGGTCATGGCTACCACATGATTATGGGACTGCCAGGCTTTCACGATACGCACTTTATGCTCCGGGGCGACCCTTGCATACACAGCATACGATGATACGGTTTGGGTGAATTCCTCATCGCTGAGCTGGCTGAGCTCAGTACCGGTAATGGCCCTGGCTCCTTCATCGTAAATGCCAATCTCACGGGCAATAGCCAGGGCAGTGCTTTTATGATCTCCCGTAATCATAACCGGCCGAATGCCTGCTGTTTTACATCTGGCCACAGCATCAACAACCTCTGGTCTGGCCGGATCAATCATACCTAACAGGCCGATGAAAATAAGTTCGTTTTCCAGTTCGCCAATCTCCACCTTCTGAGGTGCTTCTGGAAGATCCTTGTAGGCCATGGACAGCACACGCAGGGCTGAATCCGCCATTGTAAGATTGGCCCTGCTGATCTTTTCTTTGTCACTGGCAGTGATAGGTTTGATTTCCCCGTGGATGATGATCCTGCTGCATACGCTGAGCACTTCGTCAAGTCCACCCTTGACATTTACCCTGGTACCTCCGTCCGGCAACCGGTTTACCGTGGTCATGCGTTTTCGTTCGGAATCAAAAGGAATCTCCGCCACCCGTGGATATTGCTTTTCAAGATCATCTTTCAATTGTCCATATAAAATGCCGAAATCAAGGAGCGCTGTTTCAGTCGGATCTCCGGTATATTCATGTTTTCCATCCTCCCTGGTTCTGACCTGCGCGTCGGCACACAATACCGAAATGGACAGCAGCCTGTTTTCCTCATCATTCAGCACACTGGCAGGAGCAGTCCTGTTTATTACATCTTTTTTATGATTGACATAGGCTTCAACAACGGTCATTTTGTTCTGTGTCAGGGTTCCGGTTTTGTCAGAACAGATGACGGAGGCGCTGCCGAGTGTTTCCACCGACGGAAGCGTGCGGATGATCGCGTTCTTTTTCACCAGTCGCTGTACGCCAATGGCAAGCACAATGGTTGATACGGCAGGGAGACCTTCAGGAATGGCGGCAACAGCGAGACTGACTGCAGTCATGAACATACTCATCACAGAATTACCATACAATACGCCCACCAGAAAGATCAACGCACAGATAATGAGCGCCACAATCCCCAAAATCTTGCCCAGTTGCTCCAGTCGACGGCTCATAGGCGTCTCAGTTTCAACCGTCTGTTGCAACATATCCGCAATTTTTCCAACCTCAGTCTGCATTCCCGTGGCAGTTACAACTCCGCGACCCCGTCCATAGGTGACCAGACTGCTCGAAAAGGCCTGGTTGGTCCGGTCACCAAGAGCTATATTTTCATCCTTCAGTGCTTCGGTATGCTTGTCAACCGGGACAGATTCTCCGGTCAGGGCTGATTCCTGTACTTTGAGATTCACTGCTTCAATCAGCCGCAAATCAGCCGGCACTATGGCTCCCGTCTCGAGTATCACGATATCGCCCGGAACCAGTTCGCGCGTAGGAATCTCCAAGATCTGCCCGTTACGCAGAACTTTGGTGTTGGGAGCCGCCAGATTCTTCAGGGCTTCGAGCGACGATTCAGCCTTACGCTCCTGGTAAGCCCCGATAAAAGCATTCAGTACCAGGATACCCAGGATGACAAAGGTGTCAAATAAACCCTCACCCTCCATAACTCCCACCACTCCGGAAATTGCGGCGGCTATCAGAAGAATGATGATCATGAAGCTTTTGAATTGGGCCAAAAACATCTGAAGAAATGTTTTTTTCCTTTTGGCCGTCAACTGGTTGAATCCGTATTTTTCATGCCTTGCCCCGACTTCGGCTGAAGTCAATCCTCCTGCCGCGGTCACCTCAAAATGACCAAGTGTTTCTTCCAGGTTTTGGTTATAGAAAGGTCTCATCACGTATCTTAAATGATTAAAATTTTAATAGAATATATCCGCTAAAGATACCAGTTAATTCTTAAAAATCCGTTCAGGTAACCGCCCCCTTGTTTCTCTTGTTCCCGCCTGTCCTGAAAAAAACCATCAGAACTGCAGAAAGTAAAGCAGTTGCGGCGCCAAAGTAAAAAGGAACTTTGGAATCCACCCTGTCATAAAGGATCCCGGCAATCAGGCTAGCCGGGAATAACGTGATCCCGATAAGCGCATTGTAGATCCCTAATCCCGTGCCATTTTTATTCTTATCGATTATATCCGCGATGTAAGCCTTTTGTATGCTGTCAGTAGCAGCTGAATAAAGTCCGTAAAGGGCAAAAAGGGCAATTATTGTTCCGGTGCTTGAAGTGATCCCGAAGCCATAGTAAACCACAGCGTAAAGCAGGTAGCCTGTTACCAGGATCTTCTCTTTGCCAATCCTGTCGGAAAGCGACCCGAGCGGTACCGAAGCAAGCACGGATACTGCATTGGTGATCAGGTATACGAGGGGGATCAAAGCCACCCTGACTCCTACTTCATTGGCCTTGACCATCAACAGGGCATCGGTCGAATTGCCCAGGGTAAAAACAAAAATGATACCCAGAAAAAAATAATATCTGCCTGAGAAATCCCTGAAGTGAAACCGGGTGAACAGCTCATGCCTGTTTCTTTTGGCTTCATGGATCTTGAAAATAATAACAAAAACAGAAAGTATGGCAGGTATGCCGGCGAGTACAAAGATCAGCCGGTAGTTCCCTGGCAACATGGACAGCATTATAAATGCCACCAGGGGACCGATAATCGCCCCGCTGTTATCCATTGCCTTTTGCACCCCGAAGCTTTTGCCGGTCTCTTCGTTAACCACCGAGCCGGCAATCAGGCTGTCGCGGGGCGCAGTCCGGATACCCTTGCCGAATCTTTCAATGAACCTCAGACCTAACACATGCAGGGGAGAGATCACAAGCGCATACAGCGGAATTACCAGGGCAGAGATCCCATAGCCAATGATCATGAAAGGTTTGTTCTTCCCGATTTTATCGCTCCAGAACCCTGAAAGTGCCTTGATCAGCGATGCCGTGCTTTCAGCGATTCCTTCGATCAAAGCCAGGGTGGTTTTTGAAGCCCCGATAGACATCAGGAACATCGGCATCACGGAATAGACCATTTTGACAGAAGTGTCTGTCAGGAAACTGGTCAGACCCGTAAAGAGGATATTCCTGCTGACGCCGAGGAATTTAGCTTCCTTTTTCATTCCGACCTTGGATTCTGGCAACATAGGATTGATTTCTGAAACTGGATCTTGCCTTAACTGTCAGTAAAAAATTGATCTGTTAAATCAGAAGGTTTTTCCAACAAAGCCTTTGCACCGTTCGCCAGCAATTCCTCACCTGTTCTGAAACCCCACAATACCCCCACTGCATGCATACCCGCCCTGGTGGCGGTGATCATATCCACATCGGAATCACCCATATAAATCATTTCTTCCGGCTGAACAGCCATTTTTTTGCTGATGGAAAGCGCTCCGGCAGGATCGGGCTTTTTTGGGAGATCGGATCGTGCCCCCATTACAACCAAAAACGGGATATCACCCAAAAGGTGGTTGACGATTTTATGCGTAAGTGGCTCAGCCTTATTTGAAAACACGGCAAGCTTTACATCGGATTTCACCAGCTCGATCAGCATTTCCTTAATTCCATAGTATAAACGCGTGTTAACCAGGCAATTTTCCTTGTAATCCTCCATCATTTCGGCCAGGCACTTTGACACCAAACCAGGCTGACGTGCACTTTCCGGTAATGCTTGTTTTACCAGGTTATCCAGTCCCCTTCCAACCAGCAACTTATAGTCTGTCACCCCATGAAGCGGAAACTGGTGGGCTTTCAATACCCGGTTCATGGAGCCGGCGATGTCGGAAAGCGTATCGGCAAGTGTGCCGTCGAGATCGAAAATGATGGCTTTATATATCATTTAATAAAACTTCATTTTATATACTGCATTTTCAGCCACTTTTTCCTTGGAAAAATAATCCGCATGATATTGCCCGTTTAAGTACAATTCCGTCTGGTCGCAATAATGTTTGCTGGCGGGGATTCCGGAATTGCCTGTGGGAATAACGGTGAGTGAATTGTCCCAGTTGCTGAGATCGTAGATATGTCTGTGGGATGAACCATGATTAACCTCGAATGGCTTGTTGTTATCATAACTGAAGGGCGAGACCGTATGAAAGCTTCCTCCAACGGCAAAGGGACCTCTTTTCAGTTTGAAAACCTTATCGAGCACCTTCACGGTTGCCATCGGATGGGCAAGCACGAGATGGTGCATATTGCCCCATTGCCAGGTTTCGGGATTATTTCCCTGCGTGGTCGCAATGAATGAAACAGCCTTGGAAAAAGCGCAGGCAACCCTGTCATTGAAGTTTTCTATACTTTGTAGTGTGGAAACATCGTCAAACCATTCTGAGTTTCTTCTGCTGATCAATAACTGATCCGTTGCATTCCGGTAGAGGGAGCTTACTCCGCTATAACTTCCGTATAGTTCACTGCCCAGTTCATCCGAGAATATGCACCGGACAAACTCGGTATACAAAGTCTCAAAAATCGCCGCTGCAGCATTTTGTGCAGCCATGGAATGATCCCAGTTTTTCAGAATCTCATAGGCCTTGCTTTCAACGGGATTCATGTCTTTCATCCCGCCCAGGGCACTCAGAATGTATGGCATATACCTGTCCGCCATTTTGGATTTCTGATCGAGTTGTATGGATTTAAAATCCTCAACAGATAAAATCTCTTTGGCAGACAGCAGTTCCACAATCCTTTCAAACCGATCGGGTGGCTGATACCACGATCCGATGTGGTAAGGATAGTCAGGAGCCGCAGTGCGGTTATTGGCTGAAGCCACATAGCCATTTACCGGGTTAAACAGATAAGGCAGCTCCTCAAAAGGGACATAACCTTTCCAGTCATATTCATCGGTGTCTCCCGGAAGCACTCCAAACGGAATATCCCTCTTTCTTAAAGGAACTCCGGCAGCGCAGTAAAGGCCGATATTCCCCTTTCTGTCTGCATAAACCACGTTCTGGCTAATGGATTGAAAGGTTTTGAGCGCTGAGGTAAAATCGTTCCAGTTATCAGCCCTGTTCAGTAGCATAATGGTCCGGAACTCATCGCTCATCTCATCTCCCGCCCAGTGCATGGTGACCACCCTGTCAGGTATCTTTTTGAAGGAGGATACAACAGGTCCGCGATGTGAAAACCGCAGTGTTTTTTCAATCTCTTCTCCCGCGCTGGTTCGAATCAATACTTTCCGGATATCGAAATCTCTCCACTCACCGTTATATCTATATTGTCCTGAATCTTGGGGATTGACAATTTCTTCGTAAAAATCAAGATTATCAACATAAGTATTCGTCATGCCCCATGCAATACTGTCGTTGTGTCCGCAAATAATCAACGGCGTACAGGGCAATCCCAAACCGGTGACATTGTACTTTCCCTTCACTACCTGGTGCATCTGGTACCAGATTCCCGGGGCACTCAGACTCAGGTGCATATCATTGGCAAGTAGCGGCATTCCGGTAGTGCTTTTTGAACCTGAAACAGCCCAGTTGTTGCTGGCTTCAAGCACGTCTGCCCCGATATCCTTCAGCGTTGCAAGTTTGAGCATCATATCCGGCAGAAGCACAGAAGTGGATATTTTCGTTTTTTTACCAGGAAAAACTGCGGGTTGACTTCTCAGCAGATCTGGCAGTAGTTGCTGATAGCGAACAGAATCAATACTTTTCTGCAAGGCGGACAGAATGATTTCACTCCAGCCGGCTTTCAGGTCCCAGGCCATGTAACCTACCATATTGAGGGAATGACAGGGCTCCCATTTCTCAGGTTTATACCTCAGGATGCCAAACTCAGGCGGCAATTTGCGTTTATTGTTTTCCATATATTGGTTAACCCCTTCGGCAAATGCATCCAAAGCTTCCCGGGTTGAAGGTTCAGTCTGCGCCAGTATCTTTTCCGACTTCTCCTGGAAACGGAGCGCCCTTAAGAGCAAATCCGTATCCACAAAACTCTTCCCCAGAATTTCCGACAGTCTGCCTTCAGTTACATGCCGCAACATATCCATCTGCCACAGGCGATCCTCTGCCATAATGTATCCTACAGCCAGGTATAAATCGTGTTCATCATCCGCATAAATATGAGGTATGGCATAGTTATCGCGGTACACCTCCACCGGGGCATGAAGTCCCTTCAATGGAAGATCATGGTTATAATCAGGAAGGGCTCTGTGTCCCATGTGCCGGATAAAAGCAAAACCTGCAACAGCTGCCAGTATCACCAATATCAGCAGGCCTGAAAGAATACGTTTTACAATTTTCATGTGAGATGTTTTATTTGATGATATTAAAAATAGAACATTTTTTCGCGTACCCGGTTGGTAACATCATTAAAAATACTAATTTAGTTGTGATACTAAGCTTGCCTAACTAGTAAATTTATGAAAATCAAATTTTTACATTTTTGTGTATTGGGGATGTTCCTTGCAGGGACTTTAACAGCCACGGGTCAGGCTGATTCTGTAAAATCATCGGTAAAAGCCGATAAGATCAAGACCGGCTGGAATTTTGGCGGGGTTCCTGTTATAGCTTATGATACTGATATTGGTTTTAAGTACGGTGCCCTGGTGAATATATTTCATTACGGCGACGGAACGCAGTACCCAAAATACCGTCATTCACTGTATTTTGAATGGTCACGAACAACCAAGGGCAGCGGTATCAACCAATTTATTTATGATTCCGAGTATCTGATACCCGGTATCAGGGTCTCGGCAGAAGCAAGCTATCTTACCGAACAGTCACTGGATTTTTATGGATTTAACGGATATGAATCCTATTTTAATGCCGATTGGGAAGATAAAGAAAGCGATGATTACCTGTCGCGCATGTACTACAACATGGATCGAAAACTTACCAGGCTCAGAGCTGATTTCCAGGGCAAAATTACCGGACCGCAATTCCGCTGGATGGCAGGCATTGAATACAACCATGCCAAAACAGGCACAGTGGACATTGAAAAACTCAATAAGGGAAAAGATATTGAAGATCAACTGCCTGATACGGCGTTGCTGTACGATAAATTCGTGGACTGGGGAGTTATTCCCGCGGACCAGGCTGATGGCGGAAATACCACACTGCTGAAAGCGGGTCTGGTATATGACACAAGGGATATTGAAGCCAACCCGATGAAAGGAATATGGACCGAACTGCAGTTCCTTATGGCCCCGTCATTCCTGGGTAACGACGACCTGTCGTATACCAGGTTTATACTGACGCACAGGCAATATTTCACGCTGGCACCCCAGGTGCTTAATCTGGCTTTTCGCGCCAGCTACCAATCGAAACTCAGCGGGGATATGCCCTATTATATGCTTCCTTTTGTGTACAACACGGCACCCAATTATACCCGCGACGGTGTAGGAGGAGCCAAGACCGTACGCGGAGTGATGCGCAACAGGATTGTTGGAGAAGGTTTTGCATTCGGCAATATTGAATTGCGGTGGAAGTTTTTGCGGACCATCATATTCAACCAAAATGTTTATCTGGCATTAAGTGGCTTTTTGGATGGCGGAATTGTTACCAAAAAATACGATTTTGATAAATCCGGGATTCCCGCAGGCCAGCTTGAAATGGTGGAAAAAGCCGATGAAAAGCTCCATCTGGGTGCCGGCGCCGGATTTCACTTTGTCATGAACCAGAATTTTATCATTGCCGTGGATTATGGCCGCGCGCTTGATCCGGGGGACGGTGAAAGCGGATTGTATATCGGATTGAATTTTTTGTATTAGGCGGTGATTTTAGGCTATTGGCTGTAGGCTGTAGGCTGTAGGATTGAGTCCTTGTAGGAAAGATATTTAGGTAAAACACTTCATATGAAAACGATCCGTTTAATATCAGTTGTTGCATTGATCTCACAAATGCTGATATCTTGCCGGCCAGGCCCGTCAAACTTTGAAGGAGGGACTACAGAAATGTCCAAAATGGAAATGATGGACATTGCCGGAGCACCTGTTCCTCCACCGGAGGTATCTGCCGAAGAAGGAGGCATACTCTATCAACCAGGCAGTTCCGGCGCTGTGATCGACATCAATACAATCACTAGCAAAATCATCAAGGATGGCCGGATGGAAATCACGGTTGAAGATCTGGAGTATACCAAAAGAAAAGTCGACAGCCTGGTGAGGTTGTTTAAGGCCTATTATGCCGATGAGACCTTTACCAATATGGATTTTTCGCAAAGGTACAATCTCAGGATCAGGATACCTTATGTTGGTTTTGAAGCGTTTATTGACAAAATCGAGTCGGGTATCGGAAAAGTTACCTATAAAAATATAACATCGAGAGATGTAACCGAGGAATTTATTGATTTGGAAACCAGGTTGCAAAACAAAAGCAACTACCTGTTGAAATACAACGAACTTTTAAAAAAGGCGAAAACGGTAAAGGACATACTTGAGATCGAAGAAAAAATCCGTTTGATACAGGAAGAAATTGAAAGTGTTCAGGGTCGTTTGAAATTTCTCAATAACCAGGTGGATTTTAGCGCCCTTGATTTACAGATCAGTAAAAAACCGGATCTTGATGAATATTCCAGGAACAGGGATAAATTCATGGACAGGTTAAAGGTATCCCTTACCAAGGGTTGGTACGGACTTGTTTCATTTACACTGCTGGTTATTAAGTTTTGGCCTTTCTGGATTATTGCAGGCGGTTTATTATTCGTGTTTATTAGAATTCGAAGGAGAAGAAAGAAGATTAATAAATAAAATCCTAAAATATTTCCACATCTTAATAATTAACGTATTTTTGTATTGATAAACTATTCATTTTTTTATTTATTTATTTTATGAACATTTATGTAGGTAATCTTCATTTCAATGTTAGTGAAGACGAATTAAGAAAAGCTTTTGAGGAATATGGCGAAGTAGCATCGGTTAAAATAATAACCGACAAGTATTCCGGACGAAGCAAAGGTTTTGGTTTTGTTGAGATGCTGAATGACAAGGAAGCAAAAGAAGCTATTGACAATCTGAATGGTACAGAGATCAAGGGACGTGCAGTAAACGTTAACCAGGCCAGAGAGAAAGAAAATAACTCAGGAGAAAGACGGAATTTCAGACCAAGATCCTAAGTTCCTCATGCATGGCGCAGACAGTTTCGCCTGACGTGTTTGTGTCTTATGAAAAAAAATAACCTGGTATGCCTTGTGCATACCAGGTTAAGTTATTTAGAGGGGTGCGGTTCAGAAACTGAAATCCACACCTATTGCCAGAAACAGGTTGCTTTTGTAATAGGTATCTGTTACGTCAATATTTGTATCAGCTGCCTGCAGATAATGGGGATAAGTCTTTGTGCCATCCTTGTAGAATGTATAACCAACACCTGCGTTGATCATTAGTTTCTCATTGAATTTAAAGCCCAGTCCGCCACCTACTGTACTGGAAGTCAGGCTGAAGCTCAGGTCACTCTGGTAATCATCGCTTACCCCTGTTTTTGCCAGCAGATAACCTCCACTGACAAGAAGTTTGTCTGTAATTCCATATTCCAAACCAAGAGCCCATTCCAGATAATTATTGTCAATGATTTCTGAATTATCAACTTCTACTCCGCCCATGGTTTTACCATAACCAACGCCCTTGTCCCAGTAATAATGGAAACCTGTTGAAGCGGTGAATTTCGGGGTCACCTTGTATTCAGCACCAACGGAAAGCGTGGCGGGAATATCACTACTGATCTTGGCTCCATCCGGGAACATGGTGATTGGAGTAGCCCCATCCAGCCCAACAATAAAATCTTTTTTGGTATCATTCTCAATATCGATGTTGGTCTTAAACTCATACCTGATACCAATATTCAGTTTGTCAAAAGCAAGATGCACACCAATGATGGGCGTAAATCCTGAACCTTTCTGTACCACATCTGCTTCCTGATTCAAAAGCATTCCGGTCATGGTCGCAGTTTGACCGGCGAGACTGGATGCGCCGCTGGCTTGTGCAGCCTGTGTAGTAAGCGCAGTAGCGGTTGTATTGCAGGCAGTCTGTATATCTCCAATCCCCCCTGTTATACCGATACCCAGGGCAGTAAGGCCCCCTTCAATCTGGGCACGCTCGAGTGCCGTGATGGCACCGGCGCCCTCAGCATCTGCAAGGGTTGCAGCACTAGGCAAACCGCCACCGATCAGTGCGCCCATGGTGCCCGAAATACTGGTGGCACCAGCTGCACCTGTTGTAGCCTGGGCAGCCAGCCCGGAATACGTGGTGGAAATATCCGTAAACGCTTCGCTCACATTGGTCCATTCTCCTCCGATATTGGCTTGTACATTTCTAATATACCCTTCATAGGTATTTTTGACCGCCACATAACGGGCTCCTAAATAGGCAGATACAACATCGGTGATCTGGTAAGAGAGTCCCAACTGGTAGCCGAAATATATCGAAGTTCCTTTGAAATACACTTCCCTCCGGTAATCGGTTGCAGATAAACCAATGGGATTTCCGAGTGCATTGAGCGTTGGAACCATATCGGCAACACCCAGTTCAAATGAAGGCAATCCGTCTTCAAAAGTGGCACCGCCGCCACCTCCAACCGGATTGAACCCGAAAGAAATGGCTATCTTGTTTTTTTTCCAAACAGCATAAAAACTTGGGAATACAGGTACAAAAATATCTCCCAGATACTTTTTGGGAGTTGGTTTTAAATTCACATAATCGTTTGACACATCTTTGCTCTGGAAAATCGTCTGAGAGCTCAATGAAAAATGAAATCCATCCTCCAGTCTTGTAAGCCCCGCCGGATTAAAATACACGGCATCCGCCCTGGTAGAAGCATCACGGGACAGGGTACGTACCCAGTATGCGCTCTGGTTTGAGTTGGTCACTATGCCGCCACCAAATGCAACGGTAGCAATGAAAACAAAACTAGTGATCAATAGAAATTGTTTTTTCATAGTTTTTTCTTATTAAGTTTAGGAACGAAATTTAAACATTTCCTGAATATATGCAACATTTGGAGGTAGAATAAATGCAGGAGCTTCCTGGAAACTAATTATTAGAATGCTATAATACTGATATTTATAATAAATCATCCTATGTCGAAATATTCAATTTATCAGAGCCATTCTGAATACTGTCAAACAATCATCTGTTTTAATTTTACAATTTCTACATTTACCAGCCGGAATATAACTATGAAATGATACACATTGATCAGCCGATGATTGATAAACTCACAGATGAGGCACCTTCATCTGCCAGGAAAAGAAAGAACCTGAATTTTCACCCGGTTGCCTCAGATCCCATGCATCGCATGCTTCATGCCATGGAACCGGAGACTTATGTTCAGCCCCACAAGCATGAGAATCCGGATAAACGCGAAGCCTTCATCATCCTTACGGGGAAGGTGGCTGCGGTGCAATATACGGATGCTGGTGAAGTGGACGATTATATCATATTGGATTCCCGGGCCGGCAACTATGGAGTGGAAATTGCGCCGCGAAGCTGGCACAACCTGATTGCGCTGGAAACCAGGTCAGTGGTATATGAAGTGAAGGACGGGCCCTGGGATCCCGCTGATGATAAATTCTTTGCATTGTGGGCGCCGAAGGAAGGGGATGCGGGATGTCAGGTATACAATAAGATGATTTTAGAAAAGATTGGAATTATTCAGTAATTTATCTATTTGAAAAATGAGTAATCAGAAGCCAGCCATACCCAAAGGCACACGCGATTTCGGGCCGGAAGAAATGTCAAAGCGGAATTACATTTTCAATACCATCAAAGGTGTTTTTCAAAAACACGGCTATGCACAGATTGAAACACCAGCCATGGAGAATCTGGACACCCTGCTTGGCAAATATGGAGAAGAAGGTGATAAGCTTCTGTTCAAGATCCTGAACTCGGGGGATTTTCTAAATGGCATTGATCCGTTGAAAATGCAGGCATCCGGAGCCAACGCAACCTCCCTGCTTCTTTGTGAGAAAGGTCTCCGGTACGATCTCACTGTTCCCTTTGCGAGGTATGTGGTACAGCACAGGGATGAGATAAAATTCCCATTCAGGCGCTTTCAGATACAACCTGTTTGGCGTGCTGACAGACCTCAGAAAGGAAGATACCGGGAATTCTACCAGTGTGATGCAGATATTATCGGCAGCACCTCACTCTTGAATGAGGCAGATCTCATATCAATCATTGATGAGGTATTCGGAAAACTGGCTGTCCGCGTAAAAATTAAAATAAACAACCGAAAGATCCTGGCTGGAATTGCTGATTATATTGGACAGCCGGATAAGATCATCGATATAACGGTTGCCATTGACAAACTGGATAAGATCGGAATGGATGCAGTAATGCAGGAACTTCAGCTAAAAGGTCTGGAGGTTCAGTCCATTTACAAACTGGAACCGTTGTTTGCCATAACAGGTGATAATCGGGCAAAACTTTCGCAGCTCAGAAGGATCCTGCAAAACAGCGAATCAGGTATCCAGGGTATTGAGGAAACAGAAAAATTGTTCGGATACATGGATACCCTGGCAATTCCTTCGGAAACCGAGTTGGGCATTTCCCTGGCCAGAGGCCTGAATTATTATACAGGTACAATCATCGAGGTGAAAGCCCTGGATGCCGAAATTGGCAGTGTATGCGGTGGCGGACGCTATGATGACCTGACCGGGATTTTTGGTTTGAAAGATGTCTCGGGCGTCGGAATTTCTTTTGGTGCTGACCGGATTTACGATGTCATGAATAACCTGAATCTCTTTCAAGCAGGTTCAAAGACGGCATCAAAAGTTCTCTTTGCCAATTACGGTGATAAAGAAGTAAAATATTGTTTGCCTTTACTATCCCAGCTTTGGCAGAAAGACATAAATGCAGAGCTATATCCTGATCCGGTAAAACTCAGCAAGCAGTTTTCCTATGCGGATTCAAAAAACATACCCTTCATGGTTCTGGTTGGGGAGGATGAAATGAAGGAAGGATTTATTACCGTTAAAAATCTTTTTAGTGGGGAACAACAAAAGGTCAGTTCTGTCAATGAAATCATTGAAATTATCGGTCAGAAGAATTGAATCGTTATCGATTTTTTACCATCATAACCCTTCGACTCCGCTCAGGGTGACCGGTGCGCTTACCTCTCACTTCACCTCAATCTCCGCCACCGCCTCCTGCAGACCCTCCGACACTGCTTTTAGAACAATTTTCCCGGGCTCCTTCCCTGCCCTGACAACAACCAAACACCTGCCCTGCCAGGCTTTCCTCTGCGGTAGTGTATAGCTCTCGAGACTGACGGGATTGGCATTACCAACACCTATGATCGTGCCGGGTCCATCAATCTCAAATTTAACCAGGTTTTCAGCCCTGGGATTTCGGATTCCTCCTGCATCATTGAGTTCAACGGTGACATAGCATAAATCCTGTCCGTTTGCCCGAATAGTCGTCCTGTCTGGTTTCAATCCCAGCAGAACAGGTTGCTGTGCAGTTTGTAATACCGATGTATTGATGACCTTCCTGCCCCTATAACCGATGGCTTTCAGCTCTCCGGCCATGTACGGCACCTGCCAGGCTGCCATAAATCGCGTTTCCCTGTTTGTATTCTTAATTCCCAGTGACTTGCCATTCAGGAACAGTTCCACCCTTTCGCATGAAGAATATACTACAACTTCAAGGGATTTGTTTTCATAACCTTTCCAGTTCCAGTCGGCCACAGCATCGTACCAGTGCCACTTCGACCAGGATTGCCGGTTGGGATTCAGGGCAAACGAAGGTTCCGGAGGTGTGACGAAAACCGATAACTGGTCGGTTTTCCATAGAACATCGCGGTAGTGAGACTGGGGTCTTTTCCAGCCACATATATCTATATCTCCACAAAAAGCCAGGTTCCATGGGAAGAAGCTTTGCTCCTGCCAGTAACCGCGCCATCCGATACTTGCTTCGCCAATATAATCAAACCCTGTCCATACAAAGTCTCCGATAACCCAGGGATGATCCAACACATCCATCCAGCTTTGAAAAGCTTCCAGGGGATAGGATTCCGTGCCCATCATGATGCGTTCGGGAACCCTCACATGATCTTCCACGTAAACACCCGGCCGGAGGTGATCTCCGCCTGCGGCATAATTGTAGCCGGCGACATCCAGCACGGCAAAATACGGGTCCTTATCCGGCTTCAGATCGTTGACCGCAGCAGTGACAGCTCTTGACGGGTCGGTTGCCCTGACGAAATCGCGCATTTTTTTTGCCACTTCCACCACTTCAGGTGTGTGCCGGTTAGGAATTTCATTTCCGATGCTCCACATAATGACCGAGGGATGATTGAAATCGCGCAGGATCATGCTTTCAACATCCTTTTGCCACCAATTGTGAAAATACAGGTGATAATCGTTGGGGTTTTTGGCGTCCGCCCACATGTCAAAAGCCTCGTCGATAACGAGCATACCCAGCCGGTCACAGGCATCGAGAAAAGCGGGGGATGGAGGATTATGCGAACACCGAATGGCATTATAACCACTGGCCTTTAACAATTCAACCTTTCTTTCTTCAGCCCTGTCGAATGCCTTGGCTCCCAAAGGTCCGTTGTCATGATGGAAACATGCTCCTTTCAACTTCAACTGTTTCCCGTTCAGCGAAAAACCTCCATTGCTGCTGAAGGTTACGTTGCGAATCCCAAAATGGGTTTCTTCCTGGTCGCTAACGATATTCTCAAGGTGAACTTCACTCACAACTGTATACAAAGCCGGATCTTCCAATGTCCAGAGTTCGGGATCCGCCAGGTTCAGTTTTTGCACAAAACCGGTCACTTCTCCCGCATCAAGCATTTTGATTGATTCGACATAAGTGACTTGCTCATTCTTCCTGTCTTTGATCCTTGTGATCAGTTTGATCTCAGAACGCTTACCGCTAGCGTTGAAGACTTCGGTTTTCACTTCAAGGTCAGCCGATTTCCCGGTCGCCGCGTGAGAAGTTACCTGAATACCCCAAATCGGGATGTGTACCTGTTCATCGAAGGTTAACCATACATGCCGGTAAATTCCGGATCCGGAATACCACCTGCTGTTTTCCCCTTCATTAATAACCTTGACTGCCAATAAGTTGTTATCTCCGTACTTCAAAAATTTGCCTACCTCGTAATGAAACGAAGTATAACCATAGGGGTGACTGCCCAGGTAATGTCCGTTCAGCCAGCATTCAGCATTCATGTAAACCCCGTCAAAAAGAAGGGTAGCGATTTTACTTTTCATGCTGTCCGGAATCATGAAAGTCTTTCTGTACCAACCTGTGCCTCCGGTGGTGAAACCCCCGCTGACCTGGCTGATGGCATCCCGGTCAAAGGGAGATTGCGTTCCCGGCAAACCCGCCTGACCGGCAGGCAGGCCTGCCTGCCGGTCAGGCAGGTCCTCAATACTCCAGTCATGCGGTAAATTCGCTGTTTTCCAACCGGAATCATCAAATTCCGGCTGTTCGGCCCGCTGTGCGCCGCCGAGGTGGAACTTCCAGTTGTTGTCGAAGTTGTTGTTTTTAACGGGGAATGATTGGGCAAATGCTCCGCTCACGGAAAATACCGCAACCAGAACAAGGATATTAGCTTTCATACCAGTAAATCGTAAGAATCAGAATAAATCGTTGATCAGCGTACGTTGGGGATCCACTGGGAACTTCTCATCCCTGGCAAATAAAGGCTCGCGTTTGATCCATTTCCCGCGGGTAAAATCGGGGAAATCTACGAGGGATCCCCCCCGGTTGACCGACATTTCAGATAATGCTGAAACGGCGCTCCAGGCAGCCGCATCATATGCATCAAGAGGTACAGGCTTTTTATTCCTGACGGCATCAAAGAAATCATACAACATAATGAAATCCATCCCGCCATGACCACCGCCTTCAGCCTCCTGTCCCCTTTCACGCCAGTATTTGTGATCATACCTGTTGGTCCACTCTTTGGATTCATCCCACTGGTGGGGATTCTTTGACTTTCCTTCAATGTAAATCGTATCGCCGTCGTTGTACCACAAACCACTGGTACCTTCAACGCGGAAGCCAAGTGAATAAGGCCTTGGAAGATTGGTATCATGCGTAACGATTATGGTTTCCCCGTTGGCGCATTTGATCATGGAGGTCACGATATCACCCAGGTTAAAGTCAATATTGGCGTAAGGATGCTGCGCGCCGCCGTTCTCGATGATGAATTTATGCAATCCGCGCGATTTGGTAGCCATCGCCGAAAGCGTGATAAACCTGTTGCCCCTGTTGATATCAAGATAATTGGCTACAGGACCGATCCCATGGGTTGGATAGAGGTCACCGTTGCGCCTGATGGCATGGAGCGATCTCCATTGTGCCTCGGAATAAGCTTCCGTGCCCATTTTGAGTGCCCCTCCCGGGATAAAATCATAATGAACCCCGTCATTGAATTTCACTGAACGCAGGTCGTGTTCATAGCCACAGCGACAGTGGATGATCTCACCCATGAGGCCGGTTCGCACCATGTTCAGCACAGCCATAACATCACGCCGGTAACATACATTTTCCAGGATCATCAGTTCTTTACCGGTCTCCTCGTGAACATTCACCAGATCCCAGCACTCCTCCAGGGTGTTGGCGGCTGAAACCTCAACAGCCGTATAGGGTATTCCGGCCTTCATGGAGGCTACCGACATGGGAACATGCCACTCCCAAGGAGTTGCAATAATTACCGCATCGAGGGCCTCATTTTTCAGCATATCCTCAAAGGATTTTTCGTTCCCGGTATATATTCTCGGAGCCTTGCGGCCCTTCCCGGCTATCATTTTCAGGGCTTCATCCAGAGAGGATTTCTGAATGTCGCAGACAGCAACTATCTCAACATCCTTAAGCGCCATGGTATCATTCAGATGGCTCCGGCCCCGGCTGCCAACCCCGATGAATCCCGTTTTCACCATCCCATCAGCGGATCTTTCATGGTTCTTACCCGACTGGCCAAACATGTCCTGACCTGACAAATTCATTCCCAATACACCTGCGCCTGCAAGAGCGCTTTTCTTAATGAAATCCCTGCGGTTATTTGGCATGGCAGAAAAATTTATATGTTAATTAATTTCAAGCATGCTAACAGAAGAAGCCGGTAGCTTGACAGTCAATATGTTTTTATTTGGTTTCAGGTTGTTCCATGGTACTGTTTTGATTGTCCCCGCATTCTCAAAGGAATTATGAGCCGACAGATCCCTGGCGGAAAGCAGGGTCCCTGTAACCTTACCGGCCTGGGCGCCACGGATTTCGATATTTATTTCGATTTCCTGATGAGGATCTGCATTCGTAAAAGTAACGTGAATTTTCCCGCTCTTATCCCTGGATGCGGAAGCTGTTACAGCAGGAATTGCTTTACCTTGCAACACATAATCAGGAGATTTGAAGGTGAGGGGAATTAATGCAGCATCCTGATGCACTTTGTACATCTCGAAGACATAGTAAGTGGGTGTCAGGACCATTTTTTCACCTTCGGTGAATATAATAGCCTGCAAAACATTCACCATCTGGGCAATGTTGGCACCCTTTACCCTGTCGCAGTGATTGTTGAATATATTCAGATTGATGCCTGCCACCAACGCATCCCGGAGGGTATTCTGCTGGAAAAGGAATCCCGGATTGGTTCCAGGTTCCACATCGTACCAGGTACCCCATTCATCAACAATAAGCCCCACGCGTTTCTGCGGATCGTATTGATCCATGACGGCGGCATGCCTTGTAACCAGCTCTTCCATATACAGGGTCTTCCGGATTGTGGTGAAATACTCATCCTCTGTGAACTGGGTTGAGGATCCCTTCTTTTGCCAGGAGTTCGGAACCGTGTAATAGTGAAGCGACACTCCGTTCATCATATGAAGGGGAACATTGTCCATCAGGGTTTCTGTCCAATGGTAATCATCGGTATTGGGACCGCCTGCAACCTTGAAAAGCACGTTATTTCCATAATTTCGGGTATAGGTGGCATACCGCTTATACTGGTCGGCATAAAACTCCGCTGTCATATTGCCCCCGCAACCCCAGTTTTCATTGCCGACACCCCAGAATTTCACCTTCCAGGGTTTTTCCCTGCCGTTTTGTTTTCGCAATTCCGACATGGGACTTTGTCCGTCGAAAGTGATGTATTCCACCCATTTCGACATTTCTTCCACGGAACCGCTCCCGAGATTGCCGCAGATATACGGTTCGGTTCCAACCTGTTCGCACAAATCGAGAAATTCATGGGTTCCAAAGCTGTTGTCCTCCACTACCCCTCCCCAATGGGTATTGATCATCTTAGGACGCTTGTCGCGCGGACCTATACCGTCCATCCAGTGGTATTCATCGGCAAAACATCCGCCCGGCCAGCGCAAATTAGGTATATTCAGCCTTTTCAGCGCTGCTACCACATCATTGCGTATACCACGGGTGTTTGGAATGGGGGAATTTTCACCTACCCAGACACCCCCGTAAATACAATGGCCTAGATGCTCGGAAAAATTGCCATAAATATGACGGCTAATCGTATCTGCGGTCAGATCGGCATTCAGGATGAGCGTGTTTGCCTGGGACCACAGAACCAAAGGCATAGTATTCAATATCAATGCAATGATAAATAGTTTGAATTTACACATGACAAATAATTTTATGTTGGAAATTACTATTTCAGAATCTTGTCATCCAGGCTTCCGGATGAATATCTTCGCGTATGCGTTTAAGCTCTTTAACCGCCATCTCCTTATCATTGAAAGATGCAAAGCTTACGGCATACAGATTGCCGATCTTGCCAAACTTCTCGGCACTAAAACCCTGATCCTGCAGTGATTTCACCAGTTCATCCGCATTGATCTCATCTCTGAAGCATCCGGCGACAATGTAATACCGAAGATTCTCCCTGGCAGCAGTATCCTTTTCGATGGCAATTAATTCTGAGGATTCCTTGAAAATGAGCGTAGTATCAAGGGCAGCAGCCCTCACAGAATCGGATAAATTCTCGTAAACCGAATCCATGATGCCTATCTGTGGTTTCCTGGTTTTGAAAAGTCCACGTATACTGTCGCCAAAAATGAACCAGGCAATGATGGCGGCATTTGCCAATAGAATGATAACAATCCATTTGATAATCAGATTAACCTGATCAGGAGCCCTTTCATCGTCTTGATTCTCATTCACGACAGGCTGAGCAAAGGCGGCAGGCTTCTCTGCCGGCTGAATCGGCGTTTCCTTTACTGGCACCACTGGAGGTGTTACAGTTTCATGGGTTACTTCTGAAACAGGTTCGGGCAACTTTTCATCGGGCGCAGCCTGATCCTCTCCCGGATGTGGAATCTCAACGGGCTCACTTGCCTGTTTTCGGGACGTTTTAACCTTGGCCTTTTGCTTGGGTTGCGTCTTTGGCTTCGGTTTTGGCTTCGGTTTTGGCTTCGGTTTTGGCTTCGGTTTTGGTTTCGGATTTGATTTTGGTTCCTCCTTTTCAGGGACTACAACGCTTATGGGTGTTTCTTCCTTTTCAGGATTTTCTTCAATAACAGGAGGTTTATCTATTGTAAGCGATTCTTCAGTTGCAGGCGGTTCTTCTTCACTCATGAGCAGGGTGGATTCTGTCTCTATTTCCTGAATGACATCGGGTTTCACCCTTTTGTCTTCACTTTCGAAAATGATTTTCCCGCTGCTGTCCTTTTGAAGCAGGCCAATACCCTCCAGATTATAACTTTTCCCATTGTCCAGGACCTTGATGATATTCGTCGCAAAATCACCTACCAGCTGATCTGCAATTTCCAGATCTACGCCTTCGGTTTTGGCAACATATCCTATCAGGAGTCCGTCATTGTAACGAAGAAACTCATTGAAAACAACAATCCTTGGTTCTTTTTGCCTGATAATAAAGGCTCCGAAATCAGGTATGATCACCCTGAGGTTACTATTCAACAGTGCGTTAATGCTTCTCTCCATCAAGTAGATATCAAAATAAGATTTCAAAAGTTTCCCGGTTCACTAGGACAGGGATAACACAGATTCTAAATTACACCAAAATATTAATTTAAAAGAAATATCCGGTCAACATTGTATAAAAAAATTCTACATGGGGCGATAATAAACAAAATCTGCGTCAAAAGATCGGACTTTGTCTTTTTATTGCTATCTTGCGTTAGCATATAGTAAAACTGAATTTATGAATTTTAAAGAAGTCCTTGGAATAGATTTTGGCGGATCTGGGATCAAAGGTGCGCCTGTTGATACAAAATCCGGAAAATTACTGGATGAAAGACACCGAATACCTACGCCGGATCCTTCCTCCCCTAAACAAGTTGCAAAGGCCATTAAAGAACTGGTCAAACATTTTAAATGGGAAGGCCCTGTGGGTTGCGGCTTCCCTGCCGTTGTGCAAAATGGGGTGGTCAGGACTGCTGCAAATATCGACAAATCCTGGATCAATACCGATGCCAGAAAGCTTCTAAAAGATACACTCAAACTGCCGGTTTGGATAATCAACGATGCGGATGCAGCAGGTTTGGCTGAGGTCAGACTGGGAGCCGGAGCCGGATTCAAAGGCGCAATCGTTGTGCTGACTATTGGAACCGGAATTGGTTCATCTCTCTTTATCAAAGGCAAATTGTATCCGAATACGGAATTGGGTCATGTTGAGTTCAAAGGCATGGATGCTGAGGTTTATGCTTCGGACGCAACCCGCAAAAAAGAGAATCTTGATTGGGAAGCCTGGGGAAAAAGGCTGAATGAGTACCTGTCGCACATAGAATTCCTATGCTGGCCCGAAATGATCATTCTGGGTGGTGGTGCAAGTAAAAAGCTGGATCTTTTTAAGGATCAGTTAAACCTGAAAGCCAAAATTGTACCGGCCAAATTCCTGAATGAAGCCGGAATTATTGGGGCTGCTATGGCCGCCAAGGTCAATATCAAGAAGCATTAAAGGGAATCCTGTTCAGTATTGACCTGCCTAAGGTTATCTCATCGGTATATTCAAGTTCATCACCGATGGAAACTCCTCTTGCAAGCGTTGAAAATTCCATCTTAAAGGGTGATAGTCTCCTGTATAGATAGAAATTGGTTGTATCACCCTCCATGGTTGCGCTCAGGGCCAGTATCAATTCTTTGATGCCTCCCTTTTTGACCCGTTCTTCAAGGTTGCTGATATTCAGGTCTGAGGGTCCCATACCATCCATCGGAGATATTATTCCGCCCAGGACATGATAAACACCCCGGTATTGCTGGGTATTTTCGATGATCATGATGTCCTTGATGTTTTCGACAACACAAATGATGGATTGGTCCCGTCGTTTATCGGAACAAATCGGGCAGATGTCTTCATCACAGACATTCCTGCAAACTTTACAGAATCTCAGTTCAGTGCCTAACCGGATGATGGTATTACCGAATGTCTCCAATGCGGCGCTGTCCTGTCTAAGCATATGCAACACCAACCGCAGCGCAGTTTTGTGACCAATTCCCGGCAGGGTGGCAAACTCATTTACAGCTGCTTCAAGCAGCCTGGAAGGATAGTTTAAATTCATGGATTCAAACCATAATAAATAGATCAAACCATAATCAATGCTGCAAAAATACGCTTTTATTGCCTCAACTGTTTTACGGTTTGAATGTTTTTAGTATTCTTGCAAACAAAAGGTCACCAATTTTCACACCATGAATCCGTGGATACTGCTCATCATCGTCGTTGTCTATTTCTCCCTGCTTATTCTTATTTCCCTCATCACCAGCCGTGGCGCCGATAACGCATCGTTCTTTGTCGGGAACCGAAAATCACCCTGGTTCCTCGTGGCTTTCGGAATGATCGGCGCATCGATCTCGGGGGTCACATTTATTTCCGTTCCCGGAGAAGTAGGAGCCAGCGCCTTTTCTTATCTTCAGCTTGTATTCGGATATTTTGCGGGATACATGGTCATTGCCAATGTGCTTTTGCCATTGTATTACCGGATGAATCTGTCTTCCATTTACGTCTATTTGAATCAGCGACTGGGCTTACACAGTTATAAGACCGGTGCATTTTTCTTTCTGCTTTCACGCGTGATTGGCTCCTCTTTTCGTTTATACCTGGTAGCCCTGGTGATTGATGGTTTTATTCTGTCGAAAATGGGTGTGCCGTTTTGGCTTACCGTGCTGATAACCATCGGCCTTATTTATGTGTATTCGTTTAAAGGCGGGATAAAAACCATCGTGTATACAGACACTTTTCAGACCACCTTTCTCATTCTTGGTGCTGTACTTTCCATTGTATTGATCTCCAAGGAGCTTAATCTCGATCTGGCCGGATTGATCAACCGTATAGGCTCAAGCCGCTATTCTGAAATATTTGTCTGGGACTGGAAACCGGGCAATAATTTCTTCAAGCATTTTCTGAGTGGCATGTTTATCTGTATCGTAATGACCGGACTGGACCAGGATATGATGCAAAAGAACCTGAGTTGCAAGAATATCCATGAGGCGAAAAAAAACATGTACTGGATGAGTACTTTGCTGATTGTCGTCAATATACTGTTTCTTTCGCTCGGGGCCTTGCTTTATATATATGCCAATTCAAAAGGAATTATAGCTGAAAATTTCAACAATCCTGAACTGCTTCAGAATTGTCCGATTGGTCTGAAATATCCCGGTGCTGAAGGCATGCAATGCAGTAAAACGGATGAGCTTTTTCCTTTCCTCGTTTTCAATTACCTGCCCCCGGCTGTGGGTTTCGTTTTCATTATGGGTTTGCTGGCTGCTGCCTATGCCAGTTCTGATTCGGCTTTAACAGCACTCACAACATCCTTCTGTATTGATTTTCTGGGCTTTAAAGAAGACAATCAAAGGATGGGCACACGCAATTTGGTGCACATCGGATTTGCCTTGTTGTTTTTTGTGGCCATTGTATTATTTAAGGTGCTGAACAATGAAAGTGTCATCAATGCCCTCTTCAAAATAGCCGGGTACACATATGGACCGCTGCTGGGGATGTTTTCCTTCGGTATACTTACGAAATATCATATCAGGGATACGGCAGCACCTTACATCTCATTTGCCTCACCCCTGTTTTGCTATTTTTTAGACCGATACTCCGAACAATGGTTATGGGGCTATAAGTTTGGATTTGAATTGTTGATTATTAACGGGTTGCTTGTTTTTTTGGGATTGTATTTTACGAGAAGAAAAGAAGTAATGAGTAATGAGTAATCACTACTTCAATCCGCTTCTCACCAGCAAGGCATCCACCGAGGCTTCTTGTCCCCGGAACCTCCGGTAAAGCTCCATAGGATTTTCAGTACCACCGCGTGACAGGATGTTATCCCGGAATGACTGCGCAGTTGCCTTGTCAAATAAACCGCGATCCATAAACAGGGAGAAGGCATCCGCATCCAGCACCTCAGCCCATTTATAGCCATAGTAACCGGAGGCATAACCGCCGCTGAAGATATGGGCAAAACCTGCACTGACACTGCAGCCGTCTACCGGCGGAAAAAGTTCTGTGGGTGCCATGGCTTCCTGCTCAATCTCTCTAATTGACCGGTCCGTAGAGTCACTCAGGGTATGCCATGCCATATCATTCAGGCCAAAGCTGAGTTGCCTGACAAAGGCAAAACCACTGTTGAAATTTCGGCTTTTCAGCATGTTTTCCAGAAGACTGTCCGGAATTTTTTCGCCTGTCTCGTAATGTATGGCAATGATATCGAGCCATTCTTTTTGCTCAGCCCAGTTTTCCATGATTTGGGAAGGCAATTCAACAAAATCACGGTATACATTTGTACCCGACAGGCTCATGTAATTGCAGTTGCTGAAAATGCTGTGTAATGCATGTCCGAATTCATGGAGAAAAGTTCTGACCTCATCATATGTCAGCAGGGAAGGTTTAGATTCAGTGGGTTTGGTGAAATTCATAACCAGCGATACATGGGGTCTGATATCGTTCCCGTTCATCTTGTACTGTTCCAGGTAATTGGTCATCCAGGCACCGCCCTGTTTGCTCTCACGCGGAAAGTAGTCCAGATACAGCAACGCCAGCAGAGAGCCATCCTGATCAAAAACCCTGCAGGTTTTCACATCGGGATGATATACCGGGAAAGAAGAATCAGCCTGAAAAGTAATCCCGTATAACCTGCCCGCAAGTCCGAAAATACCTTCCTCCACTTTCTCCAGCCTAAAATAGGGTTTCGTCATTTCATCGGTAAAAGAGAACTTTTCATTCTTCAGTTTCTCGGCAAAATAGGCCCAGTCCCACCGCTGAATTTCATAATCCGCTCCCAGTTTACGGGCAAAGGCCTGCACTTCCTGAAGCTCCCTGATGGCTGCTGGTTTGGCCTGCTTAAGCAGGTTTTCCAGGAAGTCATTCACCCTGGAGGGTGACCGGGCCATTCTTTCCTCGAGCACAAAATCGGCATATGTTTTATAACCAAGTAAATTGGCAAGTCTCAGCCGAAGATTCACGATCTTCCGGATGATCTCGCGATTGTCCTTATCGTTAGACCTAAAACAACGTGAATTATAGGATCGGTAAAGTTCTTCGCGAAGTTTCCGGTTGTCCGCATATTTCATAAAAGGTTGGTAGCTTGGTGCTTTCAGGGTAAACAGCCATCCGGTCAGGTTTTTGTTCCTTGCCTCAAGTGCTGCTGCTTCCAGCACGTAGCCGGGCAAACCTTCCAAATCCTGTTCCCTTGTGATATGAAGCTGGTGAGCATTGGTTTCGCCGAGCAGGTTCTCCTCGAACCTGAGTGAAAGCGTGGAAAGTTCCGTGGTCACTTTCCGGTATTCTTCCTTGGCTTCAGGGCTCAGGTTGGCTCCGCTGCGAACGAAACTTTTGTACGTATCTTCGAGCAGTTTCAGCTGTTCTGTATCAAGCTGGTATGTTTCCTTCGCATCATATACCTGTTTTACCCGTTTAAAGAGCCTTTCATCCAGCGTGATATCATTGAAATAGGCAGTGAGCCAGGGCGATATTTCCTGGGCAATTTGCTGTATGGTATTATTCGTTTCAGCAGAATTGATATTAAAAAATACCTGCTCCAGGCGTTTCAAATTGTAATTCAGGAATTCAAGAGCTTCGATGGTATTGGAGAAAGTAGCTTTCCCGGTAGCACCGGCAATTTTTTCCAGTCCGGTCCGGGCCTCCTGAATGACTGCTTCAAAAGCCGGCTTATAATGCCCCGGGGTAATTTTATCAAAGGGCACCGTTTGCAAAGGGGTACTAAAATCAATCATAAGCGGATTATCATGTTTATCTCTGTTTTGTGAGCACGAAAATAAGAATAACAATGACATTAACAATATGTTGAAATGATATCAGCCAGCTTTGGCTATATTTGCAAAATTTTGCGTATGAACAAGACCATACTTCTGGGACACGGGAGCGGGGGGCTCATGACGGGAGATCTTATCCGGGAATTGTTTGTGAAATATTTCAACAATCCGATCCTCGATGTGCTTACCGATTCTGCAGTTACTCAAATAGGTGACACCACCCTGGCCTTTACCACGGACTCCTTTGTGGTTGACCCGATTTTCTTCCCCGGCGGGGATATCGGTAAACTGGCTGTTTGCGGAACGGTCAATGATTTATCCGTTTCAGGCGCCAGGCCTTTGTATTTAAGCTCAGGTTTCATAATCGAAGAAGGATTTCCACTGGCGGACCTTGAGCGGATTGTAAAATCGATGGCAGAGGAAGCCTTAAAAACCGGGGTACAGATCATAACCGGTGATACCAAAGTAGTGAAAAAAGGACAATGTGATAAGATATTCATCAATACCACCGGGATCGGTATCATTGAGAAGCGATTTGCCAGCATTTCGAGAGGCAGTCTCATTAAACCCGATGATCGGATCCTGGTCAACGGATATCTCGGAGATCATGAAATTGCCATTTTATCCGCCCGTGAAAAGCTGAACTTTGAAGAACCCGTAATTTCAGATGTAACCTCGCTCAACCCAATGATACGTTCCTTGCTGGAAGCTGGGGTGGAAATCCGTTTCATGCGAGATATCACCCGGGGAGGTCTGGCAACCATCCTGGCCGAAGTCGCGGCATCCCTGAAACATGGTGTGCTGATCGATGAGCAGGTCATACCAGTGCGCGAGCAGGTGACCGGTTTATGTGAAGTGTATGGTTTCAATCCACTGTTCCTGGCCAACGAAGGCAAGGTATTGATGATAGTTGCTCCGGAATCCGCCGATCTGGCGTTAAAGATGATGCAGCGGTATGAAATAGGAAGGGATGCAAGGATAATCGGCGAGGTCACCCGTGAAAATCCCGGAAAGGTGCTTATGAATTCTGTCATTGGGGGTACCAGGATTATTGATAAGCTGGCCGGAGAGCAATTGCCAAGAATCTGTTGATCCATCTGAATATTACAGTATTATGCATGAATTCTCAATAGTGCAAAGCATTGCGGAAATCGCGCTGGAAACGGCCAGGAATAATGGAGCCGGACAAATCAGTTCAGTGGAGGTGGAGGTAGGTCAATCCGCAGGAGTTGTAAGGGATGCCATGGAATTCGCCTGGGAAGCAGCCGGCAGGGGTACGCTGCTTGAGGGGGCTTCACTGGTTCTGAAAGAGATACCCCTGGTGGTCAGATGCCGAAACTGCCAAAAAACTTTTCATCCGGATGAACTTTTTGATCCCTGCCCAGCTTGCGGGGATATCAACCCGGAGATAATTTCAGGAAAGGAGCTGAGGGTAGTGGCAATCGAGGTGAAGTACAAATAAATATTTTCTTTCAGTTTACCTATTTATGCTACCTTTATATATTATTAATCTCAATTAAAACAACATGTGCGACCATTGCGGATGCGGCGGGGAAGGTACCGGATATTCATTGATCAATCCGGCTGAAAGTGATCACAAGCATGAACATACTCATTCTGATTCTCATACTCATGAGCATCCACATGAACACCATCATGAACATCCGCACGGGCATCAGCATACCCATGAACATACCTTTACCGGAAACCGGATCCTTATTGAAACCGATGTTCTGCAGAAAAACAACCTTCTTGCCCAGCGCAACAAGGGCTATTTTGAAGCCAAAAATATCCTGGCGCTGAACCTGGTAAGTTCTCCCGGTTCGGGTAAAACCACCGTCCTGGAACTAACTCTTGCAAACCTGCCCGGACAGCGTGTTTATGTTGTCGAAGGTGATCAGCAGACCACCCTGGATGCTGACCGGATCCATGCTGCAGGGGCTCCTGTCATTCAAATAAACACCGGAAACGGTTGTCATCTCGATGCGGAAATGATCAGCAAAGCAGTCAGAACCCTGAATCCTGATAATGATTCGCTACTGCTCATCGAAAACGTCGGAAACCTGGTCTGCCCCGCACTGTTCGACCTCGGTGAACAATACAGGGTTGTAATAATGAGCGTTACCGAAGGAGAGGACAAACCCCTGAAATACCCCAACATGTTTCAGAGCGCTCATCTTTGCCTGATCAATAAAACTGACCTGCTTCCGTATGTTGATTTTCAAACAGACAAGTTTATCCGGTACGCCCAAAAAATTAATCCTTCGCTTCAGTTCCTGCAACTCTCTGCAAAAACAGGAGAGGGTTTCGGACAATGGATCGAGTGGATAAGGGAGAAGCAGCCGTAGGGACAGGCCATGGCCTGTCCGCAGCAGCAGCAGCAGCAGCAGCACATTTCCACACCCGCCTGACTGATGTCAGTCGGGCAGGTTTCCACATTTGCACACCTGCCTGCGTGCCGGGCACTCCGGCAGGCAGGTTTCCACATTCTCCAAGTTTAGAATCAATCTATATAATAACAACTTCCCATTACTGTTATTTTAATAACAATAAAAGTGTTATTTTTGTAACAGAATTTCCAGAAATTCGTATCAATACACTTAACGGTCTGGTTTTAATTGGATTAATGCATGAAGATAGCTGAAATTGTTAGCATAGCAAATGGCAAGGTGATCTGTGGGGAGGAACAGCTGAATACCGACTTAACCCATGCTTTTTCATCAGACCTGCTGAGTGATGTGCTTACCATTAACCGGACCGGGATTCTTTTAATTACGGGAGTCGCTAATTTGCAAACCATACGTACTGCAGAGATGGCAGAAGTATCCTGTATTTTACTGGTCCGCAACAAAAGAGCCAATCAGGAAATGATTGACCTGGCCAGGGACAACAGTCTGGTGATCATTGAAAGCCCGATTTCGATGTTCTCGGCAAGCGGCAGGCTTTATCAGCATGGTATTCAACCGCTGTATTAGCCTGTGCCGGTTTATCAACCTGGTCTTAAGCGCTGGTGTGAAATGAAAGATATGAAGTTTGAATATCCCTTGGAAGGGGGCGATTTTATCAAGGCCGGATATGCATCCAGCAGCCTGAAAAAAATCCTCAACCAGCTTAACCTGGATCCGGATCTTGTAAGGCGAATTGCGGTTGCGACATACGAAGCCGAGGTAAATGTTGTGGCGCATGCGTTTCGGGGAATCATGAAAGTGCTTGTCAGTCCCGAAAGAATCCTCATCCGGGTGGAAGATGAAGGACCGGGGATACCGGACATAGGAAAGGCCATGCAGGAGGGTTATTCAACGGCATCGGACAGGGTAAGGGAAATGGGATTCGGTGCGGGCATGGGTTTATCAAATATCAAAAAGAATACGGACAAACTGGAGATTCACAGTGAGTTGAACAAAGGTACAGTGTTGGAGATGACCACTTTAATAAAAGGATAACCGGATTGCCATGGCGTTTCATCATGCTTTGAAAATTCAGGAAGATGTTTGCATCGGTTGCACACATTGCATCAAGGCCTGCCCGACGGAAGCCCTCCGGGTTAAGGATGGAAAGGCAAGGCTGATTGAGGAGAGGTGTGTCGACTGTGGTGAATGTATGCGTGCCTGCCCCGTTAATGCCATAATTATTGAAGAAGATGATTTCGGCAGGATCTTTCAGTATGATTATCGTGTTGCCTTGGTTCCATCGGTATTCATCGGACAATTTCCCCGTAACATCGTTACCCGAAAGATATACAGCGGCATACTCGAGGAAGGCTTCACCCATGTTTACGAAGCCGAGCATGGCTCAGGCATCCTGATTGATCTGATCAACCGGCACCTGTCTGCCCGACCTGAGATCCGGCCGGTAATTTCTTCTTTTTGTCCCGCCATTGTGCGGTTGATACAGGTACGATTCCCTGCCCTGGTAAACAACATTTTACCTTACAAGGCACCGCTTGATCTGGCTGAAATATCCATTCGCCGCAAGCTCCTTGACGAGGGGGTCCCAGGTGATAAGATCGGTGTATTTTATGTGACACCCTGTGCAGCTAAAATCGCTGCAGTCAAGAGTCCGGTCGGAGAGGAAAGCTCACCCATCAACGGGGTCATCAACATGAATACCTTATTTAACAGAGTGTATACAGTGATCACAAGGGAAGAAAAAGGCTTTTGCATTGTTCCGGAGAAGGAACAACTTCTTCCCGAGGAAATGGAATGGACGCTTACCGGCGGCGAAGCCAGGTACATCCATGGCCGTTGCCTGTCGGTCGACGGGATTGGGAACGCTATCGAATTTCTTGAAAAAATTGAGAATGATACCGTCGGGAGTTTTGACTACCTCGAAATGCGCGCCTGTGACAAGAGCTGTGCCGGAGGCATACTTTCAGCGACCAACCGGTTTCTGGTCTCCGAGCGTTTGCATAAACGGGCCGAACAATATTATATTGACAAGAACCAGGGAAAGATTTTTAATAACAAGACTATAACCAGGTACCGGGATTATGTAGCCGGCAATGCATCCATCGGAAAGGTTGAACCACGGTCCATCATGAAGCTGGATGAAGATATGGTGCAGGCCATGAAGAAAATGCAGAAAATCGAGAAAATCAGGAATTATTTGCCTGGCATTGACTGCGCTGCCTGTGGTTCACCGAGTTGTCGGGCTTTGGCTGAAGACGTGGTGCAACAGCGGGCACACACCAGCGATTGCGTTTTTGTGGCCATGAAAGTCAAGGGCGGCGAAACGATGAACCAGGTTGTGGATTACACTGAAAAGATCTGGGGAAAGAAGCGTTTTAAAAATATGCTGCCGGAGTGAGGAGAATAGGTGATTGGATGATTGGATGATTGGATGATTGGATGATTGGATGATTGGGTGATGGGGTGATGGGGTGATGGGGTGATGGGGTGATGGGGTGATGGGGTGATGGGGTGATGGGGTGATGATAATCAAAATTGAAAAAAATGAACATTGAAAACGTAATTAACGAATTAGGCCTCCAGGTTTTTGCCGGAGCGGATAAAACAGGCAGGCAGGTTAAAGGAGCCTATGTCTCCGATCTCCTCAGTGATGTGATGGGAAAAGCCAGGGAAGGTGAATTATGGATCACGATGCAGACCCATAAAAATATCATTGCTGTTGCTTCACTAAAAGATTTATCAGCCATTCTGATTGTTAACGGGGGCAGACCCGAAGAAGAAACGATAGTTGCAGCAGAACGGGAGGGCGTAATTCTGCTGGGTACAGGTGACAGGTCCTTCAGTACTTGTGGTAAACTTTATAAAATGATGGAAAGGGATGCGTTGGTTTAGGGCGGATCTGCACATTCATACAGTGCTTTCACCCTGTGGCGGGTTGGATATGAGTCCGATAAACATTATTCATCAGGCAGCAAGGAAAAAGCTCGACATCATAGCCATATCCGATCACAACAGCACACGGCATTGCAGAATAACGCAGCAAATTGGAGAAAAATACGGGATCAGCGTCATAGCCGGTGCTGAATTGAATACAAAAGAAGAAATTCATTGTCTGGCGTTCTTTGAAGATATTGAAAAAGCGGATCTGTTTCAGCAGATTATCGATCAGAATCTGGTTTCAATTCCAAACAAACCGGAGATATTCGGTTATCAACTCATGGTGGATGAAGAAGAAAATATCATTGGTGAGGAAACCAGGCTGTTGGTTTCATCCCTGCAAATGGGCATTGATGAGCTCTCCCTTTGTGTTAATCAGCTGGGTGGCCTGTTTGTCCCTGCTCACATCAACAGGTTGCATAATGGAATTTACAGCCAGCTTGGCTTCATGCCTTCCGGATTAATGGCTGATGCCCTGGAGATAACCCCCAGACCGGGATATGAGGATTTTCTGAAAGAACATCCTGAGACTGCCGGTTTTTGCCTGATCACCAACTCTGATGCCCATACACTCAACCAAATCGGTGAAACGTTGACTGAGTTTTACATAGAAAGACCAGATTTCAATGAGATCCGGCAGGCTTTGAGAAATGAAAATGACAGAAAAGTCAGGACATGATGAAAGACATTTCGTACCATATTCTCGATATAGCCAGGAATTCGCTCAACGCCGGGGCAAACCTGATTGAGATCAGCATAACAGAGCATAATGATACAGGTGAACTGATCCTGCAGATCCGGGATAATGGATACGGTATGACAGAAGACATGTTGAAAAGGATAACCGACCCGTTTTTCACCACTTCATCGACAAAGAAAGTGGGCCTGGGTTTACCGCTTCTGAAACAGAATGCCGAACTGACCGGGGGTTGTCTCCGGATTGAATCTGAAAGGAACCGGGGCACTTTGGTCACAGCCCTGTTCCATCAGTTTCATATTGATATGATACCAGAAGGTGATCTGGCGATGACATTCAGATCCCTGATCTCATCCAATCCTGAAAGTGATTTCCTTTACCGGCACAGGGCAGATGAAGGGGAGTTTATTCTGGATACTGCTGAGATCCGAAGAGAATTGGAAGGTATAAGCTTAAATGCACGTGAAGTGCTGGATTATATAACTGATTATATCAGAGAAAATCTAAAGGCGTTGAAAATTAAAGAAATGTAAGAAATAAAATTTATTAAGACTATTTACAAATTAAGAAGAAAAAAAGAAAATCATTGGGTAAAGAAACTTTAATATTCACTTTCGAAATAAATTTATAGAACAAATAATTAAACAGGTATTATGACGAAAATAAAAAATCTTGCAGATTTGAGGGAGCTGAAGGATAAGCTTCAGTCGAAAACCAAACTCCGGGATAAGAGTGAATCACCTGATCAGCTTGTGCAGATTAAGGTGGCTATGGCCACCTGTTGTATTGCCTCAGGTTCAAGAGAGACCATGAACTACATTGTTGATGAGCTTGACAAGAGGAACATTGATGCAGTGGTAACACAAACAGGCTGCATGGGTTACTGTTATGCCGAACCTACGGTTGAAGTGATTGTGCCGGGTAAGGAGCCAATAGTATTTGGCTATGTAGACGCAAAACGAGCCGATGAAATCATTGAAAAATACATCAAGGGCGGAATGCTCGTTGAGGGGATCATTCCGGTTAACTATAAGAAAATTGACCAATAATAAAATTAAGGAGGTAACTATCCATGGCGGATTATAAAATTCATTTGCTGGTTTGCGGAGGTACCGGATGTAAATCCTCAGAAAGCCAGATCCTGGCAGAACACCTGCGTAGTTCTATTGAGAGTCAGGGACTTAGCGACTTTGCGCAGGTGATTGGCACGGGATGCTTTGGGTTCTGTGAAAAGGGACCTATTGTGAAAATAATTCCCGACAATACTTTTTACACCCAGGTAAAACCTGAAGATGCAAAAGAAATCGTTGAAGAGCATATCGTCAAAGGCCGTAAGGTATCCCGGTTGTTGTACAAGGATCCGAAATCAGATAAGATCGTTTCCGATTCAAAGGGGATGGAATTCTACAAGAAACAGGTACGCATTGCCCTTCGCAATTGCGGGGTGATTGATCCCGAGAACATTGAGGAATATATTGCGCGTGATGGTTATGCATCTCTTGGTAAAGTTCTTACAACCCTTACGCCTGAAGCAACCATCGAGATCATCAAGAAGTCGGGATTACGCGGAAGAGGCGGAGCAGGCTTTCCAACGGGACTGAAATGGGAGATAACCAGGCAATCGCCCGGTAAGGAAAAATATGTAGTCTGCAATGCTGACGAAGGCGACCCGGGAGCATTTATGGATCGGTCAATCCTGGAAGGTGATCCGCATTCTGTAATTGAAGCCATGGCCATTAATGGGTATTGCACAGGTGCTTCCAACGGCCTGGTATATATCAGGGCTGAGTATCCGCTTGCCATCGAAAGACTGAAAAAAGCCATTGAACAGGCCAGGGAATACGGGCTGCTGGGTGAGCGTATTCTGGGTACTGATTTCAGTTTTGACATCAACCTCAGGTATGGCGCAGGCGCCTTTGTATGCGGTGAAGAGACTGCCCTTATCCATTCCATGGAAGGAGGTCGCGGTGAGCCCACCATGAAACCTCCTTTTCCTTCGGTAAAGGGATACCTGGGGAAACCCACCAACGTAAATAATGTGGAAACCTTTGCCAGCATTCCGGTTATCATCAATAAGGGGTACGAATGGTACAGCAGTATCGGAACCGAAAAGTCAAAGGGAACCAAGGTATTTGCCCTGGCAGGCAAGGTTAATAATGTAGGATTGATTGAAGTTCCTATGGGGATCACGCTGCGCGAGGTTATCTTTGAGATCGGAGGGGGTATCAAGAACGGCAAGAAATTTAAAGGGGTTCAGATTGGTGGCCCATCCGGAGGATGTCTTACCTATAAGCACCTGGATGTGCCTATCGACTATGAAAGCCTGATTGCTGCCGGCGCCATGATGGGTTCCGGAGGTATGATCATCATGGATGAAGATGATTGCATGGTTGACGTGGCCAAGTACTTCCTTGATTTCACGGTAGATGAATCCTGTGGAAAGTGCACTCCCTGCCGGGTGGGCAACAAGCGTATGCATGAATTGCTGAACAATATTACCAAGGGGAACGGAACCAAGGATGATATCGACAGGCTGATTAACCTGGGAAATGTTATTAAGGACACCTCGCTGTGTATGCTGGGACAATCAGCGCCTAATCCGGTTTTGTCAATCATCGAAAACTTCCGCGAAGAATATGAAGCACATATTCAGGACAAGAAATGTCCTTCAGGTGTATGTAAAGCGCTCATGGTTTATGAGATTGTTCCTGAGAATTGTGTGGGTTGCACGGCATGCGCCAGGGCTTGTCCCGTTGGCGCCATCACCGGCGAAAGAAAAGAAGTGCACAGGATTGATCCGGCCTTATGTATTAAGTGCGGTGCATGTATGGACAGGTGTAAATTTAATGCAGTAATCGTAAATTAATTGTCTGAAAAAATGGAAATGGTTAAACTTACAATAGATAATAAACAGGTTGAAATTCCAAAGGGAACCACAATTTACAAAGCAGCCAAGCAGGTTGGCATCGATATTCCCGTACTTTGTTACATGGACCTGAAAGACCTGAACATTGAACATAAACCCGGCGGATGCCGGATCTGCGTGGTTGAAGTAGAAGGACGCAGGAACCTGGCTCCCAGTTGTTCCACGGAGGTAACCGAAGGAATGAATGTGAAGACTCATTCCATCAGGGTATTGAATGCCCGAAGAACGGTACTCGAACTTCTTCTCTCCGACCATCCGAAGGAATGTCTGACCTGCGCCAAATCGGGCAACTGCGATCTGCAGAACCTGGCCATCATGATGGGAATCCGTGAGATCCATAACGAGGATATCGCCGAGATGTCAACCTACCGGATGGACACTTCCCCGGCCATCATCCGTGATCTGAACAAATGCATCATGTGCCGCCGTTGCGAGACCATGTGTAACGATTTCCAGACAGTCGGCGCCCTGTCAGCCATCAACCGTGGTTTCATGTCGGTTGTCGCCCCTGCTTTTGAAATGGATCTGGAAGATTCCGTCTGTACCTATTGTGGACAATGCGTGGCTGTTTGTCCGACAGGCGCATTGACCGAGGTAGATCATACACGGCAGCTTATCCGTGACCTCGCCAATCCGAATAAAACCGTGATCGTACAAACCGCTCCCGCTGTCAGGGTAGCGCTTGGAGAAATGTTTGATCTTCCTGCCGGAACCCTGGTTACCGGTAAGCTGGTTGCCGCATTGAGGAGACTGGGATTCAAATATGTCTTTGATACGGATTTCAGCGCTGATTTGACCATCATGGAGGAAGGCACAGAATTGCTGGAAAGGCTTACCCGGCACCTCAGCGGTGATAAAACCGTAAAACTGCCGATTCTTACTTCATGCTGCCCGGGCTGGGTGAATTTCTTTGAATCCCAGTTTATCGACATGCTTGAGATACCTTCAACAGCAAGATCACCGCAACAGATGTTCGGCTCAATTGCCAAAACCTATTTTGCCGACAAGATCCAGGTAAAACGCCAGGACCTGGTTGTGGTCTCCATAATGCCGTGCCTGGCCAAGAAGTATGAATGCACCCGTGATGAGTTCAAGGTGGATGGCAATCCCGATGTGGATTATTCAATTTCAACACGTGAGCTGGGTCACCTGATAAAGCAGGCAAATATAGATTTCCACAGCCTTCCGGATGAGGAATTCGATAATCCTTTGGGCGAATCAACAGGTGCTGCAGTAATATTCGGCGCAACAGGAGGCGTGATTGAAGCAGCCGTCAGAACTGCCTATGAGATATTTACCAAAAAGAAACTGGAAAAAGTTGATTTCCTGGAATTACGGGGTATGGGTGGAATACGTGAAGCAACGCTTGACTTCGACGGTCTCCCGATAAGGATAGGTATCGCGCACGGTTTGGGCAATGCCCGAAAGCTTCTTGAAGATATCCGGAGTGGTAAAAGCAATTATCACGCCATCGAAATTATGGCCTGTCCGGGAGGTTGCATAGGGGGCGGAGGTCAGCCGCTGCATCACGGGAATATTGAGATCCTGAAAAAGAGGACTGCTGCGATCTACCGTGAGGATGCCAACAAACCCATCCGGAAATCCCATGAGAATCCTTACATCATAAAACTGTACGAGGAATTTCTGGGCAAACCCCTGGGTGAGAAATCGCATAAACTTCTCCATACGCACTATGTGGACAAGAGTAAAAAAATCATTTACATTTGACAGGTATTAATCTTAAAGCGAAAACATAAGATGTCTAGAATTAAAGTAGAACTGAAGAAGAAGGACGTGGATACCATCAGGGAAATATGCAAGTCCTTCAATAATCTGCCCGGTGAACTCATCAATGTCTTGCATAAAGCGCAGCATACTTTTGGCTATCTGCCTGCGGAGGTTCAGGAGGTTGTAGCCAGGGAGCTGAATGTTCCCGTGGCAAAAGTATACGGTGTAGTAACATTTTATTCATTCTTTTCCATGATACCCAAGGGAAAACATCCGATATCCGTTTGTACCGGTACAGCCTGCTACGTAAGGGGCGCAGAGAATGTGCTGGCCGAGTTTAAGAAAAACCTGAAGATTGATGTTGGTGAAACCACTTCGGATGGAAAATTCTCGATCAGCTGCCTGCGATGCGTTGGTGCTTGCGGACTTGCTCCGGTGGTAATGGTCGGAGAGAAAACCTACGGCAGAGTATCCCCCGAAATGGTGAAGGATATCCTGAAGGAATACGACGAATAACCGGAAATATTAGATGTCAACATTGTAGAGACGGGTTTCAAACCCGTCTCTTTGTTTTTTTAGAAATCCTCCGGATAATATTCGTCCCCAATTTCCAGTTATTTATCAAATGGCATCTATTGATTTTGTAACCCCTCAGGCAGATTTCCGTAATACATAAAGGTTATTAAGTTCATTAACGAATTCAAACGATGAAAAAAGTAGTATTGGTATTGATTATGGCTGTAGTTGTGATCACCTTGACGGTATCCTGCAATCAGAGTGTTTGTCCGGCCTATGTCATGGATAACAAAACTGAGCAGGCTGAAAACAACGGCTGATGATTTTAATTCTGAACCTTTTTCTCTAATTTTATCCAATAAATACAGAAAAAACATGAATGCCAGAAAATTTTTTATTTCGCTGTTTTTTTTAGCATTAATTGCTCTTACCTTTGTAGCCTGCAGCGGCACAAAAAATATCTGCCCGGCTTATACGCAGGAAACAGTTGAAGCGCCAGCCACTCCAAACAGCTAGCGTATTTTGGCATTAATCTTGTGGTTAATTCCGGCAGTTCATTGTATCGGCAGATTTAACTAAACAACGTCTTCCATTGAAAAAAACAGTTGTTTTTTTGCTTTTTACATTGTATTGTATTGCGGGATTTGCTCAGGGTGAAATTGACACGCAGGAAAAGATCCTGTATCAGAATGAAAGGAGTGTTTCCCTTTCTCTGAACTCAAACGGTTTTGGAGCCGGATTCCGTTTCGGACAACGAAAGACCTACCTCAGCAAAGTAATCTACGATATCGACTTCGCCTATATCAAACATCCAAAGGAAGTTAAAATATCTGCCTCTCCTTATTCATATGCCAGCAGCAGGAAATACGTTTATGGAAAAACCAACCTTTTCCTGAACCTGAGGCCTTCCATCGGATACCAGCGTGAAGTGTTTTCCAAGGAGGACAGGGGCAGCCTGGCTGTGAAATATTACGGAAGTGTCGGACCCAGTCTGGGGATCACCAAGCCCATTTACTATAACTTTTACATTATCGGCATATATAACGGCGAAGCTTATATCATCGATACTAAAGTCGAAAAATATGAGTTTGTTCAGCATCCCCAGATCAAGGAAATAGCAGGTCGTGCGCCTGTGTGGAAAGGATTCAATGAAATTAAGCTGTATCCCGGATTACATGCTAAAGCTGGCCTCAGTTTTGAATACAGTTCGGTAAACCAGTTGATCAATGCCATTGAGGTGGGCATGGTTTTCGATGCTTTTGCCAAGGAAATACCGATCATGTATACCGATTACAATAACCAGTTCTTCCTTAGCCTGTTTGTCTGTTACCGGTTTGGCTGGGTGCGGAACGCCAGGTACAAAGCCCCGAAAATAACCAAGGAAGGGGAACTGCAAACCAATTAACTTCACCTGCCCTTCGCAATTCCGCTTAAATCTTTTTCAGAAGTCTCTATTTTTTTATAGATTTGCATTCTGGTGAATGACAAATCTTTTTCTTTTTATAACCAATTAATTAACACATAGATATGGCAAAAATAAAAGTAGGTATTAACGGTTTTGGTAGAATTGGCCGGCTCGCCTTCAGAGCTTCTATTCTCAGGAATGATATCGATATCGTGGGAATCAATGACCTGATCGATGTTGAATACATGGCTTATATGCTCAAGTATGATACCATCCATGGTGGTTTCAAAGGCACCGTTTCAGTGAAGGACGGCCACCTTGTCGTTAACGGAAATACAATTCGCGTTACTGCCGAGAAAGATCCGGCCAACCTGAAATGGAACGAAGTCGGAGCAGAATACGTTATTGAATCCACCGGTTTGTTTTTAACCCGTGAAAAAGCGGAAGCCCATCTCAAGGCAGGCGCTAAAAGAGTCATTCTGTCAGCACCTTCAAAAGATGATACCCCTATGTTTGTACCGGGTGTAAACCATACTACCTATAAGAAAGAAATGGACATTATATCCAATGCTTCCTGTACAACAAACTGCCTTGCACCGGTAACCAAGGTTCTGCATGACAATTTCGGTATTGTTGAAGGCCTTATGACCACCGTTCATTCAACAACCGCTACCCAGAAAACTGTTGACGGTCCCTCAGCCAAAGACTGGAGAGGCGGACGCGCAGCTTCCGGCAACATTATACCGTCCTCTACAGGTGCCGCCAAGGCTGTCACCAAAGTTATACCCGAACTGAAAGGCAAACTTACAGGCATGGCTTTCCGGGTGCCCACCCTGAATGTTTCTGTTGTTGACCTTACCTGCCGCCTGGAAAAAGCTACCGATTACGACGCCATTAAGGCTGCTATGAAGAAAGCCTCGGAAACCACATTGAAAGGCATTCTCGGTTATACCGAAGATGAGGTGGTATCCAGTGATTTTATCGGTGACTCCCGCACCTCCATATTCGATGCAAAAGCCGGAATCATGCTCAACGCCAATTTCGTTAAGATCGTTGCCTGGTACGACAACGAATGGGGTTATTCCTCCAAGCTTCTGGATATGATAGCTCACATGAATACGGTGAAATAAGTCCAAAGGCTAAAAGGCCAAAGGTTTTAAGGAAAAAAGAATGAACCCCGAAGGTTATTTGCCTTTGGGGTTTTTTTATTTAAATTAGTGTCATGTCCTTTATAAATTTACCTGATAATTGTATTCCATATTCATATATATTTACATATACTAATATAAATCCTTAATCGTTTTAAAAAGGAATTAATCATTACAGGTATGCATCCGATTCACCTCAAGAATGTCTTGCTCTCCTTAATCTTCCTGACCTTCTTCCTTTTCGTATCACTTTCTTCCTGCACCCACGATCCCACCGGTATCGGTGAACTGGATACCGTATGTTTTGAAACTGAGGTTTTGCCTGTTCTTCAGACCTCATGCGGCATGACGGGCTGCCACGGGAACGGCTCAGCCGAAGAAGGTTTTGATGTCAGCACTTACCAATCCATCATGCAGGCCGTAAATCCCGGCGATCCCAGGGGAAGTGAGTTGTATAAGGTCCTTACGGATATTAACGGCGAACACATGATGCCCCCTGACCGGCCGCTTACCCTGGAGCAGCGCACGATAATCCAGGTCTGGATAGCACAGGGAGCCCTTGAAACAAACTGCAACGGCGGGAACGGAGGCGGAGGCAATGACGAAATCTGCTTTGTGCAGGATATCCTGCCCATGATGGTATCAACCTGCGGGACCACCGGATGTCACGATGCCATAACCCATGAGGATGGTTATGTTCTGACAAGCTACAGTTCCATCATGCAGGACGGGATTAAGCCATTTGATCCCAATGACAGCGAGATTTATAAGGTTGTTACCGAAACAGGGGACGACCGCATGCCACCTTCGCCCAGGCCACCACTGACTTCCGCTCAGATCGCCGCGTTGAGGCAATGGATCGTGGACGGTGCGCAAAACAGCGATTGCCCCGATAATGAATGCGACACTACAGGGACCATCAGTTTCTCATCACAGGTAAATCCTGTACTTCTGGGAAACTGCACCGGTTGTCACAACTCAACCCTGGCAAGCGGTGGTGTTGACCTCGGGGGATATGCCCTGGTGGCCTTACAGGCGCAAACCCTGCGGAACGGCACACCCGTTCTTACAGGAGTAATTAACAGAACCAGCGGTTTCCAGCCCATGCCCCCTTCATTCAATCTGGATGCCTGCAGTATCCGGAAGATTGAATTGTGGATCGAACAGGGTGTCGCAAATAACTAATTCACCATGAAATATTTATTATTTCCGGTTCTTGTCATATGTGTCATAATGCTTGCACCGGCCTGCTACTACGACAGCGAGGAATACCTGTATCCGCAGCTGGGAAATCCTTGTGACACTTCCAATGTCACTTTTGGTCTGTCGGTTCAACCACTGCTGCAAAGTTATTGTTACGGCTGTCATAGCAACAGCAATTCGTCCCTTGGAGGTAATATCCGCCTCGAGGATTATGCCGATGTGAAAATACATGCTGATGACGGAAGCCTTTACGGAAGCATCTCCCACAGCGGCGGTTTCTCCCCTATGCCCATGGGGGCTGCCAAACTCCAGGACTGCAACCTTGCCCTTGTGCAAAAATGGATCGATACAGGAGCTCCAAACAATTAATGCAACACCCTATGAAAGCCCGAGTAACTCTGCTGATAAGCATGTTCATGACCCTGGTTTCAGGGGTATTGTGTGCCCAGGACATGGATCAGCTTCTGGAGGAAGCCACCGATAATTCAACTGAATACGCAACTGCGACGTTCAAATCCACCCGCATTCTCAATGGCCACTCCATTGAAAGGATGCCCGGCGGCCAGCTGGACTTCCGGATCTCTCACCGCTTCGGGCAGCTCAATACCGGAGCTTATAACCTGTGGGGACTTGACCAGGCCAATATACATTTCAGCCTGGAATACGGAATAACCGACTGGGTAATGCTGGGTATCGGTCGGGGAACCTATGAAAAAACATTTGACGGGTTTCTTAAATTTTCTGTTCTAAGACAATCAAAAGGCGACAGGAACATGCCGGTTTCCCTGTCCTATTTTGCCAGTTCAGCCGTTAACTCGCTGAAATGGACCGGCCCCGGTTCCCTTAATTTCTGGGATCGTGTGAGCTATGTGCAGCAAGTGCTTGTCGCCAGAAAATTCAACGAAAGATTTTCACTGGAAATCAATCCTACTTATGTTCACCGCAATATGGTGGACACGGAGCTGGATCCGAATGATGTGTGGGCCGTTGGCGGCGGTGCAAGATTTAAACTTACCCGACGTTTCTCTCTCAATGCGGAGTACTATTACATAATACCTCCCCGCCATGATTTCCAGAGTGAGGAAACTTTCAATCCCCTTTCCTTTGGCGTTGACATTGAAACCGGCGGACATGTTTTTACAATTTTACTGACTAACTCCCTGGCGATGATCGAAAAAGGATTCATCGGTGAAACTAAAGGAACCTGGAAGGATGGCGGAATACACCTGGGATTTAACATTTCAAGGGTTTTTGCCCTGAAATGATCCTTTTTCACTTTGCTTTGTTATATTGCTTTACTAAAACAATCCAATACAAAATGAAATCAGGAATCCTAATACTCGCATTGCTGGGAATTTTTCAAATACAGAATGCGCAAAAACTAGTATCCAAAAACACCCATGTCTGGTTTTATTCCCACACACCCATGGAAGATATTGAAGCCCATAACCGGCAGGCTGTCAGTATTCTGGATCCCGCCACCGGTGAACTCGGATTCAACCTGCTGGTGAAATCCTTTGAATTTAAGATTGCCCTCATGCAGGAGCATTTTAATGAGAATTACATGGAATCGGACAAATATCCGAAAGCCGCTTTTAAAGGAAAAATAACAAACAATGCTGCCGTTGATTATAAGAAAGATGGTGTATACCCCGCTGAAGTTACAGGCGACCTGACCATTCACAATGTGACAAAATCCATTACCACCCAGGGAACCATCGAGGTAAAAGGAGCCGCCGTCACCGCCCGGGCTGAATTTATTGTCAAACCCTCGGATTATGGCATTGCCATACCTGCCGTTGTGGAGAATAAAATTGCCAAAGAAGTCAAGGTCACAGTGGATGGCACCTATGCATCCAATTAAATACAACCCGATGAAAGGTAAGCTCAAATATCTTCCGGCGATTCTGGTGGTTGTCCTGATAGTTGCTTTTTTCATTTGGAGGTATGCTTTCCGGGAATCCGGCATGAATGTATCCTCAGAAAAGCCGGATTATGCATTAACATCTTCAGGGCTTCTACAATCGTTTGAAGCAGATGAAAATGCAGCCAATGCACTTTATCTTGATAAGATTCTTCTTGTGTCCGGCACAGTTGAATCGGTTTCTTCAGACTCGCTGGGAATTTCGGTTTATTTGAAGGAGGGTGACGCTGTTGCCGGTGTAATATGTAGTTTTGAGAAAGAATCCATTGATACGGTGCTGATTAGAACAGGTATTCAGGTAAACGTCAAAGGAATCTGCACGGGTTACCTGATGGATGTGGTACTCAACAAATGCTCGTTAGAAACAGAAGCAAAATAGATAGTTTATACAATGAAATCAGATTTGTTGTAACTTCAGCGCACTACAGTCGTCTTATAGTTTGTAACCCAATCTGATTCTACCATGCTGAAAAATTACTTCATCACTGCCTGGCGCAATATCACGCGGGATAAATTTTATACACTTCTTAATATTGCCGGTCTGGCCATTGGTATTACAGCGGCCATTTTCATCGCCCTCTACATCATTGATGAACTGACCTATGATAAGTCGCACATCAACCACAAACGCATTTTCCGGCTCGAGTCGCACTTTGTCATTAACGGGAAGGATGATCTTTTCGCAGCCACCCAGATTCCGCTTGCCCCTACACTGAAAGATGAATATCCCGAAATAGAGGAATATGTTCGTATGGCACCTGCCGGTACACTTTTTCTGAAATACGGAGAGCGGGAATTCCAGGAGGACAGTATTTATTTTTGTGATTCCACCGTTTTCAGGGTTTTTACACATCCCATGATCAAAGGTGATCCGGTTACCGCACTGAGCAGGCCTTATACACTTGTTCTCACAGAATCAATGGCTGAGAAGTACTTTGGAGATGACAATCCCATCGGGCAGACCATAAAATCAGTAGAAGGCAATTTATACGAAGTAACGGGGGTGATTGAGGACCTGCCGGGCAATCTTCACCTGAAATTTGACGGACTGCTTTCTGCTGCCACTTTTCGTGAGATCGTGGGTGCAGAACGTTTTAACGACCGCAGCGCCGGTTCTTTCTGGAATATCGGCATATACTCTTACGTGATGCTCAAGGAAGGCGCCCGTTTTGAACCGATACTGGAAAAGTTTCCCGCGTTTTACGACAAGTACATGAAATCGATCGGGGAGCAGATCAACGGTTCCTTCACACTGATGGCCAAACCCCTGGCCAGGGTACATCATTATTCATCCGATCTCGGTTATGACGAACCTGCAGGCAATATCAAATACATCTATGTTTTTACCATTGTGGCAATACTGATCCTGATCATTGCCAGCATCAATTACATGAACCTGGCCACAGCCCGTTCCGCGAAACGGTCCAAAGAAACCGGCATGCGAAAAATCGCGGGCGCTCAGCGAAAACTGCTGATCAGGCAATTTCTGACGGAATCCATGGTCATCGCGGTTTTCTCCACCCTGCTGGCTTTATTGTTAAGCCGGGTTCTGCTCCCGGTCTTCAATATGATCGCCAACAAGAGTCTTGATTTTTCAGTATTGTGGACACCCTGGATCATTGCAGGAATTGCAGCTCTTGCTGTACTTGTAGGTCTGATCTCAGGTAGCTACCCGGCGTTCTACCTTTCGTCGTTCGACCCGGTTAATGTAATCAAGGGACAAAACGACACCAAAGGAGGCAACGGAATGTTGCGCAAAGCGCTCGTTGTTTTTCAGTTCACCATTTCAGTTGTCATGATTACCGGCACCATCATCATTGGTTCCCAGCTCAGGTTCATGCAGAATTCGGATCTGGGATTCGACAAGGAGAACCTTATTGTCATGGAAATGCGAGATACAACCTTTAAAAAGAGCCTGGAGCCTTTCAAGCAGGAATTGCTGAAGAATCCCGCCATCAAGGGGGTCGCTTTTTCATCGGGCAATCCGGGATATGGAATGGGTATTCAGGTCATGCGCATTGAAGGTGACAGTGGTTCCATGGTGGACAGGGCGATAAACAACTTCTATGCGGATTATGATTATCTCGAATTAATGGGCATGAAAATCATTGAAGGAAGAAATTACGACCGCAACATGAAATCCGACATTGAAAAAGCCTTTGTAATCAATGAAACCGCCGCACGAAAGTTCGGCTGGATCGATTCCGCCAGCAGGACAGGGGGCAATTATGCAAGTGCCATTGGTAAACGGTTTATGAATGGTGTTGATATTGAAGGAAATACTGTTCGTGATGGCAAGATCATCGGCATTGTCAGGGATTTCCATTATGCATCCATGCGTAATCCATTAGAACCTGTTGTAATTCAACTGAACGACCAGGATCGTTTTCATTTCTTTGCCAATATCCGCATCACCGGTATCAATAATAAGCAGACCATTGAATATATTGATAAGGTAAGACAGCAATTCAATGATCAGTACCCCTTTCAGTACAAATTCCTCGATGAGAACCTCCGGGAATTTTACCAGGGCGAGAAACGCATCAGCCTGCTGACGGAAACTTTTGCCATCCTCACCATTATCATTGCGGCACTTGGACTGTTAGGTCTGTCCTCATTCCTCACACAAACCCGTACCCGGGAAATTGGCATTCGCAAAATTGCAGGTGCCTCGGCCGATCATATAGTTTTTATGTTTACGCGTGAGTTTTCGGTTTGGATATTGCTGGCCAATATCATTGCTGCGCCGGTTGCCATCTATGTTTTGAACAAATGGCTGCAATCATTTCCCTACAAAACCGAAATACAGATGTGGATATTTATCGCGGGACTTTTTATTTCTTTGTTTGTAGCCCTGCTGACGGTCAGTCTCAGGGTATTGCAGGCAGCCAACGTAAATCCCGCGGAGGCAGTGAGATATACCTGATAAACAGGTCAGCCGTTACTTATTGTATGTATTCAATGAGGTTGAACGGAACCTTAACCGTGTTCCGGTAATGTTCACCCAGGCTGAAAATAGCCTCATCATCCTCTTCATAATACCAGCTGATCGAGCATTGTTTTCCATCATCATGCTTTTTCTTCAAAATGCGAAAGATCCCGAGCAGGTATTTGGATGATCCGCTGTTGACATATTCCAGGCTCATTTCGAACCGGGTAACTTCAACAGGATGTTCAAAATAATCCTCCAGCCATTCGATAAGAGGATCAAAAAAATCACCCGGATTTTCAGGTATTGATCTGCCTTCAATTTTCATAACACCTGTTTCCGGATTGAAATTTATACTAGGAGTATTCGTTGTCTTTTTGATGATCAATTCTTTCATGGTATAATGAAATTAATAAATTATTCATACCGCAATGCTACAATCGGATCGAGACGTGATGCTTTTTGCGCAGGGTAATAACCCGATACCAATCCGACTATGAAACATAATACAATGCCTGCAACCATCCACAACCACGGTATCAGGAAGTCAGATTTCATGATTAAAGATACAATATTTCCGACGAGAATTCCTAATACTATCCCCAAAATCCCTCCAAACTGACATATCAGGATGGCTTCAAAAAGGAATTGCTGTTTGATGATATTGCTCTGAGCGCCAAATGCCTTCCTGATCCCGATTTCTGCAGTGCGCTCGGTAACGGAAACCAGCATGATATTCATCAGGCCGATGGCCGCACCGAAAAGGGTGACCACCCCGATAATGGTTGCCGCAACCAGTACAATACCGATAAGATCCTTGAATATATTGGAAAGAAAATCGCTCCTGATGATGTTGAAATCAGTCTCATCAATCACATTCAAACGGCGGACCGACCGGAACAAGGCCTCGGAATATCCCTCCGCGGCCTCGGCGAGCGCCTCTGCATTGGGTGAAACATTGATGGTGTAATCCTGCCGTGGCGACGGGAAGTACTGTCTGACATTGGTATAGGGAACGATGCAAATGTTATCGCTGCTGTTTATACTCGAACCCTTTTTTTTAAGCACGCCAATGACGGTGTATTTGCCCGGGCCAATGGATATTTTCTTACCAACCGGATCTTCCTGGTTTTTAAAGATCTTCTTGGCAATATCCACGCCAATCAACACAACATTCCGGTTCATCAGCACATCCTGGTATGAAATTTCCCTGCCATTTTCAAGTTCAAAGCCGGCAGTGAAAAGGTAATCTTCATCAGAACCAATAACGCTGACATTGGGATGGGTCTTTTCCGATTTGTACTTCACCGTGGACATAAAGGATGCGGTCGTATAAACCGAAACCCGCGCCGGGAAATCAAACCTCTTCTTGAACTCACGCGCCTGGCGGAAGGTGATATACGGGTGGTTTTTCTTACGATACCTGCTTTTGCCGATCTGAACCGAAAATCCCCTGCTTTCGATGGAAAACGTATTGGCGCCCATGGTGGCAAATTGTTTGGTGATCGTGCTCTTTATGGAATCAATGGCTGTGAGGATTCCTACCAAAGCCATGATACCAAAAGCAATGATCAGCATCGTAAGAACTGTCCGCAATTTGTTGGTTTTCACGGAACTCACCGACACTTTCAGATTCTCTACCAAAGCCGCCTTGAAAATCATGGGCTTCTAATTTGTTGATGGTAAAATTAACACACAAAATAACGTGTGAACAACAAGAATATGATTTCTTTCAAAGTATATTTCAACAAGCGAAAAGTAATAATTCTATCATGTTATTCAAAGGAATCAGGTATTTTTATGGCTAAATATTAAAACAGCTATGCCCGACCTGATCAATAATCATAGAAGTATCCGCAGATACAGCAGCGAACCGATAAGCGATGCCCTATTGCAGGAAATTCTTCATGCATCCACCAGGGCTTCAACAACTGGTAATATGCAGGTATACAGTATTATAGTTACTACTGACCCGTCGCAGAAAGAAAAACTCTGGGAGGTTCATTTCAGGCAAAATATGGTAAAAGATGCGCCTATGGTGCTGACCTTCTGTGCTGATTTCAACAGGTTTAATACCTGGTGCAGGCTGCGTAAAGCCGATCCAGGGTATGATAATTTCCTGTCATTCATGACGGGTGCCATTGATGCATTGCTGGCAGCGCAAAACTGCGCGCTTGCAGCCGAGGAATACAAACTGGGTATTTGTTACCTGGGAACGACCCTCTACAATGCAGAAAAAATTATCGAAATCCTTGATCTCCCGCACGGTGTCATTCCCGTTACCACCCTGGTCATGGGTTACCCGGATGAGCAGCCCGGATTAACGGACAGACTCCCTGTTGAAGCTGTGGTACATCATGAAAAGTACAGGAATTACTCAACGGCGGATATTGACAGGCTGTATTCCGAAAAAGAATCTTCCGCTCTTACGGCAAAGCTGCTGGAGGAGAACAAACTGGAAACGCTGGCACAGATATTCACTGAAAAGCGGTATACTAGGAAGGACAATGTGGCATTTTCAAAAAAGCTGCTTGAGGTTTTGGAGAAGCAGGGATTTATGAAAAACAAGTAATGAGTAATGAGTGACAAGTGGGATTTGGGCATGAGATTGGGAGTTCACACCCCGAACCCATAACCCGCTCATCACTCATTACTCATTACTAACAAACTCCACTCCCAGCTCCTCCCCAATCTCCTTCATCTCCTTCTCAACCGCCGGCAGAACCGCAATTCCTTCCTTCCGGATGCGGGCTTCCTTCTCCCGTTCCGGATCACCGGGTATGAGAACTTTTTCCTGGCCGGGAGCCGGCTTTGAATGGCGAAATGTCGTGATCCATTCATCCATGGAGGATTTGAAGCTTGATGCATCCTGAAAGGCATCAATGCGCATGGCCCCGAAGAAATGGCCTGTCCCCTCTCCCACCTTCTTATCCAGTACCGGAAGGTAAGCAACGGAAGGCGGGACAAACGGTCCAAAATTAGCACCGGAAAATACAGCCGAAAATATGTCCACGATGGCGCTGAGGCAGAATCCTTTGTGACTGCCGTGAATATAATCGCCGCCCAGGGTAAGCATGGATCCTCCGGCTTTTAATACGGCAGGATCATCAGAAGGGATCCCGTTTTTATCCTGAACAAAACCAAAGGGTACCTTTTCTCCTTTCTTTTCAGCCACAACAAGTTTTCCACGGGCGATAGGGGTCGTTGCGAAGTCCGCCACAAAGGGAGGCTGCTGACCGGCCGGTATGGCAACAGCAATAGGATTGGTACCCAGCATGGGACTTACTGAGAATGTAGGCGCCACCTGGGGATTGGCATTGGTCATGGATATGCCTATCATATCGTGCTTCAGAGCCATCATGGCGTAATATCCGGCAATACCGTAATGGTTTGAGTTGCGTGTGGATACCCAACCGGTTCCAGCCGTCTTTGCCTTTGAAATGGCCAATTCCATCGACTGCACGGCAGCTACCATACCCACGCACCCGTCTCCGTCAACAACAGCAGTTGACGGAGTTTCATGCACCACGCGAACATCCGGTTTTACATTAATACGGCCGGCTTTCCACAGCTGGTAATAATCTTTTATCCGCAATATGCCATGTGATGGTAGTCCACGCAACTCGGCAGCCATGAACACTTCGGCAATCCGCAAGGCATCCGGTTCACTGCATCCCATTTTCATAAAGACATTACTGGTGAAGTCGGACAGGTATTTCACAGGGTACATGTTACAATTAATTAAATTGTTTTGAAAAGGATGCTAAAATACTAATTTTATGGATTGAGGTTGCAAATTACAAATTGCAGATTTATTCCAAAATACTATTTTTGCACCCTCCACGTTATTAATCCTGAATATAGCACGCCAAATATTGAAACGATTTATTCTCCTGCTGGCATTCTATCCCCTTCTCCTCAACGCGCAAAAGGAAAAGGTACGGTTTGATCCCAACCATGATGACAAATGGCTCCATTTTGGGTTTTCACTGGGTGTGAACACCATGGATTTCAACATCCGAAGTTCAAGGATGGCAGTCGACTCGGGAATTTATACCGAAGTTTCCCTGCTGAGGCCCGGATTTCATGTGCATGCGCTGTCGAATCTCCGCCTGAATGATTTCATGGATTTGCGCTTTACACCTGGTATAGCATTCGGAGGAGTAAGGGAAATCAATTATATGCTTACTGATGCGCAAAGCGCGCTTATAGATCCTGAAGATAATCCCGTACGGGTTGAATCCAACTTTCTTGAATTTCCGTTTCTTTTGAAATACAAATCCTTGCGGCTTAATAATTTCAGACCTTTTGTGATCGGCGGAATGAACACCCGTATTGATCTGGCTGCTACAAAAAAAACATGGGGACGATCGCGGAAAGAAAACAACCTTGTGCTGGTAAGACCTCTTGATTTTTATTATGAAATAGGCGTCGGGATGGATTTCTATTTGCAGTATTTCAAATTTGCTGTTGAATTTAAATACTCTGTAGGGATCAGGGACGTTTTACGGACCAGCATCAATAAGCACGGTGAGGTTATCATTCCGGATCCGGAGGACGCTGTTTTTACGGATGCCATTGATCATCTCTATTCCAGGATGTTTATGATTACGTTGCATTTTGAATAATGTCATCTCCTGATTATCTTAGCGGTTTATCCGGTCCCATTGAGAAAGGAAGTTTCACTTATATTATCGCCAGCACAGGCCTATTCGGAAGAATCGTACCTGCCTGTTGTAGCCGGGGAACTCGGCATATCGCCGTTCGATATCACAGCGATCCGGATTATCCGGAAATCTGTGGATGCCCGCGCCAGAAATATCCGAATTAACATTTCATTTGAAGTATTTATCGGCGAGGAAGCCTCATCCCCGGTTGAAAACACATTCCATTACCAGGATGTACATGACAAACCCGAAGTCGTAGTCATCGGGGCAGGACCGGCGGGCCTGTTTGCATCACTCCGCCTGATCGAATTGGGCTACAGACCTGTATTGCTCGAGCGGGGCAAAACAGCCCACGAACGAAAACTGGATATCGATCTTCTCGAGAACAACCACATCCTGAATACGGAATCCAATTATTGTTTTGGTGAAGGGGGAGCAGGCACATACTCTGATGGAAAGCTCTATACACGATCCCGGAAAAGGGGTGATATCAGCCGCATCCTTGAAATCCTGTATTTTCACGGAGCCCATGAAAGCATCCTGTATGAGGCTCATCCCCATATCGGATCCGATAAACTGCCGGAAATAATTACCCGGATCCGAAACACCATCATCAATGCCGGGGGCACGATCTCTTTCAACACCAGGGTAAGCGATCTCGGAATGTCAGGCGGCCTCATAACCCATGTACTGACAGATAAGCAAGAGAAAATCAAAGGCAGGGCTTATGTATTTGCTACCGGGCATTCAGCCCGGGATGTCTACTACCTGCTCAATGCCAAAAGTGTTTTGATCGAAACGAAACCTTTTGCCATGGGAATCAGGGTTGAGCATCCGCAGGAACTGATCGACAATATCCAGTATCATGGCAGAAAGGACAGGTATTTGCCGGCTGCTGCCTACAGTCTGGTTGAACAGGTCAATGACCGTGGTGTTTATTCATTTTGCATGTGTCCCGGGGGCCAGATTGTTCCTTCGGCAACGGCTGAATCCGAAATCGTGGTAAACGGCATGTCGGCCTCCGGGCGCGATTCGGCTTTCGCCAATTCGGGCATTGTGGTGCAGGTCATACCTTCGGATTTCAGATCCTATCAGAACATGGAGGGACTGGCCGGGTTGCGTCTGCAGGAACTAGTTGAACAGAAAGCATACCGGCAGGTACACAATGGACAAAGAGCGCCGGCGCAGAGGTTAACCGACTTTATCAGCAACCGTCCGTCACAGGACCTGCCCGTATGTTCGTACCTGCCCGGAACAGTGATATCTCCCATGCATGAATGGTTGCCTGACTTCGTGAAGAGGAACCTGCAGGAAGGATTTAAAATCTTCGATAAAAAAATGAGGGGTTTCCTGTCGCGTGACGCCGTGATCGTGGGAGTTGAATCCCGCACTTCATCACCTGTGCGGATTCCCAGGGATCCGGAAACGGGGAGTCATGTTCGCATTCCCAATCTTTTTGCCGCTGGTGAAGGATCGGGTTATGCCGGGGGCATTGTTTCATCTGCCGTGGACGGGGAAAATATGGCTGCCTGGTGCGCGAGCTATATTGGCAAGAGATAATTAAGCCTACTTACCTCCCTGTTTTTGCAGCTTTATGAGCACAGGTTCCATGGATACCAGGCAACCTTTGGGCATTTTAACCAGGTCCGGTTCAATCAGGTGGTAAAAGAGCTCCAGCATTTCCGTTCTGTCAATGATCTCAATCATTACCGGAAGCTTTTCAGTCAACTCCCAGAACCTCGAAGAGCTGATATGGCTGCTGCTCGATCCATAGCCCATAATGCCGCGATAGACAGTAACACCGGATATGCCTCTTTCCTTGGCCAGGTAGACAATATGTTCATATAGCAATTTGGAACCGATCTTATCTGTACTGCTTGCATAGATCTTAAGAATGCTGTTTTCGGAGTTTTCCATATTAAAGCAAATTAGTAAGATTATAACCCAAATAAACTGCCAGGAACCCAAATATTACACTCAATGAGGTATATAATAAAACCGCCAGGAACTGTCCGTTGTGCATCAGCATGAGGTTTTCATTGGTAAACGAAGAGAATGTAGTGAATCCGCCGCATATGCCAACCATCAGAAAAAGCCGCCATTCCGTGGTAAGCAGGTCACTTTTCTCAGCTATGCCGGTGAGAAATCCGATGATGAGGCTCCCGATTATATTTACACTCAGGGTACCTATCGGAATGGACAAAAAATCATATTTCAGATTAAGCCCTGACAGGAAGTACCTTGCCACGCTCCCGATGAATCCCCCCAATCCGATTACGATAATATGTTTTATCATAATGCATGCAATAATGTTCGTCTAATATATATCAATTCATGAAATTTCCGCAAAGTACACAGCCGTATGTTTATTGAATCAGGGTATATATCTATAAATGTGAGGTGTTGGTATATTTCGTTTGTTTTCCGGATTGGCACAGCATACTTTTACACCTGAATTATTTTTAACACACATTAAAACATTCGTTTATGTCAAAAACTTCCTACAAAAGGAGTTTATTCATTCTGGCTTTCCTGTTTTCATTTTTCACTGCTTCACATGCTCAAAGTTTTAGGGTTAGCGGAACAATCATTGATAAAAACGATAACCAGCCGGTCATTGGTGCATTTGTATTTCTTACCGACCTGAATGACTCCACACAAAGGGAGGCTTCCACCACTGATGTGAATGGTAAATTCCGTATGTCAAATCTCAAACGGAAATCCTACCGTCTTACCATCCAAAGCATCAATTATGAGCGGGAATCCCGGGTTATTGAACTGAAAACCAATACCACCGACCTGGGTACCATCAGCCTGGCCATGGAAAGCAAAGTGTTAAACGAAGTTGTGGTCGTTGGTCAGGGAACGGCTGTGCAAAAGGGCGACACAACCTCCATGGCAGCTGATGCCTTTAAGGTAAATGTTGACGCCAACGCCGAGGACCTGGTGAAGAAAATGCCCGGTATAACCGTGGAAAACGGCACCATCAAAGCACGTGGCGAAGAAGTCAAACAGGTGTTGGTTGACGGCAAGCCATTCTTCGGCGATGACCCTTCGGTAGCACTTAAAAACCTGCCTGCCGATGTCATCGACAGGGTACAGGTATTTAATAAATTAAGCGACCAGGCAGAACTCACCGGTTTTGATGATGGCGAGTCCTCCAGGACGATTAACATTATTACCCGGAGGGGAAGCAAGTACAGCACGTTTGGCAAAGCAACTGTCGGATCCAATTTCGATGACAAATACCTGGCGGCAGGCAATCTGAACCTTTTCAGCGGACCTCGCAGGTTTACCTTTACCGGCATGACCAACAACATCAATCAGCAGAACTTTGCCATGCAGGATCTGGTCGGTTCAAGCGGTGGCCAGGGAATGCGGGGAGGTTTTGGCGGAAGATCCTTTGGCGGACAAAGCGGAATCAGCACAAACAGTTCATTCGGGTTTAATTACCAGGATAACTGGGGTAAAAAAGCTTCCGTCTCCGGCAGCTATTTCTTCAACTCCTCTGAGAATACACGAATAACCAGGTCCAATACGGAATACCTTATGATCGATGAGGGAAATTTATCGCAGGATTCAAGTTATGTTACATCCAAAAATTACAATCACCGGGTGAATATGCGCATAGAATACAATATTGACACCCTTAACTCACTGATCATTGTACCGCGGTTCAGCGCACAGGACAATACTTCCGGAAGTAATTCCCTCGGATTGATTTCTGGTGGAGGAGTGAATTCACAAACCATGAACTTCAGCCAGACCGATGCTGCAGGTTACAATATCGGCAACGATATGACCTGGAGACATAAGTTCCTGAAAAAAGGCCGGACTTTATCCGTGAGGTCTTCCGTTTCATTCGATGACAGAAACTCTGAAAATTCTCAGCTGGCTTCCATTGATTCGGTTCCTGATAACCAGTTTTCCGATGAAACAACCAAAAACCTCAGTCTGAACACAAACCTGAATTATACGGAACCCCTGGGGAAAAATGGTCAGTTGCAATTGAATTACAACAATAATTTCAGGAGAAGCAATTACGAAAAGGAGCTTTTTGGTCTGGCTGATGAATCCGAGATCCTGGGGCGTCTCGATTCCCTGTCCAATGTATATGAAAACAATTACACAACCAACAGAGGCGGTGTGTCCTATTTGTTCAAGAAAAACAAGCTGAATTTTTCTGCCGGCATTAACTATGAAAGGGCTCATCTGAAAGGTACACAAACCTACCCGAACAAAACGGATGTGACTGAAACCTTTCAGAATTTACTTCCGAATTTTATGATCAATTATAAGTTCTCCGACATTACCAACCTGCGGATTTTCTACAGGACGCGTACCGATGCGCCCTCTGTAACGGAGCTGCAGACCGCCATTGATAATTCCAACCGTTTACGGCTCAGGACAGGCAATCCCGATCTGAAACAGGAATACAGCAACCGGCTGATGTCAAACTTTTCCTATGCCAATCCCACATCAGGATTCAATGCCTTCATTTTCCTGATGGGAGGCTACACTTCGGATGTAATGACCTATAAGACCATTTATGCCGGTGGTGATACCATTGTGCGCCCCGAAGGAATTGATGTGACGCTTTATCCCGGCGGGCAGATAACGTATCCCGTTAACCTGGATCATTCCGTATCGGTCAACACCATGATCAACCTGAGCTACTTCGTTAAGCCCATCAAAAGCAATGTGAGTCTGGTTACCGGAGGCGGTTATTCCCAATCTCCCGAATACGCAGGATCACTGATCAACAGGTCCAATTCCTACAATCTGATGAACAGTCTTATTGTCACCAGCAATATCAGCTCAAATGTAGATTTTACCTTGTCTTACACTTCCAGCTATACTAAAATAAAAAATGCCATTGTTACGCAGGAAGATGAGGAATACTGGTACCAGTCGGCCAGCGCAAAGCTTAACCTGGTATTGTGGAAGGGGATCACTTTTAATACCGATGTGGTCGCGCAATACAACAAGGGGCTTTATGAGGGCTACAATGAAAAATACATGGTATGGAATGCCAGCATCGGAAAAAAGTTCCTGAAGAACCAGGCAGCTGAGCTAAAGGTGGGAGCCTATGATATTCTCGATCAGAATAAGAGCATCAACCGGTATGTAACTGCAACCTACATACAGGATACAAGAGTGAACACCTACAGGCGCTACTTCCTGGTACTGTTCACTTATAATTTAAGATCCAAGGCAGGGCAGGCTTCACAGCAACAGCAGCAAGACCAGCCCGGTGAATTCCGCCGCAACTTCCCGGGCGGTATGCCTACGGGAGTAAGACCTCCCAGCGGCTCTCCGGGCGGATATCGTGATCATTAAAAAACATAGATACGCATTGCAATGAAAAGAGACGCATTCAATGCGTCTCTACAATTTTCAATAATGCATCATTTATGGTATTTATAATCGGCTGCACCGAGATACTGCTGCCGACGGCATCCTTCATCCATTGCTGGGGTGTAAGGCGGCCCAAACTATACATGCGTTCCACTTCGCTGGCAAAATCCTTGTCTTTCAGGTAATCGGTCAGCTGAAATTCAATGATATGACCATAGGCGTAATTCGGTAAATACAGGGGCGAGTTCACCATGTGTGAATAAATGGCCAGTATGGGCTGGTCCTTCATCCCAAGGACCGGTGCATAATACCGGTTCCAGATATCTTTCGCGATATTGTTCACAGCCTCCTTCAATGATTCCGGATTGGCTCCCGGATTGGCATACAGCCATTTCCAGATTCCGATATCCACCAGCGACACGCCCATAATCTCATAAAGGCCCCAGGCATTGTCGAGATTATTGTAATACTCCTGCATTGCATTGTTACCTGTTATACCCAGCAGCGCCAGATCATTCTTCTGGAACAGGAAAGCCAGGGTTTCGGTGAAAGCCGTATTGGGTACACCATGAAGCAGGTAATAATCCACGTTGTGCAAGCTGATGGTCTGTTCAACATTGTGTCCGAATTCATGCACCGCGATATTATAACCCTTGTAATCCATGCCATCGGCGGAGATCCTGGTCCGGAGCAAGGATTTCTGCTCGCGTGTTTCTGCTCCCCAGGCATGCCCCGATCCGCGTGCCGGATCCACCTGTACTTTGGATGCAATTGAAAGGGCCTTGTCCCGGTTAAATCCCAGTTTGACAAGTATATTAGGCAGATCCTGCTGCACAGCTTCCGGGTTGGGATACTTTTTCCGGGTTACCTTATCCAGGGTCTCCGCAGGAATAGACGTGCGGGTCTTGAAGCCATCATACCAGATGTCAAAAGGCTCCAGGTCACGCCCCAGGCGATTCCTGATCACCCCTGCTATTTTCCCCATTTCAGGCGATGAAAGATAGGTCGTAAAAAGGTTCTCAAGATCAGCCAGCGGTACTTCCATATCCTTTTCAAAACTGCGGAGCAGGTAGGTATTCAGACCTTGATAATAGGGATCCACCTTCTGCTGTGCATGAAAGTAGTCGAGTATCATGGCATACCTCACGGAAGGTTCCGGTGTGGCCACAATTTCATTCCTGTCATCAAACACCTTGTTGGTGACAGGATTCCAGGTATAGACCGGTGAATTGATCACCTGCGATGGGATCTCCTGGGTGATGATCCTTTTCATCACTTCATACAACAGGCGTTGTTTTTCAAGCCCTTCTGCGTTGCCGTAATTGGACTTGATCTCATCCCGTATGTTCCAATGGCTTAATAACTTCATATCAGGCGGGAAAAGGGTTTTGCCTGCGTTATTTAACAGTTCCCCCGCAAAAACATTATAATCGGCAATATACATGTCCGATTTTGTCAGCGAGTTGACAACCTGTTGATTTACCTCTGAAGGAATGCGTGAATCAAACAGATCGCCCAGCCTGGCATACGCCCAGTCTTTCCTGGACCAGGATGACGATAGCCTGGTTTTCTCCTCCAGGCTGTAATGCGGAAAATTCAGCGCAATCAGAAAGGCGATCTTGTTGTTAAAGAAATCATCTTTGAAGTGGGTAACAGGACTATAGGATCCGAAGGACTCATCCACCGAAAGTATATCACCCATATCGAGGTGCAGGGGACGCTGCAGATCAGCTGATATCTTGTTGAAATAACCGAGGATAACCTCCATATTGGTCGAGATCCGCTGAAAAACCTTATCCAGCTGATCTTTATCACTGATGTAATTATTCCTGCAATACGCTGCAAATTCGTCGCCCGTTCCGTCCGTTTCTTTCCAGAAAGAGGCAACCTGACTGACTCCGCGGGTAATCCGGTCTCTTTGTTCTTCGCCGTTCTTCTGAACAAGTGAATCAACCACCTGTTTCATGGCGTTTTCCAAAATAAATGCTTGTTTTTCCATAGGACTATCCGGACTTTTACGGCACTGAACAAACAGCACGGAAAGCAAAAGCAAACAGGAAAAAGGTTTCATATTTCATGCATTTGGTAAATGTACTGAAAGCAGCTTCAATTCTGAGCCGCCACATCATAAATCTTCAATTCTGCAGGCATTGCCATCCAGTCCTGTGTCTTGGGTCCCCAGGCAGTAAAATAGGGCATGGCAAAGTGGGCATCAATGGCGGCCTGGTCTTTCCAAACTTCAACAAATATGAACTGGCTCTGATCGTATGGGTTCTGGTACAGCTGGTAGCTGATACAACCTGCTTCGGCATTGGAACTGTCAACCATGGCTTTGGCAGCAGCTATAAAATCCGCCACTTTTTCGGTTTTCAGAAAAACCTTGGCCGTGATCAGTTTCTGCGTTACAGCAGGAGCAACAGCAGCAGAGTCAACTGCAGGAGTTTCAACAGGCTTTTGTTGGTTGCAGGCACTCAATAGTGCAGCAAAACCCAGGGAAAGCAATAATAATCTCGTTTTCATGGTATAATATTTAAGGATTAAAGAAAAATAGTTCTTCATACTTCAGGTTGTTTTTATTCCCATAAAAGCATTACAGACAATGGCCACTGCGGAGGAAACGTTCAGCGATTCCACCCGACCCTGTTCCGTCGTTCCGGGCGGTATGGTCAACCTTTGCACAATGAAGGGAGAAATTTCCGCAGAAATTCCGCGGGATTCGTTGCCAAAAACGATGATACCCTGTTTTGCAGGAGTGACGGAGGTGACCGGTATTCCGTCCATATATGTGCCGTAAACCGTAAAATCAGGCTTTCCGGAAAACCCGGCAAGGAATTCCGCAAGGTCAACATAATGGATACCGACATGGAGAATGGCTCCCATCGAGGCCTGTACTACTTTCGGATTGTAGCAGTCGGCACAAGCTTCATTGCAGAAAATGTTCCTGATCCCAAACCAATCCGCAGTGCGGATGATCGTTCCCAGGTTACCCGGGTCCTGGATAGCGTCGAGTGCAATGGAAACAGAAGTAAAAATCTCCTCATCCTTATAGCTAACTTCAGGCATATCCAGCAGAGCGATTGCCGGAGGGGGTGTTTCAAGGGAGCTTATGCGACGGATGTCAGTCAGCTCAGCTTCCATGATCTCCTGAATATATGGTGAAGAAACGATCCGGTTTTCTGATAACCACGCAGGTTCGGCAATAAGCAGCCGGATGACTGCCTGCTTGGTGCGTATAAGATCCCGCACAATTTTGTCACCTTCAACGAGGAATTGCCTGTGAGTTCTTCTGAATTTCTTGATTTTAAGTGAACCCAGGTATTTTATTTGATTCCGGCCTAGCACTTTTTGGGTAATAAAACTATCTTTGGACGAAGGTAATAAAATAACCGAAGTTACCGGTATTACCATGATTTCAAAAATGATGTCTCTTGTTTTTCGTTCGTTATATAGATAGTCATAGAATTGAAGGGATACTATTCCTTATTGCTTTTGCAATATCTTCCTGTGCCCCGGCCAGATATGTGCCTGAAGGGGAATACCTGTTGAGCAAAAATAAGATAGATAATGTTCAGAAAAAAATTCCGGAAGATCAGCTTAAAAGTTATATCATTCAGAAACCCAACAAGAAACTCTTTGGATTCAGGTTTTATTTATTCCTGTATAACCTTTCGAATATCAACAAGGAAAAATGGCCCCACAACTGGCTCAGGAGGATCGGGGAAGAACCGGTTATTTACAACCCGGGGTTAACAGAGAGCAGTACCGGTCAACTCAAGCAATACCTTGAGAACAAGGGATACTATCATGCCGAAGTGAAAGACACGGTGACTTTCAGGGGAAGAAATGCCCGCGCGCTGTATACTGTCAAAGCCAATAATTCATACCGGATCAGCAATATTTCATACTTTTTTGAGGATACGGGGCTTGTCTCATTCATTTTACCAGATACGCTAAATTCCTTGTTGAAAAAGCGAGGGCGATTCGATAAAGACATTATGCAGCAGGAGAGGTTGAGACTTGAAAACCTGCTGAAGGAAAAAGGCTTTTATTATTTCTCCAAAGAGTACATCTTTTATACGGCCACCCTGGATCCGGAGGATAATACGGTGGACCTGGAGATAAGGATCCGGGAATTTGTGGAAGGCAGACCCGATCCGAGAACCAAAGTGAAGCGGCATCACCAGTATAAAATAGGCAATGTTTTTGTGTATCCCGAATATTCAGTCCTGGATAACACCACAACCAGGGGGACCGGATCGTTTTTAACAGATACCAACCATTTCCAGGGTCAATATTTTATCAACGCAGGCAAACCTGCCCTCAAACCTGCAGTGATAGCCAATAATAGCTACATTATTCCCGGAGAATATTACAAACTGAGCAATGTAAGCCGAACCTACCGGAATTTGTCGGATCTGAGTATCATCCGGTATACGAACATTACGTTCAGGGATCATGATTCGCTGAAATCTATAGGATCTAAAGGGCTGCTGGATTGCCACATAGAAATGGCGCAAAAGAAGCGGCAGTCTTACCAGACTGAAATTGCAGGAACCAATTCCGCCAGTGATTTAGGGATAAGGGGAAACCTTTTGTATCAGAACCTGAATCTTTTCAGGGGTGCTGAAGTGTTCAACATGAAGTTTACCGGTGCCATTGAAGCCTTAAAGAACCGGTCCGACGGTAAATACAGGAGCATGAACGAAGTCGGTGCCGAAACCAGCATCGTTTTTCCAAAGTTCTTTTCTCCCTTGCGACTGCAAAGCTTCGTAAAAAAATACCAACCCAAAACATCTTTCTCGGTATCCTTCAATTACCAGTCGAGACCCGACTATACACGCTCCATCGCGAACAGTTCATTCTCCTACAGGTGGAAAGGCAATCCCTATCTTACACATACCATATGGCCTCTTGAGCTCAGCTACGTTAATATCTTTCAGAATCTTTCATCAGCTGAGTTTCTGGACTCCATCCGGAATACACCTTTAGGTTACAGCTTTGAAGATCATACGGTAAATGTTGCGCGTTATGGCTTTGAGTTGAATAACCAGAGTATCGGGAAGCGCAAGGATTTTTATTTCACGCGTTTTACCATTGAGTCTGCCGGTAATTTGGTGAATCTTTCCAGCAGGATCTTAAACAAGGGGGACCGGGAGGAACCTTATAATTTACTCAAAGTCCCCTATTTTCAATACATGCGGGGCGACGTTGAATTCAGTTATTATAATATCGTTGACAGGCAAAACACCTTTGTATATCATTTCTTCATTGGTTTGGGCTACCCGTATGGGAATTCCACCACCCTTCCCTATGAAAAGAAATATTTTGCCGGTGGGCCGAACAGTATCAGGGGTTGGAACACCCGTGATCTCGGGCCGGGTTCCTATGTGGAAAAAGATACCACCCTGAGTTCCGTGTTCTATTATCCGAACAAGAATGGTGACATGAAAATTGAAGCCAACATCGAGTATCGGTTTAAGGTGGTTTGGAAACTGGAAGGCGCGCTGTTTCTTGATGTGGGTAATATATGGGCGGTGAGGAAAGAGGATGATAAACCTGGCGCTGAATTCAACTGGAACAGGTTTCACAAGGAGATTGCAGTGGGCTCGGGATTCGGGGCCCGGTTTGACTTTTCATTTTTCCTGCTAAGGCTGGATTTTGGCATCAAGCTTCGCGATCCAGCCCTGCCGGATGGAGACAGGTGGATACCGGTATTCAAGGATTTCGGGCTGAGAGATCTGCATGTGAAGTTTGGGATAGGGTATCCATTCTAGAAAATCATCCTTCGACTCGCTCAGGATGACTGGTTTTGCATATCAAATCAGATAAAATTATTATTTTTATCTGTCCGGAAATTGTCATGCGTACTACCAAACCTCGTTATATGAAAAAGTTATTGCGTGATTTTTTTTCATTCTCTTCCCTTGAAAGAAAAGGCGTTTTGGTACTGGTCATTCTTATCTTTCTCAGTACCGGCCTGAACTTCTATCTGACGCACCGTCAACCTAAAGCGAATCATCAGGAACACACGGCTTTCCTCCGGGAATTGGAGGCATTCGAACGCCAGCTGACGGTTGAAAAGGACAGCAGTTTTCAGCGCACTGAGCTATATCGCAAAGAAAACAGACTTAAAAACAGCAAAACCTTCAGAAATTATCCAGACTATCAGGCACGAAAGACATGGATTGATCCGGTAGTCATGTATGTTCCCATCCCTATTAATTCGGCCGATTCCGCGGATTTTGAAAAACTTCCCTGTATCGGGCCGGTCCTGGCCAGGCGAATTGTACGTTACAGAAACCTGTTGGGAGGGTTTTACGATGTAAGGCAAATCAAAGAGGTTTATGGAATCTCTGACAGCGTGTATTCTTTAATAGGGAGCAGGTTGCTGGCAGATACAATGGGGATTATAAAGCTCAATGTGAATGAAGCCAGTGAAAATGATCTTTCCCGGCATCCGTATATCGGGAGGTTCGTGGCAAGAGGAATTATCAGGTACCGATCCAGGGTTCAGACCATCAGGAGCCTGGATGAGCTGGTTAAGAACGGACTGGTACCTGCAGAAAACATAGAAAAGCTTGAAAAATACCTGTTTATTTAACTTCTTTTAACAGGGATAAACTTTTCTTTTTCCCAATAATTCACTAAATTTAAGGTATTAGATATTACCAGACTGATAGAGGTTATTATTTTGGATGACTGCATCTTAATTTTTTTTACCAGGAATATTTGGTAGATATGAGTCAAAGTAATAAATTTGCGGCTCATTAAAAAATCAAAGTATGATTATTGTACCTATTAAAGAAGGCGAAAACATTGAGAGGGCATTAAAGAAATTCAAGCGGAAATTTGAAAAAACCGGTGTTGTCAAGGAATTGAGGTCGAGGCAGGCATTTCAGAAACCATCCATGCGTAAACGCGAGGTGGTAAAAAAAGCCATTTACATTCAGCAGGTACAGCAGGCAGAAGAATAGAAAAGTTATCTTGCGGGGATAATCCAAATTACCCTATCAGTCCGGCAAATTAATTATCCCTGAGTTTATGAGGCACTTCGGTGACTTTTTGCAATATATACAGTTCATCAAACATTACTCTCCCCACACTGTTGATGCATACCGCAAGGATCTGGAGCAATTCTTTATTTATTGTTCAGCAGACAGCAATTCGGAAGAATCATCAGTAGATCATCACCTCATACGCGGCTGGATTGTGGATTTAATGGAATCTGGCCATTCCGCGCGAACCACCAACCGTAAGATATCAGCATTAAAAACTTATTTCAGGTTTTTATTAAAAGAAGGCATCATTACTTCCAATCCCATAGCCAGGGTTCTCACGCCAAAATCAGGTAAAAAACTTCCTGTCTTTGTGAACGAAAAGCAAATGGAGACCTTGCTGGATGATATTTCCTTTGGGGATGATTTTGATGGGTTTCTTAACAGGATGATCATTGAGACATTCTACAACACCGGTACGCGGCGTTCCGAACTGATTAACATGCGGATCTCCGATGTGGATTTACAGCAGCAACAAATCAAGGTACTTGGCAAGCGCAACAAAGAGAGGATCATTCCTTTGAGCAGAAGTTACTGCGAGGTTCTCGGGAAATACATGCTGGAAAGGGAAACCGAACATCCGTCCCCTGATGAGGATTGGCTGTTTCTGACCCATGCTGGAAAAAAGATTTATCCACGCATGGTGCACCGGATCGTGACAAAGTTTTTGTCGATGGTCACTACTGCTGATAAGAAAAGCCCGCATGTCCTCCGTCACACTTTTGCCACGCACCTGTTGAACCAGGGGGCTGACCTGAATGCCATCAAGGAATTGTTAGGCCACGCGAATCTGTCAGCCACTGAAGTATATACCCACAATACATTTGAAAAGTTGAAATCAGTATATAAACAAGCTCATCCACGAGCATAAAATTAGGAGGAATAGTCATGAACGTCAGAATTAACGCAGTTAGATTTGATGCCGACACCAAACTTGTAAGCTTTATTGAGAAGAAAGTCAGCAAATTGTCCCGTTATTTCGATGACATCATCAATGCCGAAGTGTACTTAAAGCTTGAGAACACGCCTGATCTCGAAAACAAGGTGGTTGAAATCAGAGTGGATATTCCTGGTAGTGAATTGTTTGCGCGCAAACAAAGCAAGTCTTTTGAAGAATCAACGGACATTGTCGTGGATGCATTAAAACAGCAAATTCTTAAACACAAAGAGAAGCTGCGGGGCTTATAATTCAAAAATAATTTTGTGATATAAATAAATTGTTATACATTTGCGAACCGATTTTGGAGGGTATTGCCGATGTAGCTCAGTTGGCCAGAGCAGCTGAT
>JAFGGU010000002.1 GCA_016930375.1 Bacteroidales bacterium | reverse complement strand
GGAATTCATGCTCGAAAAACTAGCCATCCGCGGTTTTACACAATGGCCCACGGTTTGGGGAACCGGAACCACCAATGGGGAACCGCGTATGGGAACCCATACCTGGCCGGAAATGAATTCAGCCACCATCACCATTGTGAATGATGACATTGTGGATACCGTTCTGGAAAGGGTGAAAAAGATGGATGCCATTAACCATGAGGTGGGCATACGTGCCTTCGTCTGGAATGTGGAGAAAACGGTTTAATTAAAGACGTGGTAGAGACGCAAAATTTTGCGTCTCTACTTTAATTTATATCGCTTTTCCGGTTAATCATGTAATACACCACCGGGATTAGAAATAAATTCAACAGGGTTGAGGTGAGCAGCCCTCCGAGAATAACAACCGCCATGGGACTCTGAATTTCATTGCCGGGTTTATCACCACCCAGGGCCAGCGGAATAAGAGCCAGGGCTGACGCCAGGGCGGTCATCAAAATGGGATTCAGCCTGTCGGCCGATCCACGGATGATAGTCTCTTTCAGATTCCGGCATTCGTCCTGCAAATGCCTGTAATGCGATACCAGGAGTATACCGTTCCGAGTTGCAATTCCAAAAAGTGTGATCAATCCAATGATGGAAGGGATGCTTAACTGACCCGAAGTCAGAACCAGTGTCAACACCCCGCCGATGAGTGCCAGGGGCAAATTGATCAGTATCACACCTGCCAGCCGGATACTTTTAAATTCCTGGAAAAGGATGATGAAAATTACCAGTACAGATAACAGTGAAGCAACCAGCAATAACCGGGATGCTTTGGATGCGCTTTCAAACTGACCGCTGTATTCAATATGATAGCCTTCGGGCAGGTTCACCCGTTCTGAAACATTCTTTCGGATATCAGCCACAATGCTGCCTACATCACGTCCTGAGGCATTGGCTGAAACCACCAGCTTCCGCTGAACATTTTCACGGTGGATGGCATTCGGACCGCTGACTGCGACCACGTCTGCCACATACCTGAGGGGTATCTTTTCACCGGTATAGGTATCGATAAGGGCATTCCGGATGGATTCAATACTGCTCCGGAAAGGTTCATCATAACGAAGTACCAGATCAAAATTCAGATTGTCCTCGTATACCTCGGCCACTTTTTCTCCGGCCAGGGCGGTCTCAACAAACCGTACCAGATGGTTCTGCGGTATGCCATAACGGGTAAGCATCTCTCTTCGCGGACGGATCTGTATCTGCGGTATTTCAACCAGCTGCTCCACATTCAGGTCCACCAGGCCGGGAACTTCCTGAATAACATTCCGGATACTGTTGGCCAGCGTATACATGTTTGCCAGATCGGTCCCGAATAGTTTGATGGCAATACTGGCCCGGGTGCCGGAAAGCATGGCATCGATCCGGTGACTCAGAGGTTGCCCGATGGTTATGCTAAGTCCGGAAACAGATCCCAGGCGCGATCGCACGTCTTCCATAAACTCCTTCTTGTCCCTCCTTGCCAGTTTATAAGGAACATCAATCTCTGAGGTATTGCTGCCGCCGTGACTATGCTCGTTGAGTTCAGCCCTGCCGGTGCGTCGGCTGACAAATTGCACTTCCGGAACAGACAGGAGTTTTCTGTCAATCTCACCTGTGATTTTATTGCTTTCATCCAGGGAAGCTCCGGGTAGTGTCACGGCATTAATGGTTAAGGTGCCCTCATTGAAATCAGGCAGGAATGAAGTGCCCAGGGTAGTCAGCAGGTAAAGCGAAACCACAAGCAAAACTCCCGCTGACCAGATTACCACCTTTCGGTACCGGAGTACCTTTTCCAGGGTACCGGCATACCAGGTATTTAAACGCTGCACAAGGCGGTTACTTCCCCTTTCATCCGATTTAAGTTGTTTTTCGGCTGTGAGAAGATAACTGGCAAGCACCGGCGTAAGTGATATGGCTACCAAAAGAGAAGCCAGCAGCGAGACAATGAAAGTGATCCCCAGCGGTTTCAGCATCCGGCCTTCCATTCCCGAAAGGAAAAACAAGGGTATAAAAGCCACAATGATGATCATGGTAGCCTGAACAATGGATGAACGGATCTCGACCGAGGCATCAAATACGACTTTCAGGGCCGGTTCACGTAGTTCTGTAGGTTTCCGTATGTTTTGCTTCAACCGTCTCAGTACGTTCTCCACATCAATGATGGCATCATCCACCAGCGCGCCGATGGCAATGGCCATACCGCCCAGCGACATGGTGTTGATGGTAAGTCCAAGGAGTTCCAGTGTAATAACCGATAAAAGCAGTGACAACGGGACTGCAACCAGGGAGATCATAGTTGTCCTCATGTTCAGCAGGAAAAAGAACAACACGATAACAACGAAAAGGCCACCTTCGAATAGCACCTGTATAACATTCCGGATGGCCGTTTCAATAAAAGTGGCCTGTCTGAAAAGCTCCGGGTTTATTTTGAGCCTGTCCGGCAGGGAAGGTTTCAGGTCATGCAGGGCAAGGTCAATCTGCCGGGTGAGTTTCAGCGTGTTGGTGTTGGGTTGCTTCAGCACCGTGAGGATCACCGCGGGATGAGTATTCAGAAATGCATCCCCGATCCTGGTTGGAGTACCCATTTTCACTTCCGCAATATCACTGATCCGGACAGGTTTCCCGTTCACGATCTTCACAACCGTATTCCCGATTCCTTTGAGGTCAGATGAGCGGCCTGTGGCTCTCACGATATATTCCTGTCCAAACTCGTTGATCATTCCTCCGGAGGCATTGCTGTTGGTATTTTTCGATACATCAGTAAGCTCTTCAAGGGTGATATTAAAGTAGCGCATCTTATCCGGATTTGCCAGTATCTGGTATTCCTTGGGCAATCCTCCCATGACAATCACCTGGGAGACGCCTGTCACCGAAAGCAGACGCTGTTTGACCTGCCGATCGGCAAGCGTTCGCAGATCATACATAGACAGAGAATCGGAAGTCAGCGCAATCAACATGATCTCACCCATGATCGATGTCTGGGGAGCGAGCATGGGTACCTCCACACCTTCAGGAAGCGCAGATGAGATCGTGGTCAGTTTTTCATTCACAATTTGCCGGGCCTTGAAAATGTCCGTGCCCCAATTAAACTCAACCCATACGATTGACATTCCGAAGGTGGAAGAGGAACGGACCCGGCGAACGTCAGAAGCTCCGTTCAAGGAAGTTTCGATCGGAAAGGTCACCAGGTTTTCAACCTCTTCCGCAGCCATGCCATGGGCATCGGTGAGAACCGCTACTGTAGGAGCTGTAAGGTCGGGAAATACATCCACCTCCATGTTCAGGGTGACAATGATTCCACTCACCAGCAGGGACAACGACAAAAACACCACCAGGAGGCGATTTTGCAGCGAGAATTTTATAATCTTACTTAGCATGACGTTGTCTTTCAGTGTTCGTGAGCATGTGCCGGCATGGCTGATGACATGGAGGCAGCTTTAAGCAGCATCGCACCCCGTGTGACAACCCGTTCTCCGGCTAAAAGTCCTGATGTTATAACTGTGTTCATTCCGTCACTTTCACCCAGGGTAACAGACCTTTTGGCAAAGCCTGCCCCGTGCAGCTGTACATAAACATAGGCGCTACCCTGCTCTTCAATAACGGCAGTCAATGGTAAAATTAATGCCGGTTCTGAATTTCGCGTCATGAGATAGAATTCGGCAAATGCCCCTTCAAGCAAACTTCCATCATTCCTAACCTCGAAATACACCGGCATATAATGGTTGTTTTCCGCAACTGAGGCGCCCCTGGCCAGTAGACGTCCCTGAAGTTCTTCCATGGTATATATCCTGGAAGAATAGGTCGGACGAAAATGAGCTGTTGTGATTAGGTTCAGCTGTCTGAAATACTGTTGCGGAACATCCGCTCGCAGCAGCATTACCTTGTTGTCTGAAACAGTTGCAAGCTGATCGCCGGTTTCAACAAACTGGCCTTCGGCAATGTTAAGCTCATGCAGATATCCTGAAAGCGGGGCATAAATTTCAAGCCCCCGTGATGTGACACTCGAAGACAAGGCATCATAGAATGCGCTGTCAGTTTTGTACCGGGCCAGCGTTTCGTAAAACTGCTTATCGGAGACGATCTTTTCAGCATGCAACCTGCTGTGCCTTTCCAATTCACTTTTGCTTTGCTGAAAACGGTTACGGGCTTCCGCGTATTGAACCGTGATATTATTGCTGGCCAGATCCTGTCCGCTCAGTGTAAAAAGCAGCTGACCCTTTGTCACCCGGCTTCCCTGGATGAGATTTTTGGAAGCAAATAATACAATGCCATTGGAACGTGCTACTACATGCTGCTTCTCTCCCGGAACCGGAAGCATCTCCCCGCTTGCCGGTATCACCGATGAAAAAGGCTGTGAAATCACCTTTTGCACCATGAAATCAGCGCTCCATGCCTGTTCCTTGCTGTAAGTTATCACTGATGGATCACTTTGCTCATCAAGGCTTTCATGTGCATCCGTATCGGATTGAAACACCATGACACTATCTGTTACCTGTTCTGTCCGGTTTCCTCTTATCAGAGAAATCCGCATCAATTGTTTGCCCTGTTCCCGGGGTTGAATACTGACACTGAAAATTCCGGGTTCTTTTGTTGCACTGGCTGAAGCCTTAAGATTACCCAATTCCAATGACACCTCTCCGTCTGAACAAGGTTTATAACTGCTTAATCGCGTGATATGAATCATCAGTCCGGCAGTCTCACCTTTGGCCAGCGCGGGATATTCCGTAAAAAATTCAGTACTGTCTGTAAATAGGGTCGAATTAAGCATGGTCCCTGAATGCATGTCATTTTCTTCTGTACCCTCGGAAAACCGGTTTTTCCCGTCACATGACAATGCCAAAGCGCATATCATAGCTATTGCAAGCTTATACATAATACTAAGAATTAAGGATTTTGATTGAAGAAACTCCGTCAACAACCTTTGCGTAGTTGACCAATTGTTTCTATACAGGAGGCGCCCTCAACAGGGAGGAGTAAAATAATGGCTTTTGGATTACCAGGATGAGTTTTAAATCATAATTTCCAATAACAGATTCAATCCGTGAAAAGATGTGTTGTACCAGATCACCTGTGTATTCAAAATGAAAGGTCAGGATACTTTTAAATTTATGGACCAATTGTTGTTCAATCAGAACAATGTGGCTATACGGCTGACAATGCCAGGGATTTTTGCCCGGTTTTTCGGAATGATCAGTTTCTGATGGGTGGTGCCCGTAAATGCTCTCCTGGCAAGGATCATCACAATGATGGTGGGGAATGATGCCATGTGACATCACCAGGGCAATGGCGGAAAGAAAAAGAAATGTTATGTATCTTGTTCTGATCAAGTAACCGGGATTAACAGGATGCAAAGATAATAAATTTGCCCGTCAGCTAAAATCAGATTAATTTAGACAGGTAATAATACCGGATAATATGAATATTGAAGCCTATTTTAAAATTTCGTACGGACTTTATGTGGTTAGTTCCGTAATGGATGATAAACTGAACGGATATGTTTCCAATACGGTTTTTCAGGTCACTGCCGAGCCGGCCCGTTTTGCTATTGCATGCAGCAAGAATAATTACACAGCTGAAATGATTCAGCACAGTCGTGTTTTTTCAATATCCGTTCTGAAAAAAGAAACCCGGCCGGATATCCTGGGAACTTTTGGTTACAAGTCCGGCAGGAATACAGATAAATTCTCCGGATTCAACTTTAAAAAAGGAACAACAGGTGCACCTGTTTTACTGGATGATACCCTGGCATGGTTCGAGTGCAAAGTGGTTCAAATGGTTGATACAGGTACACATTTTCTCTTCATCGGGGATGTCGCGGATGGTGATTTGCTGAATGCATCCGATGAACCATTGACGTATGCTTACTACCGGGAAGTAAAAAAGGGTAAAACTCCGAAAAATGCTCCAACCTATATGGATACAGAAAAGATGAAAGAACAGGCAAATTCAACACCATCCGATAAGTACAACTGTACTGTCTGCGGATATGTTTACGATCCGGCCCGGGGAGATCCCGATCATGGCATACCTGCGGGAACACCATTCGAGGACCTGCCGGAAACGTGGACTTGCCCGGTTTGTGGCGCTGAAAAAATTGATTTTGCCATTCAGGAAACTTAATAAAGTAGTACCTTTATTCTCTGTTACATTCAAAGAATTAAACTCTGAAGCGGTTTATTTTCGATATCAGGGATAAATTACTGCTGTACGCAGGTATCAGCATGGGCATCTTTTTGTTTATGCTTTTCTTTCAGCCTTTCCCCATCAGGTTTACTGAATTGAACAACGTTTTGGTTTTCAATGCCGGTTTTGGTGCGATCGTTTTTATCCTGTTATATATCATTCAATTGCTCTCTAAGACTTTCAGGCTTCCCGACATGGAGGTAATGTCTTATTTCAACGGGTTTGTTCTATTTGTTGTGAGTTCAGTTGCCTTTACCTTCTATCTCATGTATGTCGGCCGCACTGCCATTAACTTTTACTCCGTATCGAAAATTATTCTGATCTGCATCGCACTACCGGCTATTTTATGGATTTACCGGATACGCAATGAGCTGAAACAGGAAAATGATTCGCTTAACAGGGAAAATGTACTTTTACAGAGCCGGCTCCGCGATAGAAATGAGACCCCTGCACAGAATATCGTTGAGTTTTATTCTGCAGATAGTGCTTCTGAACTGCTGAGACTTTCCATATCCGATATTCTATTGATAAAATCAGCGGATAATTATGTGGAAATCTATTACATCGATCATGATAACATCAGGAAAAGGCTTGTCAGGAATACCTTAAAGAATATTGAACAAATGTTGCGACCGTACGATCAGTTCATCCGTTGTCACAGAACATTCATCATCCATGTCGGGCATATAGAAAGAATCCACCTCAAAATCAACTCTAGCTATGTTGTCTTAAAAAAGATGGATGAACGAATCCCGGTTTCCCGACCCTACGTTTTAAAGCTAAAAGAGGCTATGGCCATGAGACAGGGGTGAATGGCACTCACCGTCTAATCTGCCTTTTACCCATTTCTTCTGCACACACCACAAAAGTAGTCTGTTAATCCCTTCTTTTTCCTCTTTTCCGAGGATGGAAATAAATTTGTGTTCACTAATCAATCCCTGCGCACATGAATATTCTATTAGTCTGTCCTCAATATCCCGACACCTACTGGAGCTTTAAGCATGCCTTGAAGTTTGTGTCAAAGAAAGCAGCACATATTCCCTTGGGACTCATTACAGTGGCTTCCATGCTACCCCGCGAATGGAATAAACGCCTGACCGATATGAATGTTTCTGCGCTTCGTGATTCCGACATTATCTGGGCTGATTATGTGTTCATAAGTGCCATGGTAGTGCAATCATCCTCTGTAAAAAGTGTCATTGTCAGCTGTAAACAGCTCGGAACAAAAATTGTGGCCGGAGGTCCTTTATTTACGGAAGAATATGAATTGTATGAGAATGTGGATCACCTGGTGCTGAATGAAGCAGAGATTACCCTGCCAAGATTTCTGAACGACCTGCAGAAAGGAAAACCAGAGAAAGTATACCGGACAGATGAATTTGCCGACATCTGCCTCACTCCAGTACCTGATTATTCATTGCTTGCGCTGGAACATTATTCCACAGCAGCAGTGCAGTATTCCCGGGGTTGCCCTTATAATTGCGAATTTTGTGATATTACTGCCTTATATGGCCGGCAGGTGCGTACCAAATCACCGCAGCAGGTTATTGCTGAGTTGGATGCCCTACTTCAGCTGGGATGGAAAGGCGGCGTTTTTTTTGTGGATGATAATTTCATTGGTCATCGGCAAAAGCTTAAGAATGAGTTACTCCCTGCGATAATCCAATGGATGGAGGCCAACCGGTTTCCGTTTAGATTTACCACCGAGGCCACCATCAATCTTGCCGATGACACTGAGCTGATGGATATGATGGTCAAGGCAGGCTTTGGCCAGGTTTTCATCGGTATAGAAACACCCGAAGAAATCAGCCTGACTGCCTGCAACAAGATGCAGAACAATAAGCGAAACCTGATCAGCAATGTTCAGACCATTCAGAAATCGGGTATGGAAGTAATGGCCGGATTCATTGTAGGATTCGACACCGATCCGCCAAACATTTTTCAGCGCCAGGTGGATTTCATACAGCAAAGTGGCATTATAACGGCTATGGTTGGTTTGCTCAATGCTCCCCGGTTGTCGAATTTATACAAGCGTCTTCAGTCGGAAGGCAGGATCCTCAAATCATTCACCGGTGACAACACGGATTACTCCATGAATTTCAAGCCGGTAATGGACAGGAAAGTACTTGCCGACGGATACCGCAAAATTGTTCATGACATTTATTCTGCCAAAGCATTTTATGACAGGGTCCTGGTATTCCTCAAAAACTACAATCCGCCCCTGACCATGTACCGGAAAATAACATTCAACAAGATCATGGCCATGATGAAGTCAATGGTTTATCTTGGATTTATTAACAATACACGGAAATATTACTGGAATCTTGTGTTCTGGACCTTGTTCAACAAGCCTCGGGCTTTTTCACTGGCTATCACCTATAGCATTTATGGTTATCACTTCCGGAAGGTTTTTGAGGTAAGGTCATGAGGAGATGCCAGTCAGGATAAATACCTAGACATAGCTATTGTGAATTCTATAACATAATTTATATTTGTGCGTAGAAATTCACAATGAGAAATCAAAAATATACTGTTGATATTTTCAAGGTTTTACTACTTTTTCTCTTTATTGGGTTTAATGGTAGTTTAACCTTGTTTTATCATGCGCACAGCATCAACGGACAAATTATATTTCATTCTCATCCTTATAAGAGCAACAAAACATCCAGTGTTCCCTATCCATCTCACAAGCATAGCCCTGTCGATTTTATTCATATTCAACAACTGAACGAATCCCTTTGGGAGGCAACGACTAATATACCATCGATTTCCACATTCACCTGTTTTGTTCCTGAATATGTATTCTCAGACTTCGATGCTGATTATAAAACAGGAAACCAAATAGTGTTATGTCTTAGGGCCCCTCCTGTTCTTTCCTCGCACTCCTGATCTTCTGTTTATTACCATTCTGACTGAACAAATTCAGTATTTATTTTAATCCTGACAGATCTAATGATTGGTCCGCGGTTTTAACGACCAATTGCCAACCTGATCAACCCGACAAATGTTTAATACTACTTATTAACAATATCCATTGAATACAACAATAAATATTTCATAATCAACTAATATGAAACACGCCATAATATTTTTATGTACTATCATAATCTCTCTTCAATCTTTCGCTCAACAGAAGAAAACCGATGCCAATATCATTGGACATGTTATTTCAAAAGATCAGCATCTCCCTTATATAAGCATTATAGTAAAGGGCACAACCCTGGGTACATTGACTGATGAAACAGGTCATTATCAATTGGTTAATATCCCGGAAGGTGAAATTACCATCATGGCATTGGCAGTGGGTTATAAATCCCAGGAGAGCACTGTTGTTGTGAACAGGAATAAGGTTATTGAGGTGAATTTTAATCTTGAGGAAGATATATTCAACCTGGATGAAATAGTTGTATCGGCCAATCGAAGTGAACAAAAACGTACGGATATTCCGGTAATGGTTAACACGATAACTCCACAACTTTTCGTTGCTACCCAGTCGCTTACTCTGGGTGAAGGATTGAATTTTATTCCCGGCCTGCGTCTTGAGAACAATTGTCAGAATTGCGGTTTCACTCAGGTTCGTATGAACGGGATGGAGGGACCATACACCCAGATCCTGATCAACAGTCGGCCCATCTTCAGTGGTCTGGCCGGTGTTTATGGTCTCGAACTCATACCAAGTAGCATGATCGAACGGGTTGAAGTTGTGCGCGGAGGCGGATCTGCCCTCTATGGCAGTAATGCCATAGCGGGAACCGTTAACATGATCCTGAAAGAGCCTGTCATTAATACATATGAAGTAGGATTCAATACCGGTTTCACCGGTGTCGGACATAACGGATCAGATAACATTTCTCCCGATTATTCCGCCAATTTTAATACCTCGCTGGTTTCAGATGACCGTAAAACAGGAGTGGCCGTATATGGATTTACCCGGGAACGTAAAATGTTTGATGCCAATGGTGACGATTTCTCCGAGATTGCTCCTTTGAATAATCTTACCCTGGGTTTCAGGTTATTTCATCGTTTTGGCCTTCGCAGTAAAATGTCTGTCGACTTTTTCACAATCAAAGAGGAACGTGACGGAGGCAACAAGCAGGAATACCCCTTACATGAACGGGATGTGGCTGAGGCAGTTAAACACAACCTTAAAACAGGGGCCTTCACCTACGAAAAATTCTTCAGAAAATATGATCTTCTTTCGTTATATGCTTCGGTTCAGTCGCTACATAGAAATTCTTATTATGGAGCCAATAATTCTTTGAAGGACTATGGAACATCAAGGGATATTACATACAATGCCGGTGGGCAATACAAAGTATCCCTGGATCATTCATCTCTGATCATTGGCATTGAAAATACGGGTGGTTTTCTTACGGATACAAAGCTGGGATATCCCGATTATGATAATGCCTCCATAATCAACGACACCATTATCAGTATCCCGCATACCTCCAACACTTTGGTTTCTGACCAGTCGTCCATTATTACTGGTGCCTTTTTGCAGTACGATCTGAATCTGGAACGGATGAAAATAGCGATAGGAGGACGTTATGATCATTATGAAATAAAAAACCATGCCAAGGAAACAGAAAATTCAAAAACAGGTTATGTTTTCAGTCCCCGTATAAGCCTTATGTATGAAATATGGCAACCCTTGCAATTCAGGATCAGCTATTCACAAGGATTCAGGGCTCCACAGATCTTTGATGAAGATTTGCATATCGAAACCTCAGGATCAAGACAGGTGATCAATGTCAATGATCCTTCCCTGAAACAGGAAACCAGTCACAGTTTCATGGCTTCGTTTGATTTTAATAAACTCCTGGGTTCAACTCTTACCGGCCTGCTGGTGGAAGGTTTCTATACAAGACTGAACAATCCTTTCTTTAATGAAATCGGCTTACCCGATGAGGAGGGAGCCGTTATTTATACAAGGAAGAATGCCAAGGACGGAGCCACAGTCAAGGGATTTAACTTTGAGGTTAAGTTAAAGCCATTGAAAGATTTTACATTCTCTTCGGGATTCACTGTCCAATCGAGTAAATATGATGTTGCCCGGGAATTTGGGGAAAAGAAATTTTTCCGGACTCCTGCACATTATGGATTCTTTACACTGGATTGGGATTTCATAAAGCATTTTTGCCTTAACCTTACTGGAAATTATACCGGAAGGATGTTGGTACCCTATTTCGGCTCGGAAACTGATCCTGACCTGGGAGAACTCAGAGAATCCAATTCGTTCTTTGATTTGGGAGTAAAACTGCAATATGACATTAAACTGAATGGAGCCACTTTACAATGGTTCGGAGGTATTAAGAACATCTTTAATGCCTATCAGTCCGACTTTGATATAGGCATAAATCGTGATCCGGCCTATATGTATGGCCCTGTATCACCCAGATCGGTCTATTTCGGAATTAAAATCGGCAATATCATAAATTCTGTTGCATCTAACGAAAATCCAGATATGGAAAGCACACGTCGTGTCAGACAATATCGTAACAGGTTCCACAGGAATTGAAAATCGGCCTGATAAGGTAAGGCGTTTAGAATAATTCTTCGACCGTTTTGTTGTAAAACTCCACGGACCATGTATTATTCTGATGAAGAATTTTATTCAAACATCCATTTTTCAACCGTGTTTTAAAGCTTCCGAATTCGCCTCCGGACAAGGTATACAAAATGGAGTTGGTCAATGCTCCATGCGATACCACAATTATCCGTTTCCCGGCATGGTCAGTGGCAATTCTGGTCAGAGAATCCATTGCCCGAATGCGCAAATGTTCAAATTCTTCCTGACCGGGAATAGTACCATCTGGGAAACGGCTCCGGCGTTCCTCCGGCAGCAGACCGGAAGCCAAACCATAATTGCGTTCCATCAGCTCGTCCATAACCTGTATACCAGGTAACGAAATATAGGATGCAACAATCCGGGCTGTTTCATAAGCCCGTTTCAGGGGACTGGAGATGATGACGTCCCATGACTCCCTTCTGAGATAATGGACCAGTTTATGAGCCTGTTCCCGACCGGCATCATTTAGTTCAATATCTTCGCAACCTTGCAACCGGCCCGATGAATTCCAGTCGGTTTCACCATGCCGGATAATGCAAATAGTAGTAGGAATTAGCATCTTGATAAAAAGGATATTCTCAGTTTAGTACGCTATCTGCCGCAAAAAGTCCCCATCGATAATCAATAATTTCACTCCGTTTTCCGAAGCCGAACGATGAGAACTAAGTTCATCGGTAACCACATAGGTCATTCCTTTGGTCAGTTTATGACTGCTTCCGTCCTTAAGCTCACTTACAAATTCGCCCTCGAGACAATGCACAATATGACCTTTCTCACACCAATGGTCGGCCAGATAGTCTTTTGAATACTCCACTATTCTTATCCGCAAACCCTCGAATTGAAGGGTCTGCCAATACGATGTCCCAGTTTCACCTTTGTGTTCAACCTTTGGAATACTTGTCCAGTCGATGGTTTGAAAGGGGATGTTTTTATGGCTCATATTCTGTGTTTATTATTCTGTTAATCTTTATCAAATGTTGTCGAATATAAAATCACTAATCATAGGCTACCATAATTTCTTTATCCTCTTTTAGCAAATGTGCTATTACTTTTTCCCTGTAGGTCGAATTCCAAAAAGAAAGATTATTATGGGTATTTAAGTATTTCAAAGGAATGGGATGTGTTCCGATCACCACGGGAATTTTATAATGCTTTTCTATAAACTCTTTGAACTGCCTGATTCGGGGACAGGGTGGATAGCCTACCACCATTCCCGTTGCCAAATGGATCACCTCCGCGCCATTCTTTTTCATTTCAGCAGGAACATATTCAATGTTGCCGCCCGGGCACCCTCCACAATAGGAAAATCCTACCAGTTCCAATTCTTCTTCCATCGGATACCTGGCAAATCCACCTACATGCTCTTTCATAGCCCTCAGGCACTTACCTCCCCCGCAGGATTGGTACCGTCCGCAAATGATAATACCTATTTTAGTCATTTTCAATCTATTTTGTTGGTCATGGTAATAATACAGAATTATTATTTTGTAGTACGAACAATAATCCACCCTCTTTTATAATCCAAATCAACATCAACCTTTGTAAATCCCGACGCTTCAAGCTTGCAGTTATAATCCTTATCACTTTTTAAACTCGCCATTTGCCACCATTTACTCCCTTCGGCAGGGTATCGGTTAATAATCACGAAGGAACCCCCATTTTTTAATAACCGGTAAACCCCGGCAAGTGATTTATCAATTTCAGGCCAGAATTGAACTGTTTCGAATGCTGTAATTAAATCAAGTGAGGAATCATGTAAAGGTATTTCTGATAATGAGCCTTGTAATATTTCCAATCGCTTCTGATCAATGGCTTTTCTATTTACTTTTTTTGAAAGGGCGACCATCTCGGATGAATGATCAAGTCCGTAAAGCAAATAACAGGCGTTGACGGTGGATAAATATTTAAGGAATTTTCCACCACCGCAGCCAATATCCAATATTCTTGAATGGTCAGGGGGTAAGTTGTTCTTAAAATAATCAATATATAAACCTGTATGAACCTTATTCATTAATCTTCCGATTATTTTACCCATCGCTCCGGTGGGTCTTGAACCTTGTTTTTCTATTCCCATATAGATGAGTTTGCCCTTAGTGTAATATACCCATCCCACCTTCTCCGACATGGGTTTTGGTATTGTTTAATTTTTATATATGGTTAAGTCCATTAGATCTGAGTCCACTTGCCAGTCTGCAATCCCTGCTTTTTTAAGTATTCCTGCAATCTCCTCCGGCGTATAGCTTGCAGCAATTGATGTTTTCCAGAAATATCCCATGTTATGCGGGACAAACCTGCTAAAAACCGCAACCATCAAGCCTCCGAAAGCATTCATATCCCTTCTTGAATCATGGATATACAGTTTCCCATCTGGCTTTAGCACTCGCTTTATTTCTTTGAAAACTTTTTCCGGTTCTTCCCAATGATGCAGTGAGTCCCTAGAGATCACCAAATCAAACTGACCATCTTTCAAATCAACCATTTTTTCAGCAACACCGACTAAATAATCAATTCCTTGTATGCCTTCCTTATTCACATTTGAAGTTGCAACCCTGATCATGTCAGCGGAAGCGTCCAACCCGGTTAATCTGAGGTCCTTTCTTCTTTTAACAAGGTTTATCCCTGCCCAACCCGGTCCCGGTCCAATCTCCAATACGTTTGACCCTACTACCGGATTGACTCTTCTAATCACATTTTCAGCAAAACGAAGGTATTCTTTGCCAAGCTGTTTTTTCATAATCTCGCTATACTGCTCCATGGTAATGACAGGACCGTCTTCGATTGCTCCTCCTTCGGGAACCCGGGGTTTGATGTTTTTCATAATGGATATCCTATTTATCAGGTAAAAATATCACAGTAAAATATTTGAACATACAAATAATCGGTAAGTCGCCTAAGATCACCGGTGAAAACTTTATGAATCAAGCCATGTTATAAATCACGATCACCGGAGGATGCCAGGTTAAAAGCCCTTGACAATGTAAAAGTAACTCCAATTCCGGCACCCATCTGCACACCATTGAAATATTGGTAAACGGGCAGGTCAACAAGTGCCGACAGGTACCAGTTTTCTGCAATAACATAATTGATCTGTGGAACCACAAAAAACAGGGTTCCACCTGATGACTCATTCAATTGCCCGGAAATTTTGTCGTGTGTTCTTGTTTCATTGCGCAATTGCAAAATGGCGGTCCAGTCTCCTTTCATCCATCCAAACATAAGATGTTTCGAAACGAAGAAGGAAGTAAAGACCGAAGTTCCCAGCTGAAAGTCCTGTTTGTTGGGAAACATCGTTTCAACCCTGTTGGTGACAAAAAAACGAAGACCCTTTCCGGTGTTTTCCTTTACAAAAGATGAATTCAAAACAATACCATAAGCGCCTATGGAGGGCTGCACATCTACCGGCAGTTCCACATTGTCGACCTTTTGCGGAATCCTGGAAAAAGGCATTCTGACGCCTACAGCGGTTGAAAAGTAAATTCTTTTAAACTGTTCAGCATAGATATTGTACTTTGCAGATAAAACAGCACTGGAAAGACCTGAACCCTTAAGATGATAAACAGGCTGCGTGTTATAAACCTGGGATTTATTGATATAATATCCGAATTCTGTTTCAACGGTCCATCTGTTGGTCAGTCCATAACCTATAATGCCCGAGAGGTAATTATAATATGACCTGCTGATCAGGTCAAAGTCCGAATGATGATCCTTTTCAAAATATTGTTTTCCTCCCGCATATTTATAGAAGGATATGATCCTTAATGATTTCTTTTGCAGGACCAAAAGGTTTTCCGTGCCTCCGACAGGATTGACTGATGAAAGGCACTGTGACAGGGACTGGAACTGGCAAATACCTGAAAAAACAAGGGTCAATATAAAAATCCTATTGTACAACAATAATGATAGTTTTCATGTCTGTTTGTTCATATCCATCGATAACCTGGCAGGAGATTCGACTTCCCCCACAGGCACAGGGGGCGGAGGCATATGTAACCCGTGAACCTGTTCCGAGAATAGCGCCGGATGATGCTGACCAATGGTATGTAATTTGATATCCTTTCGCCAGGGCTGTAATTCCTGTGGTTTCACCGGTCAATATGGTGTCTCTTTCGGCTATTAACGATTGAAATTCAAGCGTTTGATCGGGCTCTTCTTCTGGAGGACTATCTTTTTCGCATGCAAATATGGCAAATGCCATAACCCATAAAATGCTCATTTGTATGTGTTTCATTCGCTCAAGATTAACTTATCATTCACTCATCTTTTATACACCTTACAGAAAAACCATAGCTTTTAGGAAAAGTATTCCAGCGGCCACATTCATCGGAATTGATATCCAGGCACCTTCGCCATGCATTTTCACCGTATTCAGTCGATGTCCAGATATATTCATACATGCTTAACAGGCTGTAAGTTCCGCCTGGCAAACGTCTTCCTGACAAACAAGCATCATATCCCGAGCTGCCTCCGATAATCAGACTCGTTCCCACACCGGTACCCCTCCAGACATTCTCCATATCAGCTTCTGCCTGAGTCATGCCAAGGAATATTTCCAGTGTTTTAAACTCATCATCAGAAGGGATATGCCAGCCACTGGGACAAATTCCCTGGGACATCTCAACAGTTGTATGGTTCATGGCTACATCCCAGGTATACAGTCTGCCGTAAATACTGACATGGGATTCGTTATTATTATAAGCATAACCGTTAACAGGAGTGCCATCCGGTGCGTGAGTCACCCGCAAATTCTCCTGCATCCAGAGCTGATCCCCAATCTTAACAACAGGGTAGGTATTCCCGTCAATATCAGTCACACCAAACGAAATAGTCATGTTTATCGTAACCGCTTGGCCCTTACTATCATTGATGACTGCTGTATAGGACCCTGTTCCGAGATTGACCTGATCCTCAAGTGTTGATCCATTTGACCAGATAATGAGGTAAGGCGGATATCCGCCGGTTATGGTAATGTCAACTGATCCGTCACTCACACCGGGTTCTGAAGTATGGACTAACGCATAGGAAACATGTAACGTATCCAAAGCCGGTTCAGTTATTATGAAGGTGTCAGATTGAGTGGCATTGCCGGCGTCGCTGACCAAAACCGCATAGGTTCCGGCTGATAAACATTCTATGTCCTCACTAAGTGATTGATTTGACCAAATGTATGCATACGGCGGAGTACCCCCGGTAACCGTCAGGTCAATGCTCCCGTCATGACCACCATATTCACTCACGTTATTAACAACAGCACTCAGCATAATGGATTCTGGCATTATTTCTTCCTCCGGATGACACCTGATCAGATGAAACATAACCAAAACTAAGATAAATATAGAAATGGTTTTTTTCATACTGTGTTTCAAGATTACTTTAACCGATAGGCTATATTATTGCAAATCTATATGAACTTATGTTCAATAAAAAATTATTTAAATCAAAACTGAAAGGGCTTTGATAATTTGCTGGATTGAATTCTCATAAGAAAAAAGTTATATTATCTCAATTAAAATCATGGAATTCCTAATCGGCTTTTGTCGATATATACCATATTGCTTATTACTTTTGCATCAATTACACCAGGTCAATTTGAAACGGGGGATGGTTCCGGCTGTAAATGAATTAATCATATGACATTTAACGCCTTATCCTGAAGAAATTAATTCAATTGAATATAAAACTTAAATAAATGGATTTCACCGGACTTTATAACAGCGAAGACAGACAAATATTAAAAACGGCCGAAGATGCATTAAATCCAAAGGTTGACAGAATGCAGGAAATTGTGGAATATGCCAGGCAAACTGGCATAACCAAAATTGGTATTGCCAATTGTACAACCTTTAATAAGGAGGCCGACCGTCTCGAAGAAATGCTCACAGATGAAGGATTTCACATAGCCAAAGTAAATTGCAAATACGGACATGTGCCCTTTACTGATTTAGTTCCGGGTTATAAAGGCGTTTCGTGCAACCCGGCGGGTCAGGCAAAATATCTCGAGGAGCAGGGCACTGAACTCAACATTATGATGGGGCTCTGCCTGGGGCACGATATGATATTCAACGCCAAATCCAAAGCACCGGTAACTCCTTTGGTCGTGAAAGACCGCAAATTAAAACACCAGACCTTACGAATGCTGCAACAATCTCCTGATTCGCAAGAGTATGGTTCCAGGTTGAAGCCATAATTACTACCAGCATGAAAGGACAAAATACCGCTCAACAAATACAATATACGCCCATTGGTATATTACATACACCCTATTCGCCTCTAACCGGTGCGCCGCGCCAGGGAATATTAATGCCTGAAACCGGAGGAACAATAGAAATTTATCCGCAATACCACAGTGCCTTAAACACCCTGGAGCTGTTCGAATACATTATCGTATTATATCACTTCAGTGAAGTGGAGCAATGGGAACCCATTGTAAACCCTCCGTCATCTGACCATGAACACTATTTTGGGTTATTTGCCACCCGTAGTCCCAAAAGACCAAATCCGATAGGCCTTTCCGTTGTAAAACTTGAGAAAATGGAAAACGGTATTTTATATATCTCAGGGATTGATGCTTTTGAAGGAACCCCGGTATTAGACATTAAACCCTATCTTCCTTCGTTAGACTGTCCCAAAAGTATTCAGAATGAATTAATGGAAAAAGAACTGGGAAATCATGACAGAAGCTTTATTAACGATTCAACTTTTTTTAAATAGACAATAGGTGAAGAAAGAAATCAAAGAATGATAAAAAAGCTAAAAAATGAGGATTATTTAAAGATTGCAAATCGACTTGTCAATGAACAGAAATTCGGAGAATCGATTAATTATTTGCAAAATATTATTGAAACCGATCCCAAGAATACAAAAGCTTTGATACTTTTGGAACAATTAAAAAAAATAACAGAATACCAAAACAGGGATTTATTTGGGTCAACGAACCTTGATCTGGATCCCTGGGATGAATAATAAAAACAAAAACTGTATTTGATCACTGGAAAAAATTATATGTTGTTCTAATACTGCAGCATGATGAATTCTGAAATGGCCTTTCTTAGAAATGAAATTCTGCAGTGCACAAAATGCGAATTGTCTAAAACACGCAATCATGCTATTTTTGGCGAAGGCAATGAAGATGCAGCTATTATGATCATTGGAGAAGCCCCTGGCAGGGATGAAGACATACAGGGAAGACCTTTTGTGGGTAAATCAGGTCAGTTACTCGACAGGATTTTAGCAGCCTGCGGATTTACCCGTCAGGAACATGTTTTTATCAGCAATATCGTTAAATGCAGACCGCCTGAAAACAGGGTGCCGGCGCCCCATGAAGCAGCTATTTGTATGCCCTGGTTGTTAAAGCAGATCGAACTTGTAGATCCCAGAATATTGATATTACTGGGTGCTACGGCTTTGAAATACATGGCAGGCCAGGAACACAGGATCACTCGTGAACGCGGAAATTGGTTTAACTGGCAAAACAAACTGGCTATCTCCGTCTATCATCCCGCCGCCCTTCTGCGCGACCCCTTATTAAAACGTGAAACCTGGGAGGATTTTAAAAAGGTTGTCGGCAAATACCGTGAACTTGTAAATCCACAGCATTACTCACCTTATGTATAATGTGATATTTTTGGACTAAATATAACCACCTGGCATTACACAAACAAGTTCAGGCTGGCGTTTTCTGTTCGTTCCAGGTAAGTTGCCACACCACCTATCTGAACACCATCAATGAATTCTTCAGCCTTCACTCCCATTACATCCATCGACATCTGGCAGGCCACCAGCTCAACTCCGTTATCTAACGAAGCTTGAATCATGTTTTCAAGAGAATCAACATGTTTATCTTTCATCACCCTGCGCATCATTTTACTGCCCATACCGCCCATATTCATTTTCGAAAGTCCCAGTTCCCTGCTGGAACCCGGCATCATGGAGCTAAACATCCTGCCAAAAATGTCTTTTTTTACCGCCGGCTTCTGCTGTCGCTTTATTACATTCAAACCCCAGAAAGTAAAAAACAGGGTAACTTTTTTCCCCGAGGCAGCGGCACCATTGGCAATTACAAAAGTGGCCAAGGCTTTATCGAGGTCATCGCTGAAACAAATTAAAGTGGCATTGTTACTACCCCTTCGTGTGATCATTTGATCAACAGGTTCGCCTTTGCGGACAAGGGCAATAATCTCAGGGCCGTCGCGGGTAAGTTCTACAAGTTCGTTCCCCGTAACATTGGCCCAGGCTTTCACATCCTTGTAAAATCCGGCATCTGTAGCCCTTATCCTTACGACTTCACCCACCGCAATCTGATCTATCGACTGCTTGAGTTTCATTACCGGACCGGGACATTGCAAACCACAGGCATCCACATCCCTGAGCTTTCCAAAATCAACAGGTTTCAAAATGGATTTTTCCTTGCTTCCCTGGTAAATATGATCGTCATGACCAATATAATCATTGGCAAAGATATCTTCATTGCTTTGTTTCTGACTGGCGGTTTCGAATGTTTTTAATCCACCCGAAAGGTTATAGACCTCATTAAAGCCGCTTTGCATCAGTATACGGCAGGCCACATGCGCCCTTAGTCCGACCCCACAGAATGTAACAATTTTTTTGTCGTGCGGAAGTTCTTCCAGGCGAGGACGTAACTCATCAAGGGGAATATTAACAGCGCCCTCAATCGAACCCAGCTGAAATTCTTCGCGGGTGCGGATGTCAAGTAAAAACATGTCATCCGCTAAATCCTCAGATATCGCCCTCCAGGAGATGGTTTTTGTGATTCCATCCAGGATATTTTCAGCAACCATTCCGGCAATATTCACCGGATCTTTGGCTGAAGAATAAGGAGGAGCATAGGCATGTTCAATTTCAGCCAGATCATAAACGGTTGCTCTTTTCCGGATAGCCTCTGAAAAAAGGTCTATTCGCTTATCAATGCCGCTATAACCAACAATTTGAGCACCCAACAGGCGCCCATCGTCAGGCGAAAATGATATTTTTATGGACATGGGCACTGCCCCGGGATAATAACCTGCATGCGAAGAAGAATGCGTAATAGAGTCGATATGGGGAATATTCATTTTACCGAGAAGTTTGCCCGAAACACCTGTTGATGCAACTGTTACATCAAATACCTTAGCAATGGCCGTATTGATTGATCCATTGTATTTCTTCCGGTTACCATATACCAGGTTATCTGCTACGATTCTTCCCTGTTTGTTGGCAGGCCCTGCCAGGTATGTAATCATTCTTGTGCCGGTGACCGGATTGGTATATTCAATGGCGTCACCCAGGGCATATATGTCATCATCGGAAGTTTGTAAAAATTCGTTTACCGAAATTCCTCCGGTTTCACCAATCATCAGGCCTGCTTCCCTGGCCAGGCGACTGTCGGGTTTAACTCCAATGGATAGCACAACCAGGTCGGTTTCAATGGTCCTGGAGGAATTTAACTTAACGAGAATGCGTTCATTTGCCTTCGAAAAGGAAGAAACGGCGGTGTTCAGGTAAAACTCAACATTTTTTGTTTTCAAATGCTGATGCACCAAAGCGGCCATGGAATAGTCCAAGGGTGTCATCACCTGTTCGGCCATCTCAATGATGGTAACTTTAATACCACAACGGTGGAGGTTTTCCGCCATTTCGAGTCCGATGAACCCGGCCCCAACAACAACGGCATGCCGGGGATTGGTTTCGTTGATGAAATGTTTTATACGATCGGTATCAGGTACATTGCGTAAAGTAAATATGCCTTCCTGATTGATACCCGGAAGGGGGGGCCGAACCGGCTCAGCGCCTGGCGAAAGCACAAGTTTATCATAACTTTCCAAGTAGGTATTTCCTGATCGCAAATCTTTCACCATTACGCTTTTCTCAGTTTTGTTGATTTCGATCACCTCACTCAAAATCCGGATCTGTAAATTAAAACGTGTCCCGAATGACTCAGGAGTTTGTACAAACAAGTTGTCCCTTTCCGTAATAGTACCCCCGATATAATAGGGTAATCCGCAATTGGCATAGGAAATGTATTCCCCTCTTTCAAAAAGAATGATCTCACAGGCCTCATCCAAACGCCTCAAACGTGCAGCTGTTGTTGCACCCCCTGCCACTCCGCCAACAATAAGGTATTTCATTATTATTCAATATTATGGTTACGTTGTTATCTAAGTTAACTATATCTAATCAGAAATCTTCAAAAATAAATTAAATTCATATCACAACATATGTTAATGAATTAATTTATGTATGGATATTTATCCCAACTATCTCCGGGGAAAATTTCAAATTCCCGGGTAGCATTACCAATAAACAAAATTAAAGGAGCTTTGACAATACAATAAAAACTGCCAATCCAACTCCGCTTAGAAAAGCGAGACTGGAGTGCTTTTTTTCTTCCCCTCGTGCCTCAGGCAAAAGGTGAGAGGCTGATACATAAATTAACACCCCGGCTACAAAGCCTAAAATAAGCCCTAATGTGCTTTGGTCAAGCTTATTTATGAGAGGATAAGCTACAAATGCGCCTATGGGAGTTGTAAGCCCTGCCACCAGAAAGGCGTAAATCATAGCTCTTTTTTCCTTCATGCCCCCCTTCAGAAAAATCGTATAGGTAATAATTCCCTCGGCAAACTCATGTATCACCAATCCTGTTGCAGCTAAAAAGCCGGTCAGAATGCTGATGCTGAATGTAACCGTATAAATAACCCCATCAATAAACGAATGAATTCCTATTCCTTCTGCGGCAACAATTCCAAAAGCAAGAGCTTCCTTTTGTGTCAGGTGTTTAATATATTCATTGGAGAAAAACATGAATAAGAAACCCAGCAAAGCCATAAACCCTGCATAGAAATTCTTTTGTATTGCCTGGGGCAGTGCCAGCATCAAAGGAGTTGAGATCAGCACTCCGGCGGCAAAACACATAAAATAGGTTTTGGCTTTTTCAGCCCATGTTCTGAATTTAAACAGGATAAACATGCCAAGTCCATTTACTATGGCGGCAAGAATGGCAAATATAGCTATCCAGATGAAAGTGCTATCATGAACAAACATACGCTCCTCCTTTTTTTAGGTATGATGTAAACCTGTAATTTACTAATTCACTAACCATAACCATTTTATTGTGGTAAACAATTGGTTTAATTGGCAAAATTATGCTCATGGCAAAATTTATAAACGGAATCAAACAGTGCTAAATATTCTTTTGTTTGGGGTAAAACATCCTGAATCAATTCAATGTAGCGACGTTCTCTTATACAATCAAAGGTGGGCTTAAAGTTGATATCAAAAATCCATCCCATTTGCAGCAGTTTAAAATCATTCAGATTCTTGATATGATTCATGTCAACGATTCTCTGATTCAATAAATCCCGACCAACTTCCTTCGAAAACCCAGGTGTATCAGGCAAATGGAGTTCAATAGCGGTGTTACTTTCACTATTTCTTCTGTAATAATGATCGATGACCACTTTCCAGATATCGAGTTTGTCCGCATCCCTCAAGATCCTTGAAAAAAATAAGCACCTGTCCGTTTCTTCCGGGGGAAGTGAAGGTCTGTTGTGGTATTTAATGGCGCATAAAATCAAATCCCTTATTTCATCATCCAGTTGCTTCAACACTTCATGCTTCAACAGGACCTTAATTCCCAGTTCAGCATGATTTTCGGATCTCCCATCCATAAAAGTCCGGTAACGGGCATATTGTTCAAAACGGCCGATATCATGCAACAGGGCAATTGCTTCAGCCAGCTGCAATGCATCTTCTGGTAAACCGAGCTGTTTCCCAACACAAATTATTTCCTGGCATACCCGCAGGGTATGATCTTGTTTCAAATTGATATTTTCCTGTATTTCAGTATCGTTTGACTTAAATGTCTGCACATAGCCTGTGAACCATTCTTTCAGTTGTGACAAGCTTTTATTATCCATTTTACCTTTCAATGCAATTCAAGATTTTGAATACAACTTGTATAGATGTATTCTCATTTCAAATAATTTATAAGTTTCTCACAAATTTTGAAAGGAATGCCAACAATCACATCTGAATCATCTACTCCTGCATATTTTCGTGATTCAGGGCATCCGAACGATATGCTCATTTGTTTATTTTTTATTGTATTAACAAGAATACCACCACATACCGATAAAAATGGATAAGGTTTAATAACAGGGAATGTGTTTGTTATGACCATAACCTGTTTCATTAATTCCATAGCCTCTTTAGGTCTTACATGCATAATAAACAAGTCAGGCTGAATTCTTTCTTCCATTTCATCCTGTATCCCGAGAAAAATGTTTTTGATCGGTTTATCAAAGACCGGAATGTTTTGCAAAGCCTTTTTTACGGTTTGACTTAATACATGACTTTCTTCTGATATATGGCTGATCAATTCACGGTCCTGTTTCTCAAAACCCAGGCTACGCTGTGAACCCTCACAGCACAAATTCCTGTAATTTAACAACAGGGGAACATTAAATGAGTGATTAACAGCCTCACATAACCTAAGTTCTACCAAGGGAGTATTAATATATGAACCTATATAATTGAGCTTTATACCACTGCATTTATAACCAAATCTCCTCTTTAGCTCAGAAATCATAGTTATTTTTTATTTTTCAGAATGCTATTACGAATATCATCCATGGTAAACGGATAGATCTTTTTCAAACGACCTAATTTCTCGCCAACAAGATGTTCAGGAATATTAAATTCGGCAGCGATTTTAATTACATCAGCATTGTATTGGTCAGCAACATATTGCAAAGTTTGATAACCAAATACTTCTATATTGTTGATTTCATGATTTTCTGCATTAACCCTCTTTTTTTGATGTACAGCAGTTTGGTTGACTGATGAGGATGTATCCTGACGCAGTATTTCAACATCATTGACCGCTCTATTAAATTGTGCCTTATGCCCTTCGAGGTTTTTATGCAGGTGGCTGCGTTCAAGGGGAACCACCTGGGGCTTTACCAAAAAAGGACCCAAAACAAAAAAAACACAGACAAAACCAAGCATTAATGCAATGCCCATTCTGAGTTCTTTTTTAATTATCATCTTTTTAAAAATACATACTATCGTTCCCCAATGAAGGATTATATGGAGTGTCAAAAGAATCAGAAGAAAGGAACTTATGTATAAATGAATGCTTCCCCATTGATGCCGGGTTAGCCCCATGAAATAAAGCTCCGTATCTCCATCATATATGCCAATGCGTTTACTACCTGGAAGTAATACATATTTAATTAAAAAGCCAATCCCGGCTATCATCATAAGAACAATCAACATGATGGCATCAATAAGCAAATTCAGTTTTTGTTTCATAGTACAAATAATTGTTTTAATAAGCGTTGATAGGCCCCTATCCGAGTTTTGGGTTCCAAACCATCAACCTCTAAAACCTTCACGAGGTAAATTTATATGAACTTTTGTTCATTTAAAAATTAATAAGACTAATTTTGAATAATAGTTGGAATCAATTCATGAACTAAAACACTCGAAATATTTTATTATGACACAAAATGATTTTATTTTATTAAAGCTTGAACCTTAGAATTTAAAAAATGCGAATGAATAATTTGTATATCCCTAAAAATATTCTAAATTTATTAATTCTTTTATAAGTATCATTCTCTTTTAATATTAATTAATCATAATAATATGAAAAATCAAATTGGATTAGAATCAGGTTATGCAAACCAGATGACTGAAAAACTGAATAAGCTTTTAAGCAATATCCAGGTATTTTACATGAACACCAGAGGGTTTCATTGGAACATCACCGGAAAACACTTTTTTAAATTGCATGAAAAATTCGAAGAATTGTATGATGACCTGAACGAAAAAGCAGATGAGGTTGCCGAAAGGATCCTGATGTTGGAAGGCAAACCTGTTCATGCATTTTCGGATTACCTGAAAATGGCTGATATTCAAGAAAAGACTAATTTATCATCAGATCAGGCAACCATTAAAGAAGTACTTGATGCGTTGCTGGTTTTGCTAAAACAGGAGCGTGAAATTGCAGTATCTGCTGCTGAAAATGGTGATGATGGAACGGTTGATCTCATAACAGGCTACATTTCGGGTCAGGAAAAAACCATTTGGATGTTGAATGCTTTTCTGAAATAGATTTTGCTTAAATCAACCGAATGTAACATAATCCTAAAAATAATTCAAAAATCTTGCTTTAAATGAACATATGTTCATTTAAAGTATTATATTTGTTTCATGAATTTTCTTTGGATATGAATTAATAGCATTAAAAAACAAATAAAAGTAAAAATTATGCCACAAGGAGACCGCACCGGACCAATGGGACAAGGTCCCAGAACCGGAAAATCATTAGGATTATGCTCGGGTTATGACACTCCGGGATTCACAAAAGGATTTGGAGGACAGGGCAGAGGTTTCGGCTTCGGACAAAATATGGGAAGAGGCAGAGGTTTCGGGAGAGGTTACAGATTTCGTAATTTCGGTCCGGGTAATGTTCTTAACTTCCCCTATAGTTCTGTCATAAGCAAAAAAGAAGAAATTGATCAATTAAAGTCACAAGCAGATTATTTTAAGCGCTCACAGCAAGCCATTGAAAAGAGGTTGGAAGAACTGGAAGGAAAAAGTGAATAAAACGGAATGCAGGAACAGTGTATACAGTGTTTTCATAAACAGGCAAATAAGTTAATTGTCAAGTATAATCTTCCTGATCGGTTAGCCAAAGAACTGATTTTCAAGTTTAATAGATTTTGCGACAAACATATTGACAATAATCTATCCACCCCTGAAGCTTCCCGTTACCTGAACAAATTATTTCAAAAAGCAGCCAATAATCGCGACTTGTTCAGGAATGAGAAAAAAGAATATAACAGGTTATTATTGGGTCTCGAAGAAAAAATAAGAAATAACATAAAAAAATCAGCTGACCCTTTTCAAACGGCCCTGCAATATGCGTTGGCCGGCAACATTATTGATTTCGGCCCTTCAAAAGCATTCGATGTTTTGGAAGTATTATCATCAGCGATTTCTAAAAAGCCAGCGGTGGATCATTCCGGAATATTGCGAGATGAATTGGGAAAAGCAGAGAAAGTGCTTTACCTTGGAGATAATGCAGGTGAGATTGTGCTTGACAAATTACTGCTCGAAACCATCAGTCATCCGCATATTACTTTCGCAGTTCGGGGAGGGAATGTAATTAACGACGTCACCTTACAGGATGCTGAGAGTGTTGGCATCCAGCATATTGTCCGGGTTATTTCCAATGGTTACGACGCCCCATCCACCATTCTTGAAAAATGTTCTCCGGCATTCCAAAAAGTTTTTAATGAGGCTGATATTGTTATTTCAAAAGGTCAGGGAAACCTGGAAGGATTAATTCATAACACCCATAAGAAAATATTTTTCCTTTTAATGGTGAAATGCAATGTAATAGCAGAAATAACTGGTGTAAAAGAAGGAGATGCCGTAATTTTCTATAACCAGTTCAGCAAAAACAACCAGGCATAAGATAATTATTAAAATACATCATCCTCAATGATCGCATTTGGTCCAATACCTTCACGAAGACTGGGTAAGAGTTTAGGCATTAATAATATCGCCTCTCATAAGATTTGCTCATACAGTTGTGTATATTGTCAGATTGGAATTACCCGAAACAAATCTATCACCAGAATGGCATTTTATGAGCCCGATTTCCTTTTTAGCGAGGTCGAAAAGCATCTCTTGAAATTAGGTGATGGTAATGCCCCTGATTATTTGACTTTTGTGACAAATGGTGAACCTACCCTGGATATCAACCTGGGAAAGGAGATCCGCATGTTAAAAAGATTAGGCCTACCTGTCGCTGTTATTACAAATTCTTCGCTCCTATACGATCCCCGGGTCAGGGAGGAATTAACGGAAGCGGATTGGGTTTCAGTGAAAGTGGATGCTGTAGACAAAGAATTATGGAAAAAAATCAATCAACCATTGTCATCTTCTGATTTTGAGGAAATGCTAAGAGGACTGGAAATGTTCTCATCTTCTTATACTGGTTCTTTGCACACCGAAACCATGCTTTTAAAAGGATACAATGATTCCATTCCCCCTTTGAAACAAACGGCTTCATGGATTGCCACACTGAATCCTGAAATGGCCTATCTCTCGGTACCCACCAGGCCACCTGCCCTAAAAGAAGTAAAACCTGCCGCATCTGCATTTCTAGCAAAAGCCTGGAATATTTTCCGGGACCTGGGTATCCAAACCGAATTATTAACAGGTTTTGAAGGTACCGGAACGGGTATAACGGGCAATGCTTATGAAGATATTTTAAATATAACAGCTGTTCATCCATTGCGGGAGGATACCATGAAGGAATTACTGAGAAAAAACAAGGCTGATGAAAATGTTGTTCATGCTTTAATTAAACAAGGTTTAATTAAGGCTACCCACTACAAGGGAAAAACATACTATATAAGAAGTTATCATTGCAAATAGTACCATGATACTGCCGATAATTAAATATGGCTCCCCGATATTGAGAGAAAAAGCTTTTGCTGTTGATCCGGGAGACTATTATATAGCCATGGCCCAAAATATACTGCAGTCTCTTAAAAACGCAGGGGGTATTGGATTAGCCGGCCCACAGGTGGGACTATTGAAGAATATTTTTATTATTGACACCACACCCATGAAAGAGGAGGGAATAATTCCGATTGAAAAAGTTATCTTTAATCCTGAAATTGTTCATTATGGTGATGATGAGGTTTATTATAAAGAAGGTTGCCTGAGCATCCCCGGGATCAATGAAGATGTTTCACGTGCCAAAAAAATCGAGGTCAGGTACAGAAATGAAAACTTTGAGGTTCGTGAGGAAGTTTTGGATGGATTGGTTGCACGAATCTTTCAGCATGAATATGATCATTTGCAGGGAATTTTATTTATTGATAAATTGAGTTCTATTCGAAAAAAATTGATCAGAAGTAAATTGCGGGAGATTATCAAAACTCAGAAATACCATTACACTTCAAAATAGAAATGCCGAACAGAAGACGAAACAGAAGGATAACCATGCTTCCTCCCATGGAAGGTTATAAACCATTCGGCATCCCTATGCGCGAGTTGGGATCTGTTGTTCTATTGTTCGAAGAATTTGAAGCCATCCGGCTGTCAGATTATGAAAATCTCACGCAGGAAGAAGCCGCTGAGAAAATGAATATCTCCCGGCCAACTTTTACCAGAATATACGACAAAGCCCGCAAAAGTGTAGCCAAAGCTTTTGTTGAAGGGAAAGCCATAATCATTCAGGGAGGAACATATATCACCGAAGATTACTGGTACAAATGCCAGGACTGTCATGAAACCATTACTGCAATTAAACCCATTACACAGTGCAGAAAATGTGATTCAGAAAAAATCACCCCGCTGAATAAAAAAAATCCAGCAATCTTTTAACAAGTCCTGCCAACGCAATGGCAAAAAAGATCTCCAGCGCGCATACGATTAGAGTCTTCTTCCATCCGTATTCATTCCACAAAACAGAAATGGTAGCCACACAGGGAACGTAAAACATACTTACCACCGCCAGGGTGATCATCTGTTGCGGACTAAGCACATCGGCAAAATGGGTGGTCCCCAGGTAGGCAGCCAGCATTACAAGTATCAATTCCTTGCGTAAAATGCCAAATATCAACAATATTCCTGTTACTGCTGGTAATCCAAGCCAATTCACGGTAACCGGACTTAAAAACGAGGAAATTGCCGACATCCAGCCTGCCAGATCAATGGCACGAATAAGAATACCCGATACGATTACGACCGGAGCTGCAATATAGATAAACTCCTTCAGGGAATCCCAGGTTTGGGAAAATACCGATTTCAGCTGCGGCGCCTTATAATCGGGCATCGGCATGATTAGTTCCACGGGTTCCCCCAATAACAATTTGGATGATATCCTGCCAACTAGAAAAATCAGGATCATGGCAAAAACATATAAGCCCAGTGCCCACAGGAGTCCAACGTATTTGCCCACAAGACCGAAAACAATTACTGACACGGCCGAACATGGCACGAGAGTCACCAGAACAGCCGTAATGAATCTTTCGCGTCGGGACTCCATTATGCGACAGGAGAGGCAACCAGGCACATTGCATCCCAATCCAATGATGAATGAAATACAAGCCTTGCCATGGATCCCCATTTTATGCATGAGATGATCCATGAGAAAGGATATTCGGGCAATATAGCCCCAATCTTCCAATACATATAACATGATATAAAACGGCAGGATGTATGGGAAGGCAATCTGAACAAGCGCCAGAACACTTTCAATAGCTGCCCATCCTAAAGATGCCAGCGATGATACTCCAACAGCATTGTTCCACCAGTCATGAAATTGGGCAAACATTGTATCGAATAATCCTGAAAGCCAGTTCCCAAAGGTAAAAACAGTGAAAAACATACCCCCCATGATCAGTACCATAACAATATACCCCGAAATCCTGTCCATGGTAATGGCATCCAACCTGTCATTCAGGCTTGTTATCCTGTTGGGTAAAATGGTTTCTATTTCCCTGGTTAGCTGGTAAGCCAGATGGCTTCTTTCATCAGCAATAACAAGGGAGGAATCGTGTCCGTGCATCTCTTCCAGATGGTCACTAAGTTCTTTTGTCTTTCCCAGGATTTCGGGCTTTTGATCACCTACCAGTTTGGTTATGTCTTTGTCTTTTTCAAGCAATTTGATGGCTATCCATCTTGCCGGGTAGGCAAACTCATTAATCTGGATAAGTGACGTCAATTGTCCGATACAATCTTCAATTTCTTTCCCGTACCTGTGAACAGCATGACTTGATCTATTACCCTTAATTTTAAGAATCTCGTCGATAAGGTCTGTTATTCCGTAACCACGAGATGCGACTGTTGGTATAACAGGCGTATTTAGTAAGCCCTGCAGCTTATTGTATTCAATATTTATCCCTCGATTTTTTGCCAGATCCCTCATATTTAAGGCCAATACGAGCGGACATTCCAGCTCGAGCAATTGAAGTGTGAATATCAGGCTTCTTTCAAGGTTCGTAGAATCAACCACGTTAATCACACAATCGGGATGATGATGCGTAATATACTCTCTTGATATCACCTCCTCAACGGAATATGTGGTTAAGGAGTAAATACCCGGCAAATCCAGTACATCAATGGTATAATCCTTATAAAAAAGTGTACCCTCACGCTTTTCAATTGTTTTTCCGGCCCAGTTGCCAATATGCTGGTGCAGTCCGGTTAAATTATTGAACAGTGAAGATTTCCCGGCATTCCCCTGGCCTGCTAATACAATTGTAATATGATTATTTTCAGGCATTAAAGTCCATAATTATTTTCTGCGCCAGTCCCCTTCCAATGGCAAATTTTGAACCGCATACCTCTATGTGAATAGGCCCTGAGAACAATGTCTTTCTAACTACTCTTACCAATGATCCCGGAGTCAATCCAAGATCAGCCAGTCTTTTTGTTGCTTTTTTACCACCGGCTACCGCAACAACCAAACCTGTCTCACCGCTTTTCATCTCAGATAAAAGCCGGCTTCTTTTTTCAGCAATCATGTTAACTAAAATATCAATATGTGAAAATCTATTCCATTAAGACCGAAAAAAACTATTTTTCCTCTACATGCCTCAAACCTTCTGCAAAGAGATTATTAATATGTTTATCATCCAAAGAATAAAAGGCCATCTTACCCACCTTGTTGTATTTTACCAGTTTCATATTCCTCAGGTTTCTCAGCTGGTGAGAAATAGCGGAGTTAGTTGTTTCAATGATGCTTGAAAGATCACTAACACACAACTCATCTTCCTGGCAAAGGGCATAAATTATTTTAGCACGTGTTGGATCACTCATTGCTTTAAAAGTTTCTGCCAGGTATTGAAAACACTTTTCGGTCTTCATCTTTTTCTTTACTGAAATCACTTTTGCTTTTTCTACGCTGTTTAGCAAATTCTTATGAGAACCTGGTTTTTTCATAGGGTATTATATGAACAATTGTTCAATCGTTTTACAAATATAACTTCTCATTTTTAAAAACATAAATTATTTGACCTTTTTTAATTATCCGGGTTTTAATAAATTCGTATGATTTATAATACAATACAATGGCAAAAAAAGGTTCATCCCGCCCTATAAGCCGGAGGGATTTTGCCCGAAAAAGCATGCTCGCACTTGCTGGCATCGGAACGATCAGTCTGGCCGGTTATGGAGTATACAACAAAAAGAAATTAAGAAGCCTGAACAACATACTGCGTATGGGACATTGCGCTCCAAGCGTTATGCAGACTCTGACTGAATTAAACAACATTAATAACAGCAGTTTGGTTCTTTATGCCGGAGCAATGGCGGGAGGTATAGCCGGTTCTGATATGGAATGCGGAGCCCTTACTGCTCCATTGATGTTTATGAGTTCCCAGATGAATGATTCGGTTCCGATCGAAGAAAAGTTAGGAGTGATCAATAAATCACAGGTATATTATAATGAATTCACAAGGTATAACAATACAAGTATCTGCAGGGTCATTCAGGGGAATGGCATGTCATCATGTTTGAACGCCGTCTGTGGCATTCATCAGCTTTATTCAACCGCAATATCAGGTTCAGGTGAAATGCCTGAAGAGAAAAAAGAATCCTTTTCGCTTCTGTTAGGTGAATTCGATAAGAATGCATTTCATTGTGCCCAAAGCGTGCTGAAAGGTTTAGGTGGAAAGGTAAAGCTGACAGAAGAGTTGCTCAATGCTTCCTGGATATTTGTTGGGGGAATAGCCATGATGAACCGGACCTGCGGTGCACTTGCCGGAGGCGTTATGGCATTAAGTGCTGCAACTGCCAAAATGGAGAACGACTATTCGAGGGTTGCCCGGATGAACTGGCTCCTGATGCACAACAGAATCGAAGAAGCCATGAACGAAGAAATGAACAACTTCAACCGGTCAATACGGCTAAGTGCAGAATTGGGCTCATGGTTCCGAAGTGAATTCGGTTCAACAAGCTGTTATGGCATCTGGGGTTATAATTTCGCAAAAACAAAAGATAGCGAAGGCTACATTGCAGGAAACTGTTTAAAACATTGTAAGAACATTACCGATTGTGTAGCCATGAAGATACGATCCATGATATAAAAATACCTATGTTGTCTTCATACTTTTCGTGTTTTATGCGGTAATGCAAAAATAAACTTCCTCACCCATTTACCCAAACAACTTTACCGGTATGGTTATAAAACACCCGTTGCCCTAAATGCTGGAGAAGCCAGGCATATTTTTCAACACCGGAACAATGACAAACACCAATGGCACGTGGCGAAATTCTTTTGAGATAATCCGCCAGCGTTTTTAGTTTATCTTCACTGTTGGCCTGTATGTGAAACCCGCCCATGATGGTATCAAACGGAAAATCAAATTCATCCCTTGCAGCCTCCAAAATGTTAATGATACCGCGGTGTGAACAACTGCTGATAACTGACAATTTTTTGTTTTCTGTTATGGCCATGTAAAGCTCATCCTCAAATGTGTCTTCCACAAGTTCATCGCCTACTTTTACGTGCAACTGTCCGTAATTGGTATCTTCCGGATACTTCACAGGTATATTGGGCATAATAAAGATGCCTTCATCCAGTTCAACACGTTGATCAACATAAACAATCCGTTTATCCAACAGCGAATCGTAAAACACACCGATAAATTTTCCCTGCCCATGGTATTTGGGATGGAAAGCTTCCCTTTTAATATAAACCTTGGCCTTGGGATTGATTTTTAAAAACGGATACAATCCGCCGGTATGGTCGTAGTGGCCATGACTGATCACAACCTCGTCAATAGCAGTGAGGTCAACGCCCAGCACGCCGGCATTGTGGATGAAATGACTGGTCTGACCCGTGTCAAAAAGGATCTTCTTATGGCTACCTTCCAGATAAAAGCTAAGACCGTGCTCAGCAAAAAGATTTTTTTGGTAAACCAAATTTTCAATAAGTGTTACTATGCGCATTTTAAATGCATCTTAAATTTTCAGGCATAATTGGCTTACCCAGGTCAGCATTCTTCAAACCTTTGTATTTTGCTTCAGGATCATAATGTATGCCCAATTTATCCAAAATGGGCTCAACAGTTACCTGGTGAACCTGCAATCCCATATCCCAGGGATCATACCCAAGCAATAAACCTGATAATTCTTCATAGGTCAGAACAGGAATGCCAAAGCCATTATTACCATAGGTTTTACCTTCCATTTCGGCAATTGTGTATTGCCAGCGGTCCAGGAAGAATGTGCATCCCGGGCAGTTGGCGATAATGAGGTCAGGCTTATAGGCCTGCATCGATTCGAATTTCTTTTTCGAATTCGCCACCGAATAACCCCGGTTTGATTTCAACAGGTATTGCCTGAATCCAAATCCGCAGCAATGACGGCGTTCAGGATAATCTACCTGTGCCCCGCCCCATTCGTCGATCAGTCCGGCCAGCACATAAGGATATTCGGCACCACCGATTCCCTTTTCGGGAAAGATTTTGGCATAATGGCAGCCAATATGGTCCACCACGTTCAGAGGTTCTCCAGTCAGTGCATTGACCAATCTGTATTTTGCTTTGGAAGCTATTTCTTTTCTGAACTTAAAAATAATATCGCTGGCGTGAACCAGATTGGATGGTATTTCGAATGTTTTACCCGTGGCTCGTTTCAATGCTTCCCTTGTATTCTTCAGAGTATCCGGGAAGAATTTCCAGGATTCCAATACCTCGGAATAAATGCCAAATGAAGTGACACACGAACAGACGAAATTTTCATAACCGGCCTCCTTCATCAGGGCAAACTGGTGAGCCACAACTGTCATGGTGGTCTCGAAAGGCAGAACGCCCGAATGATAAGCAATACCTGTACAGGTCGTTTGCCGGACGTCATCGAATATATCTTTGCCGAGTTCCTTCCCTATAATCTTCAGAAAAACATCTTCAGCTGCAGGGAATACGTTTTGCCGTATGCAACTGCGGGCAAAATAGTAATGATCATCAGCAATTTCCTTCTGGTAAGCCTGCCAGTTTTGGTTTTTATTCAGCATTTTCATTGAAATCACTTTTTATTCCTCATACATCTTCTTGAAATAATCGCAATCATTGGTGGCATCCATATCTACACCCAACTTTTCCGCGTTTACGCGACTATAATGCTCAATTTTTTCAAATCGTTCTGTTGCACCGGTCTCATCGAAGATCTTTTGCAGATTCTGCATGGATTCCTCGGGAATATTTCGCAAAGAACCGCTTTGCTCCTTTCCATAACTTGTGCCAAGCCTTTCCAGGATTTCCTTGCGATTCTTCTGCATCCAGTCCCAGATAGGTCCCTGTTCGGGATACATATCGGTATTGACCTCATCCACGTAAACACAGTAACCATACTTTAGAATATGGTCTCCGACAGTGCGCTTGATGGCCAGTTGTCTTTGCCCCTGTTCGCTTTCAATAAACAATCCCGTATCGATGGATAGTGATCTCAGGGCCTGAATAATATAACCCGGTACATTCTCCCTCGGACACCGGGTTTTGCATGAAAGACATTCTCCGCACTTCCAAATGGTATCGGATTTAAGCAATTCCATAAGGGTTCCTTCGTTAAATTGCTGAACCGTGTCAACCACAATGCGGGGATCATAATCACTGACCGCTGCAGCAGGGCAAATGGCCGTACAGGTGCCACAGTTGATGCAGGCCTTGAGTCCTTCAACAAGGCGGAAATCTGCTTTTAATCGTTCAACCAGCGTAGCCATAATCGATTATAGTCTCATTTTTGCAGCAATTATTTCAGCCGCTTTGATCAAAGGATAACCTGCCGGCGAGGCAGTTAAACAAGGGTGAGTGCCGATCTGAGAAGTAAGTAATGAATTCACCGACATCCGGTTCTGAATGATAAGACCTATAACATTTGTTAATTCACCGGCGCTGATGCCACCAATTACTTCACCACCAATGATCACTCCGGAATACCTGGCAGCAATTAATTTCACCAATTGCTTATGAGCATCGGGTAAATTCCCGGGATGGCGATCAACCCCTTCGAAGGAACCTGATAGGATAGCTATTCCTTCATCAATTGCCCGATTTTCAGTCAAACCTGCGGTCCCAAAACCGGTATTACCAATCGCCGTTGAATAAATGCCAATGGTACCGCTGAATGTCTTCACCACGTTAATATCAAAAAGGTTTACGCCAGCAACACGTGCTTCTGCGCAACCTGTAGAAGCCAGCATAGTAGGCACCCTTTTGCGGGTAACAAAATCACGCTTTTGAGCACAATCCCCCACAGCATAAATATCAGGTTCATGGGTGCGCATATACTCATCTACAGCAATAAAACCGCTCTCATCGATGAAAATACCTGATTTCATAGCTAATTCGGTATTGGGTTTATATCCCATGGAGAGTATTACTGCATCAGCAGGAATTTCTTCGCCTTTTTCAAGCCTGACCCGGGATACTTTACCGTTGCCGACTATTTCATTTACACCATTGTTGGTAATGATTTTTACACCCCGGTCACTTATTATTCCAGCAATACGGGTGGACAGTTCCTCATCAAAGGCCAGACTTAAAATACTCGGCAGTTTCTCGACGAGAGCAACCTCATGACCTCTTTTTTTGAGTTCATCGGAAAACTCAACTCCGATAAATCCGGCACCTATGACAACAATGTTCTTGAATTTTTCAAGTCTGGCATTCATCTCATCAAGATAACACTTGTCCTTGGGAATGACGAATACATTTTCCAGATCCGCTCCTTTCAGCCATTTTGGTTTTACAGGAGTTGATCCTGTAGCAATAATAAGCTTTTCATAACCTATTTGTTCTCCGTTTTCCAGCACAACAAACTTATTTTCCTTGTTGATTGAAACCACTTCATTCACTATGGATTCAATACCCGCTTTTTCCAGCATGTTATCAACAGGCATGATGTTTTGCTGACTGCTTTCTAGTGTTCCAAAAATATAGGGTATTCCGCACGGAACCATCATCTCTTTCTGTTTCTTTACCAGAATGAAGCTTTTTTCAGGCCATGAGGATTTACCTGTTAAGGCAGCCACCATTCCTGCAGCGCTTCCGCCAATGATCAATACATCAGTTTTTTTCATATATGGTCGTTTCTTTAATAAATTAAGTAATATCCTCTCTTATTTTTGATTGCATTCTCAATTATTGTCATGCGCGAACAGGTTCATGTTTATGGTTAGCCTCCAATGCTTTTAGAAAAAACTCCGGCGTCATGCAGGGCTTCCAGGTATTCCTGCAAACGAAAGCCAGTTCGGTTTCTGCCTCATTGACCAGTTCTCCGTTTTCGTTGTAAAGTTTATAAGCAAACCAAATTCTCGCTCCTTTCAGGTTTTTAAGTACGACTTTTACGGTAAGCAGATCATCGTACTGAATGGTTTTGATAAACCTGAAATTCATTCGGATAACCGGCAACAGGTAACCTGCTTCTTCAATTGACTTGTATGTGATCCCCAAATCGCGGAAAAATTCCCATCTGGCAGTCTCATAATATTTCGGATAATTTGAATGATGGACGGTTCCCATCTGATCTGTTTCGGGGTAAGCAACCCTGAACTTGTGTTCATACTCCATCATGATGATTATCTTTTATTCTGTTTTTCACAGGGACAGGGAACAGCTTTGTGATGCTTCCGTTGCGCAGCACAACTGCATAGGACAACAGCGAGGAACAGGATAATAATCCAACGATAATAATATTGTTTCTTCTTCATCCTATTGAATCAATTTACAAGTTCTGCTTTTCTGTGGATAATTCCTTTGAGAAGTTGATCGAAACCTTCTTTTACCCCCTTATCATTGAATAATTCATTAAGCCTGCCACCATCACACACTGAGCAAATATTCTCATTTACAGGAATTTGGGCTAATAAAGGTAGGGTATGGGATTTTGACAAGGCTTCACCTCCTCCCTGCCCAAACAAAAAATACTTTTCATCGGGATGTTTTGCCGGAGTGAACCAGGCCATGTTTTCCACTATACCCAAAACGGGAGCCCCGACATGCTCATCACGGAACATGCCGATCGTCTTTTCAACGTCTGACAGAGCAATTAACTGCGGCGTTGTAACAATAATAACTCCCTCTATTTCATATTGCTGAAGCAGGGTAATGTGAATATCACCTGTCCCCGGAGGCGTATCAATGATCAAATAGTCGAGTTCTCCCCAGGCCGTTTCGGTTATCAATTGTTTAAGTGCATTTGATGCCAGGGGGCCACGCCATAGAACGGCTTGCCGGGCATTAATGAAGAAGCCCACTGACATAAGCTTAATGCCAAACCTGATGATAGGTTTCAGGATTGTTTTACCCTCCTTTTCCTCAGCATCTGGTCGCTCGTTAAGCAAATCAAACAATACGGGTGTGGAAGGTCCATATAAATCGGCATCCATCAAACCGGTTGAATAACCTTCCATGGCCAATGATATAGCCAAACCTGCAGCTACTGTGGATTTGCCTACTCCTCCCTTACCCGATGCAACAATGATAATATTTTTGATACCGGGCAATTTTGTCTTTTCAATTTCCTGATGTTTATTCATCGCTACTTATTTTATTCCAAATATGAATGATTTCCTGGCTGGCCTCAGAACCGGGAAGCCATTCCGTGATGCTTTTACAATTCAGCATGGCTTCTACTATTCCGGGTTCGAAGGGTATTTTTCCGGTAACCGGAATCTTCCTGTCCAAACACCAGTCGGAGATCTGACAGGTAATATCCATGTTCAAATCGTATTTGTTAATAACAACGTACGATTTAACTTTAAAATTCCCGGTTAATTCCAGGATACGTTTCATGTCATGAAAACCCGATCGGGTAGGCTCGGTGACAATAACAACCTTCCTGACTCCTGTTACCGATGAAATGGCCGGACAACCTATACCTGGGGGACCATCTATAATAATGGTTTCCCATCCGGTTTGCTTTGATAATTCACGAGCCTGTTTGCGGACAACACTCACCAGTTTGCCCGAGTTTTCTTCACCAGGCTCCAGTCGGGCATGGACCATCAGTCCTTTTCGGAACTTACCTTCATACATCCTGCTTTTATCGCTAAGAACCATGTTGATGGCCGTTTTGGGACATATTCGCATGCACAGCATGCATCCGTCACAGGCAGTTTCAGAGATTGTTACTTGATTATCTAACAAGGAAATAGCTTTAAACCTGCAATATTGAATGCACAAACCACAATTATCACATATCTGATAGTCGATAATTGCTTTTTGACCTGAAATGAACTGTTCTTCATGGTAATTCTCCGGCTGCAAAATAAGATAGAGATTCGAAGCTTCTACATCGCAGTCTGCCACCACCACACTTTTGCCCAGTGTTGCGAATGCAGCACTCAGGCTTGTTTTACCGGTTCCACCCTTACCGCTCAGAATGGCTATCTCAGTCATGCCTTCTGACATTTTAAATGATCCAGCAGCTTCATAAACTGAATACGGTAAGCCGGAATGACTTCCGCCAAAAGACGGCCTTCAGAATAAATGCGTGCTATTTCTTTGTCAAATGGTATTTCCATGAGCAGGGGGATTTCGTTTTGCCCAAGCCATTCATATACATCCCTGTTGCCAAGTCCCGCCCGGTTAACTATGACACCAAATGGTTTACCAAGGTGTTTAAGTGTGGCAGCAGATAATTTCAGATCGTTCACTCCAAAGGGTGTTGGTTCAGTTACCAGAACAACATAATCGGCCTTTTCAACAGTTGCAATGAACGGGCAGGATATTCCGGGGGGCGAATCCAAGATAGACAGGGATTCACCATTCAACTCCCTGATGGTCTGCCGGATCACTGGCACCGGCGAATAGACTCCCACATTAGCACTTCCTTCAATTATCTTTGCCTGATCATTAACCGCCATCGTTCTGACCTGGCCGAGTTGTTTAATTTTCTCAGTAATTGCGCCGTACTTACAAGCCACCAGACAGGCACCACAGTCATGGCACAATTCTTCAACTACCTGGATAAAACCCGATGGCGGCAAATACACTATGGCATGATAATTACAGTACTCATGGCATTTTCCACAGAAAACACATGCATTGACATCGATTACGGGAATGTTTTGGCTGACGATCTCTGAATGCACTATCTCCCCCTGAATAAACTCGGCAACATTGGGTTCTTCAGCATCGCAGTCAGCCAATGCAACTGATATTCCTGCCTGTTGTGCCGAATAAAAAAGATTGGTCGAAACCAGGGTTTTGCCTGTTCCTCCTTTGCCGCTGGCGATGGCAATCTTCATTTATTCAATGATCACAGGCGTTATTTCCGGTTACCAAGGCATTTTTTAACCAGTCGGAAACAAGTTCTTCAGGAGCCTTCGGCTGGGCACCAACACTAACCCTGATATGCTGTTCTTCAAATAAACTGATGGCACGCTGCCCCATGCCTCCTGCAATAACATCAGTGACACCACGCTCAGCAAGCCAGCCGGGTAATAAACCGGGTTCGTGAGGGGGCGGAGTGATCAGCTTTTCATCGACTATGGCGTTGTTTTCCACATTGATTATGGCAAACTGCTCACAATGGCCAAAATGGGAACACAAACGTCCGTTCTCCAAAGGAATTGCAACTGTATATTTCATCGCTACTTATTTAATATTACACTTATTTTCCGCCGCTTTTCAGCCGTTTTCCCTTACCAACTCCTCCACCAGCCCTCCGGCGTAAACCCATACCCTTTCCCAACTTTTCATCAGTTTCCTCTTCTGATATCTTCCGGCATCTGCCCAAACCACGTCCGGTTGCAGCACCTCTGTTTTGAGGTCCTTTTCCATCCATTTGTGCCATTTTGTTTAGTTTTTAGTATTGATTAATTCGATTATCTCGCTGATCTTTTTTTCAGACTCATGAATTACGATCAGCTGAATCTGAAGACTGTCAAACAATGATTTTACCTTAGCCCCAAATTCTCCGGAAACAACTTTCCTTGCTCCTTTCGATGCCACAAGCTGAGCTGATGCAGGTCCGGCGCCTTCGACATTATCTTTGTTTGGATTTGGAATAAACTCTGTAGAATGGCTTTCCGTATCATAAACAACAAAATAGGAGCACCTTCCAAAACGGCTGTCCAGCTTTGCATCCGGACTATTTCCGGTAGATGTGATTGCAACTTTCATATTTTAACAATTATTAGTTTCTTTTACCTGATAATTCGTTTGGGAATTCTCTTTACATTGTTCAATATCCGAAGAGTTACATAGCGCACAACAGGTCACATCTTCTTCCTTGGCCGGATGATTAAAAAGGCAATCACAAGTATTGCAGGAATACCAATCACTATCGAAATACACCTTACCACCTTCAAAGACAATAGGTCTGCCCAGCACGAATGCCCGGGCCACTTTACGCCTAGCACTTTCATAGATTCGGCCAAAAGTGGGTCGGGAAATGCCCATTTCCAGAGCGGCTTCAACCTGCCCGTGTAACTCATAATCGCTCAACCGAATGGCTTCATACTCTTCATAATTAAGCACCACCGGATTGTTTTCTTCAGTCAGTCCGATTGGCCTATACCCCTTGAAATGAGGGGGATTTGTCATTCTCCGGATACGTTTGGGTCGGGCCATGTTTTGAGCTATTGTTCGTTACAAATGTAATGAACATTTGCTTAATACAAAAATATATTTTACTTTTGTTAAAGGATAGTTAATGTGTATTGCAGGATCAAAAAAGGATATCACAGATGAAAAAAACAGAAATAACGAAATCAGTAGTACTAAAATGGAGTTTAGTAATTGCTGCATTGTTGTTTGCCGACTGGGTGATCATGGTCATTCTCGGATGTTTCTCAAGCCTATGTCATGCCAATGAAAAATACTTCTGCACAGTTTATTGCAAAATTGGCATCGTGTTGCTGTCATTTACATTATTGCTTTTCGGATATTTCATTTATAAGAGTTATCGGAAAAAATAAGAACTTCTTCTCCCCCAACAGCAATCCCGTTTGATATAACTACATCAGCCGGAATAACATTTTAAGCGTAATCTTTTGTGATTGCCATCATATTTTATACTTTTGTCGAACTTTGAAAAAAGCAGCATCCCGGAGTATGGAGAGGTGGGTGAGTGGCTGAAACCAACAGTTTGCTAAACTGTCGTACTGGGTAACTGGTACCGGGGGTTCGAATCCCCCCCTCTC
>JAFGGU010000020.1 GCA_016930375.1 Bacteroidales bacterium | reverse complement strand
CCATGGAATAGGTTTTGCCATATCGGTATTTATTGTTGCTCCCGGGTGTAAATATACAAAATACCTGATTGTGTGTTACATAATAGTCGCTATTTGTTGAATATATCATTGGGGAGAAACAAAAAGAATCATAAAAGCATTCTACCTGGTTATAAACACTGCTTTTCGAAGTGAAAAACTATCCTCACCTGAAAAGAGTAGCCAGCATATCGTACCATCACTGCTCATCCATTTTGCAGGGAATGAAGATGATTCGCCCGGACCGGTATCCCATTCCTTTGTAAAGAATACTGTCTTCCAGGGTCCCCATGGTTCAGGGGCTTCATAAATACCAAATCCGCCCTGGTACCGCGGACCCTGGGTATGACTGCTGTGAGGGTGAACCTGACACCAGAGGTAGCGTTTTAGTCCTTTATTATAAGTTATTCCTGATCTGTAGCACATTGCCGGATAGATAAAGACAGGTCCCCTTTTTTCAATTTCCTTTTCCCATGCAGGATTTCCTTCGGCATCTGTATGTGAAAAGAACTCATACTCGCTCCTTTCCGTAATTCTATTCTTTGGCACCCTTGCCAAAACCATTCTGTCGGACGGTTTATATGCACTCTTTTCATCAAACGAATAGATATATACATATTTATCCCTTGCCCCGCAGTAGTTATTTCCGAAATTAAGGAATGCAGGACAGCCAAATCCTTCGGTAAATCTCCAGTTGCATTCCTTCCATGTAACGCCTTTATCAGGCGACCACATCAGATGTGATTCCTCTCCCTTTCCGTTTGCATTTCTGACCCACATATAGAGAATTCCGTCAACCATGAGCAATCCGCTGGCTTTTTTCCCCGCTGGCCCGTCACCAGTAAATTCACCGTCAGCCGATCTCAGATTGACAGCGGAAATATCCGGAGGATTTCCTTTCACCCTGGCCAGTCCGAGGCTTAGTTTCTTTTCAACACGGGGTTCGAATCCCCATCCGTCGCCATACGCTGTGTATATCACATCATCATCACCCCACGTAACAGGCCAGTTATCACTTCCTTTCGCAAAACGCATGATTTCCGGCAATGGAGCAAACTGCACATCAGAGATCAGATCACTCGCCGGATAAGGAGGTTCTGTGAATGAATTCATCAACATATTTACAAGATACTTCTCCACACCATAAAAATGACCTTCAGCCTTTTCAGTATTGAACATGTTGCTGCCATTTCTGACAACAATAATTTGCAGCGAAGGAATTACAATGAGGGTTTGATTACCTGCCCCTGAACCTAAAAATAGATCTCGCGGAGCCCTTGCCCATATACCATCCCAGTTGTTATACCATGCCAGTCCGCTTGCAGGAGCAGGCTCCTTTATGTTCTTTGGGGGTAACGGTGTGCCTGCATAAGCAGTTACCAGGCTTATAATTGCTGAATCGACGAGCTGAATACCATCAGCCTTACCATGGTTAAGCATAAGGTATCCCAGGGTTGCAACTGCCCGTGGGGTAAAATTACCCCCTCCCCAGTTTGGTACCAGGTCAAGACTGCTGACTTTAAAGGTTTTGCCATATCCTATCTGCCAGTCGGCATCATTCAGTCCTGCCGGATGATAAATCCTGTCACGGAGAAGTGTTCTTAAATCACTGTATTCACTACCCCGGTAGCTTGCAGTAATGCAGTACGACAGCATTGCCATTCCCGGATTGGAGTAATGGTAAGCCGATCCCGGAGCAAAAAGAACAGGTGCGCTGTCGCGGGCCATGGTAAAAGGATCCGGGTCCTGACGCCAGAAATTTCCCTTCCATCCCGGCAAATCCATATGCCTGTCCTTTATTATTATTCCCTTCGACCTCAGGGAGGCAAGCTCATCATCAGAAATCTCTGCGTCTTCAATGCCCGAGCTGTGTGTTGCCAGGTGACGGATTGTGATTTTCGATCTGACGGGATCATCTTTCCACTCAGGAATGTATTTATATGCAGGATCGTCAATCTGCAGCTTCCCGTCGTCAAGGGCAAGCATTAGAGACATTCCCCCTACAAGAGCTTTCGAAAGAGAAGCAGTATAATGTTTTCTCTGCTTGTCCCAGCCATCGGCGTACCATTCGAGAATTACCCTTTTGTTTCTTATAACCAGAATAGATGTTGTTCCATGTGCATCCAGGGTATCCTTCATCCTGTTCAGCATCGCCGACGAAAAGCCCTGTTCTTCAGGTTTACAATTCTCAAAACACGATTGTTGCCCTATGCCTGCTTCTGCAAAAAAAACGAGAAACAAGCCAATGATCAGGATTGTTTTATTTTCCACTTTCTTTGTTTAAAATATTTTGAAATCGTGTAACCGAAATATACCTGTCAGCCAGTATCCTGTCATCCTTACAGAGGTTGAAAACACTGTAGGGAGCAGGTGTTTCCTGTGCATCCTTGTATGACTTCAACTCTCTGTTTGCCATAAAAGGCCCGTCGCTCGTCATTACCGCCACTCCCAGCATATCATAAGCATCCTTTTCAACCTCTTCGATCAGCGCTTTGCCCAGACCAAGGTGCTGGTACTTCTTCCCGTTTGTCCATATACAATGGATGAACATGTATCCGGCAGCGCTCACTGCTCTTCAGCAATATTCACCTGGTACATATTCAATAAATCCCTTGGGACTTTTTTCTCCTTCGATATACAAAAACTTAATTTTCAGACCATTAATGTACTGATACTTAAGCCAATCAATTTTGAGCTTATAGGTTTCATTTTTCGGATTGATAAAACAGATAACCCCCGGATGATCATTCAGATTCGATGCATTTACATCAATAATTTTGATTTTAAGGGCCATAAATAAGATTTTTTATAAATTTAACCAGGTTCACCTCTAGGCAAACCAAAATAACACATTTTTATGAAGTTAGAAACACTACCTCCTCTTTTATTAGGCTCGCTTGCACTTGCAGCGTGCAGCAACAATACAGAAAAAACCCGGCCCAATGTGATCCTTATTATGGCAGACGACATGGGCTATGAATGTCTTGGATGCTACGGCAGCACATCGTACAGAACACCCGTGATTGACTCTCTTGCCTCGCAGGGTATGCTTTTCGGGCAGTGCCATTCGCAGCCTCTAAGCACTCCGTCGAGAGTTAAGCTTATGACCGGCTTGTACAATTACCGTAACTATGATTATTTCGATCACCTTGCCAACAACCAGTACACATTTGGCAACTTCATGAGAGAGGCCGGTTATTCGACCTGCATCGCAGGAAAGTGGCAGCTGAATGGTATTTCATATAAAAACAAAATTCCATACTGGAACGATACAACTCGTGCAGATAAGTT
>JAFGGU010000019.1 GCA_016930375.1 Bacteroidales bacterium | reverse complement strand
TGGGCTATTCCCATTATGTTGCGGTTGGCCCTTATCGAAAATCTTCGTCGCGTTGCTGCAAGGGAAGCCTCCGGTAGTATAGACAGGGATCTTGCAGATTCATGGGCTGACCAGATGATAGAAATCGCAGAAAAGGACCCGAAAAGCCTGATCCTGGTAATTGCTGATATGGCAAGGTCTGATCCTCCGATGTCAACACCTTTCGTTTCAGAGTTTGTCCGGCGTTTACAGGGGCAAAGTCCGGCTTTGGCATTTCCATTGACGTGGATTGAACAGCGGCTTTCCGAATCAAATCAGACAATAGTCCAATTAATTCAGTATGGAAACCAGCAACAAGCCGCAAATCAGGTTTCTGTCCGTAATAGTATAGGCAGCCTTCGTTTACTGAGCGCTTTGGACTGGCGTGAGTTCGTTGAATCTATGAGCCATGTTGAACAAGTTCTGAACGAGGACCCTGCCAAAGCATACAACTCAATGGATTTTAACACCCGTGACCATTATCGACATGTTATAGAAAAGATTGCAAAAAAGTGCAACTTTTCTGAAATTGAAGTGGCACGTCAATCTATAGAACTTGCAAAAAAAGAAGCTGAATTGAATGGACCGGAGGACCGTACAGCCCATGTCGGATTTTACCTTATTGGTAAAGGTCTGTCTCAACTTGAGCACCTTACAAAAATAAAATATACTTTATCTTCGATATGTAGAAAAACGATTTTCCGGTATCCCCTGTTTTTCTATCTGGGTTCAATTATATTATTGACGTTAACCTTCTGTTGGGGCCTGTTAGAAAAGGCCCATGGTGATGGAATTGGCAACTGGCATCTCTGGGCCTTAGGTTTTCTCCTTATTTTATGTACCAGTTATCTGTCAATAGCTATTGTGAACTGGCTGGTCACACTTTTTGTCAACCCAAATCAACTGCCACGACTTGATTATTCGAAAGGGATTCCGCCTGAATCACGATCATTGGTCGTTGTTCCCGCCATGATTTTAAGCCCTCAGAATATTGAAGATCTTGCAGAAGCTTTGGAAGTGCGTTTTCTGGCAAATCAGGATGAAAACTTACATTTTGGATTGCTGACTGATTTTAAAGATGCAGCACAGGAAAAATTAGAGGAAGATGATCAACTTAGTCAACTGATGGGTAAAAAAATTGGGGATCTGAACGAAAAATACCCGGGAGAAAATAATGACACATTTTTTCTTTTTCATCGTCCACGACACTGGAATCCAAAAGATCGGATATGGATGGGTTATGAACGAAAGAGGGGAAAACTATCAGATCTGAACTCCCTGTTGCGTGGAGGCCCTGAAAATATTTTTTCGCTGATCATTGGCAATACTGAAGTTTTAAAAAAAATTAAGTATGTCATTACACTTGACACCGATACACAATTACCGCGGGATTCAGCACGACAACTTATCGGGGCCATGTCGCATCCTCTGAACAAACCAAAATACGATACAGTAAAACAGCGTGTAACAGATGGATACAGTATTCTTCAACCCAGGGTTGCTGTGAGTTTACCGGGCACTAACCGGTCGAGGTATGCAAGGCTGTTTGGCAGTGAACCAGGAATAGATCCATACACCCGTGCAATATCGGATGTATACCAGGATCTGTTTGGAGAAGGATCATTTATAGGCAAAGGCATATATGATGTTGATTTATTTGAACAAACACTTAAGGATCGGTTTCCGGAAAACAGAATTTTGAGCCATGATCTTCTTGAAGGTTGCTATGCCAGGTCGGGATTGTTAAGTGATGTTCTTTTATTTGAAGAGTATCCTGAAAGTTACAGTACGGATGTAAACCGTCGATCGCGTTGGATAAGGGGCGACTGGCAATTGATCCCCTGGCTATTACCATTTTTACCTAAGTCAAATGGTACATCCCGAAAAAACCCTTTGTCTCTTTTATCATGGTGGAAAATCCTGGATAATCTCAGGCGTAGCCTTATTCCTTTCGCGCTGACATTACTTTTATTATCAGGCTGGATCATTTTATCATCATCATGGTTCTGGACTTTAGTTGTGATCGGAATTGTTTTGATTCCTTCATTGCTTATTTCTGTTGTTTACATATTTCAAAAACCAGAGGAAGTTCGCCTGCGGCAACATCTAAAAGCAGCCGGACAATCTGCTGCAAGGAAATTGTACCAGGCTGCATTTGTGCTTATAAGCCTTCCATACGAAGCATTTTATAGTATGGATGCTTTATTGCGAACATGCTGGAGATTGATTATCTCAAAAAAACGGCTTCTTGAATGGAATTCTGCAGCAATGGATGAACACCAAAGCAGGTTTAAACTTATTGAATCCTTTCGGGCCATGTGGATATCTTCTTTTATTGCAATCCTTTCTGCAACCTGTCTTTTGATTTTGTTTCCGAAAACACTTGTAATGGTATGGCCAATTATAGGACTATGGTTTGTTTTTCCGGTTATTGCCTGGTGGATCAGCAGACCTCTTGTCCCACGTGCAGCAAAACTGACTGATAAACAATATCGCTTTCTCAGGGAATTGTCATACAAAACGTGGTCCTTTTTTGAAACTTTTGTTGGTCCTGACGATAATTGGTTACCCCCCGACAACTATCAGGAACACCCCATTTCAGCGATAGCACATCGAACATCGCCCACAAATATAGGTCTCTCACTTCTTGCAAATCTGTCAGCATATGATTTTGGTTACATTTTTACCGGTGAGCTTCTTGAACGAACTTCGAATACTTTCAACACTATGAATTTGCTGGAAAGATTCCAGGGCCATTTCTTTAACTGGTACGATACTCAATCTTTGAAACCACTAAAGCCACTTTATATTTCATCGGTTGACAGCGGAAACCTTGCCGCTCATCTGTTGACCCTGCAACAGGGACTTCTCACCCTGCCTGATCAATTAATACTTGGGCCCAGGCTTTTTGAAAGGATTAACGATACATTACAGATTCTTATAGAGAAGGCAGGAAAATCGATACCTGCCCAAATTGTTCAATTCCGGAAATATTTAAATGTAATTTTAAATGAACACCCGGTTACGCTTGTTTATTTGCGAAAATGTCTGGAAAAACTTTCAACTTCTTCTGCAGAAATTGTAAATGCATTCACTACCGATACGGATGAAGAATACAAAATTTGGGCAAATAATCTTTCACGGCAATGTCAGGGCGCCTTTGATGAATTAACATATCTGATTCCATGGATGTTACATCCGGTTTCTCCTGAAATATTGGACAAATATTCGGATATTAATGCTATCCCAACATTACGCGAAATCGCCGAAACTGATAAAACCTGTGATCGTGCAAAGGAGAGGATTGAACTTATCGAAACACTTGTCAGGCAATCAGGAGAATTTGCGAACATGGAATATGGTTTTCTTTATGATAAGACGCGTCATTTGCAAACTGTAGGATATGATGTTGAAGACCGGCGACGCGATTCAAGTTATTATGATTTATTGGCATCAGAGGCAAGATTGGCAAGTTTTGTAGCTATTGCACAGGACCAGGTATCACAGGAAAGTTGGTTTGCACTTGGGCGTCTTCTTACAACTATCGATGGTGAACCAATTCTTCTTTCATGGGGTGGTTCAATGTTCGAGTACCTTATGCCTCTTATAATTATGCCTGAATATGAAAATAGTTTACTTTATCAAACCTGCAAATCAGCAGTTAACAGACAAATCGAATATGGAAAACTAAGAGGTGTACCATGGGGTATTTCGGAATCGGGATACAATAGTGTTGATATTCAGCAAAACTATCAGTATCGTACATTTGGAGTGCCAGGTCTTGGGCTTAAAAGAGGACTTTCTGAAGATTTGGTTGTAGCGCCCTATGCAACAGCTCTTGCATTGATGGTTATGCCAGAGGAAGCATGTGCTAATCTTGAACGTCTTGCTGACGAAGGGTTTATGGGAAAATTTGGTTTCTATGAGGCTATAGATTATACATCCGTACGCTTACCAAGAGGGCAGTCCAAGGCTGTTGTAAGGTCTTTCATGGCGCATCATGAAGGGATGAGTTTTCTCTCTTTGGCTTATATTTTATTAGATCGTCCGATGCAAAAGAGGTTCGAGTCGAATCCTTTATTCCAGGCAACCTTATTGTTGCTTCAGGAAAGGATCCCAAGGGCTACAACATTCTTTTCACATACTTCTGGTGTTACAAATGTTCGCCCTGCCGCTAATAACATGGAGATGCCTCTTCGTTTGTTTAATACACCCGATACACCATTTCCGGAAGTCAATTTATTATCTAATGGGGGCAGGTATCAGGTAATAATTACAAATGCAGGAGGCGGATACAGTCTTTGGAAAGATATTGCTATAACGCGTTGGCGAGAAGACATTACCTGTGACAATTGGGGCGCTTTTTGTTATCTACGTGATGCCGAAAATGGAAATTTCTGGTCAACTACATATCAACCTACACTTCAACGACCAGAGAAATATGAAACAATATTTTCAGAAGGACGTGCAGAATTTCGTCGTCGCGACTATGATATTGACACACATACTGAAATCGTAGTCTCCCCTGAAGACGACATTGAATTGCGTAGAGTCCAGTTAACAAACCGAACCCGGACAAACAGGATTATTGACATTACCAGTTATGCGGAAGTAGTTCTGGCGCCATATGGAGCTGATTTAGCAAACCCTGCATTCAGTAATCTTTTTGTTCAGACAGAAATTATTTACCAGCGACAGGCAATTCTCTGCACCCGGCGGCCAAGGTCAGTAGATGAACATCCGCCATGGATGTTTCACCTGATGGCAGTTCATGGGACTGAAATCAGGAATATTACCTATGAAACAGACCGTATGCAATTTATTGGACGCGGAAATACTCTTGTATCGCCGTATGCGATGACAAATTCCAAAGCCCTCTCAGGAAGCCAGGGTTCAGTGCTCGATCCGGTCGTTGCCGTTCAATATCAAATAGTATTGGAGCCAGAAGGGTCAGCTACAATTGATATGGTAACAGGAATCAGTGCATCCCGTGATGGAGCATTAAATCTTGTTGAAAAGTACCAGGATAAGCAATTTGCAAACCG
>JAFGGU010000018.1 GCA_016930375.1 Bacteroidales bacterium | reverse complement strand
GTATTGTTTGTTGTATTTCTCCAGTTCAGGATCATTGGGATATACATCCTTTTCCGAAGGAGGATAACTTGTCATCCCGTGAAAAGGAAGTGGCAACACCGTAGTGCCAAAAGCGGTGTTCATATCACCATCCTTAACCCAGCCTACCGAACGGATCAGGAAGTCTCTCTTCCAGCCCTTCAGAAGGGGAGGCAAGGCATTGGCATCGAAACTCACGGTAACCTCATCGCCCGCGTTTGAAATGATGTACTGATTATCCGGTTTCATCAACAGGGGCAATACATCACCATACCGGGTATAATGGCCCGATAAATCCCTCCACATGGGATTTTTATCAACCACGGAATAATCAAACCAGTGAGGTCCGTAACGACCTCCCTTCCTGTAACTTTTTGAAAAGCCCCTGTAATGAAGATCGGCAGAAACCGGGTTCATTACGGTTGATCTCACCGGCATATCTGAAAGTCTGCCTGAAAAGAAAACGTGATCCCAGTAAATCTCCATATTGGTTCTGATCCGGATCCGGTGATCGGAAGAAAGGAATTTCCGCGAAAGATCAGCAATTACCATCTTGTCTTTACCCATCGGGAAGCCCAGGTTATCGATAACGGTGACCCATTCGCCCTTTTTGTTCAACACCTGGATAACAGGGGGCAAGGTTTTTAGGCTGCCAGATTGTGACAGCGCAAAATTGATACTGGCATCCGTTGGGAATACCCAGCCATACAGGAAGAGAAACAGATCACCTGCCGGATCGATGGTGCCAGGGTCGAGTATTAAGTCATGCACCTCTGTAATTCCCTGGTATTTTTCAGGTTTGAAACCTGCCAAATACTTGTCATCCAGTTCAGCAATAAAACGAAGTATATCGTTCCCATCCGAGTCCTTTGCTGAGACGGGGATTTTCTTTTCGCCCACATGGTATAGTTCAAAGCCTGGGAACGGCGGTGGTGAGAACTGCTCTGCAACAAAAACATCTGTTGTTTCGGGATGATCAACGGCAACCAGTTGAAGTTGATCTGTGTAAATGGTTTCCCACAATTCCGATGTCACCTGCATGGTGTATTTACCCTTGTGGGCTTTCAGCATTTCACCGGGTATTTTGATATAATCATCCGATGCATCGGCAAAAGCATAGGCTGTTGTGCCGCCCATGATACCCAGAGGCATGCCGAGAGCGCTTCTCCAGAGGATATCCTTGGCAAACACATATTCCGAACCGTTCCAGGTATACAGGAATGGACAGGAACCTTTCAGAACCTGTGATTCAATGAGTGACTGATCGGAACCGGGCAGGAAAATATTCTGGGGTACGCCGTTTGTCCAGGTTATTCTTATCACATCGGCCTTTAACCGGCTTCCGATGCCGATGTGTATGTTGGGATCGGTAACCACCATGGTGCTGTAGAGCTCTCCGGCACGCACTTCGACCTTAACGCCAATCCCGAAATAATTGTTCTTGGCGCTGCCGGCCCGTAGCCCTACGAGTTTCATCTTGATGTAATGGTTATTGTTGCCGCCATCGTTGCGCAAAAGGGATATGCCGCCATTCACACCGGCAACCACTATATCTATGTCGCCGTCATCATTATAATCCATCAGGGCCAGCTGGCGGCCTGATTTGATATTTTCGGGCAGCAGGCTGGTAACTTCTTTGAATGCACCCTTGCCATCATTCTGGTAAAGGAATATGCCCTGCCCGTCTTTTCCGGAGGGTTCTCCGGCAATCAAAAGGTCCAGAAATCCGTCGTTGTTGATATCTAAAAAAGAAGCATCATAAGCCCTGACTAAGTATGCTGAGCGGAACAGCTCACCGACGTTTTTTTCACGTTCAAAGCGTCCGTCACCCAAATTGCGATATAATTCATGGCCTTTTCCGGCAGAAGATGTAATGAAGAGGTCAATAAAGCCATCGTTGTTGTAATCTCCGGCTGTTATGGAGGACGAACCACCCTGGCTTTCCAGGCCGGAATTTACTGTGACATCCTTGAAAACGCCCAAACGCTGGTTGGCATAGAACACATTGCCGGAGTTTTCGTTCACTACGATCAGGTCAATGTCCTCATCGTTGTCAAAGTCGCCAAAAACGGCATCCCTGCTTATTACACCCTTCTTTGCCGTTCCCATCTTGTCGCTTTGGTCCTGGAAAGTACCATCGGCATTGTTCCGGAACTGGAAATTCACATCGGATGTCATTTCGTACATATCAAGGTCGCCGTCATGATCCAGGTCAAAGAACAGGGCATTGTTGCCTCCTGTTCTGCTGCCGATCTTTGCCGAACCGGTGACATCCCTGAAGCTTCCGTCGCCGTTGTTTCTGTACAATATATCACCCCCATCCTTTAGAATGAAAAGGTCGAGGAATCCGTCGTTGTCATAATCAGCAAATACTGCATTGGATTCCCTGCCCGAATGTCTTATGCCTGCATCACCCGAGACTTCCCTGAACCTGCCCATCTCGTTGTTGAACAGGTAATGCTTGTAGGAGGATGTTGCCGGATCATAGCTCCCAGCATAAATGTCTATGTCTCCGTCACCATCGTAGTCACTGGTTGCGACATGGGTGAATACTCCGTTTTCTGCACTTTCACTACCGGTAGATGAATGGACAATATCCAGTCCGGCGGACTGGGTTGCATCGGTATAATGAACGGCATCCGTCATCAGCTCATCGTCAAAACCACGGGATGAAGAAAGCTGATTGAAGGTGATCACCGGAAAACCAATTAAGGTTCCGCCTGGTCCCTTCAAATCCAAAATACCCGCCTGATAAGGTGCTGTAACCTTCAGGTAATTGTGGAAGACAGTAAACTGAATGAGTGCATTCTCAGTGTCCGACTTTCTCAGTAAGGAAAGAGTTTTATCGTAATAATCGACTGCCTCCCTGGGAAATTCGGGGAAAAGTTTGCTGATAATCTCCATCTGTTCCAGGGCTTTATCAGATTCTCCATTGCGGATAAGGATATCGGTGAAACTAAGACGAGGAACCAGGTTTTCAGGGGCATTTTCAACAAGCTCGAGGATATACTTTTCACGTTGTTTTTGGGATTCGTCGCCGGAGCCGGTCGAATACAGATCGGACAGCTGATAAAGCACTTTCACATGATCAGGTGCAAAAGTCAATGTTTTTTCAAGTTCTGCAATAGCCAGGTCACGCTCATCGTTCATCTGGTATACTGTGGACAGGATCAGCCTGATGTCCGGATCCCCGGGATCAATTTCAATGGCCTTTTGCAATTGTTTTTTAGCCTCGGGATACTTGCTCATTCTCAGATAGGTGAGTCCCAGGTTGGCATAACCCAGTTTTTCCTTGGGTGCCAGATCAATGAACTTCAGAAATTCAGCCTCTGCCTTTTCGAGTTCAAACTCTTCGAGATAGGCAAGTCCCAGGGTTTTTGTAGTAACCAGGTCCTTTGCTTTCTGCGCTTCCTTCTCTTCGCTGCTTTTGCAGCCAGTCAGTATGAAAGAACAAAGCGCTGCCAGTAAGAATATATTGATGTTTTTCATGGAATCAAAATTAGAAAAATAAAAGGAATTTCAGGGCTTATACAGAGAGACTGTAAAACTTCCCAAACGGTTTCCCTTGCCATCAAACTGAATGTGTCCCGTAACTCCTTCATGGTTTAATTTTAAAAGGGACTGTTGTATCTTTTCACGTTCGGGACCGCCCGCAAGTCGGATGGCTTCAATGAGTACATTCATGCCATCATAGGCAAAGGCAGCTGCCATGCCCGGCAGATTGCCAAAGGTTTTCTGATAGTCTTGCCGGAAGGTCATATTCTTTGATCCCGATAAAGTCGGGGAAGGGACATACACCCTGTTAGCCAATTCATGCAATTCCTGGCCGGATAATACGTCCTCATTCAGGATTGATAATGAACCGAACACCGGCAGATTCATTTTTCTTTGCCGCAATAACCGGATTATTTTCATTGAAGCAGAAGACTGGCAAAACAAAACGAGGGCATTTATTTTTGCCTTGGTGAGCTGATCGGCCATGGCATCCATGTCGCCTTGGAAATTTTCAAAAATGAACTGCAAGGGTTCTTTTTCCCCGCCTTGTTGTATGCGATGCAAATAGTTTTTCAAAGCCAGGTTTGAATCATAGACCTGATCAGAGATGGTTGCAATACGGGTAAGTTTTCTGTTGGTGTAGATCTCTTTGATCAATGCATCAGCCTGCTGACGGTCATTGGGCACACAATTAAAGAACCAGGGGACAAAAGCCTGGGAAAGGGTCGGGTCGGATGACCAAACGGATACAAATGGAACAATCGACCTGGTGGCGGCCTGTTCCACCAGGTGTGCATTCCGTCCGTCGTGGGATCCCAGCAAAGCCCACACCTCATCCTCAAAGATGAGGGCTACTGCCTGTTTGGATCCGGTTCCCCAGGGTCCCTCCATACTTTTTATAATAAGCTGGAAAGGGCGGCCATTCAAACCGCCATTTTCATTGGCTGTTTTTATGGCCAGTTCTGCGCCATGTTTTGCAGCCAGTGTGGTTTTATCCTGGATCAGGAGGCCGATTTTGACAGGTTCGGTTTTTTGGGCTGCAACAGCGAGAGCAAGAAAGAAAAAGAAGGATATGAAGGGGATTTTAAAACGCATAATTTTTCTACAATAATTCAACCTCTACAAGGTTGGGGAATCCGGCGACCATTTATTTTCTACAATAATTCAACCTTTACAAGGTTGGGGAATCCGGCGACCATTTATTTTC
>JAFGGU010000017.1 GCA_016930375.1 Bacteroidales bacterium | reverse complement strand
TACCTGAAAATACAATCGTTCATCTGGCTGATCTGGCTTTTCATATGAAATACATTTGTGATTATTGTGGCCCTTGCAGCCATTATAGCTTTATAAATACCAACCGGAGACCTGAGATATAACTCATTTTAGATTATTGTTTCAGGCAGGCAGTGCCTTCCTCGCTTCCCTGTCCGGATCATTTTTGACCTCGGAAACATCATCCAGGATCATAGTCTCACCATTCTCTGTCGTATATCTTGGCCATTCCGGTAACCCTCCTCCATTTGGATCTCCCGTCTTCATAAAATTCAGTAACGAATTTGCCATTTTAACTGAGAGCTCCCTGGGCCGCGAACCGCCGCCTGTATGTGTTAACATAAGATCTGTATTATAGAACCAGAAACAGATATCCAGGCAATGAAAAGCCCGCATCCGGTTATCGAACAGAGGGGGCTGCCAGCCAAACCAGGCAAGATAAACAGGTGCCGGTTGCTTTGATTTGGCATCAGCCAGGGCAATGGTATTTTTGCGGTTGCTTGAGATCATAGACCATATTTCCACCGGCTTTTTATCAGGGAATGCTTTCGCATAAGCATCCACTGCGACAGCGGCATTTTCTCCCAGTCCGGGGAACCATCCCATTCTTTCTTTCAGCCTGGCTTTGACCTCTTCCAGGGTGAGATTTTCAAGTGAGGAATCTGTTCGGCTGGGCGACATTTCATTGAATGTAGAACAGATGAGCATGGGAACTTCTGCAGCGGTTGGCGCAGGTTCAGGATGATAGGGATGCTGAGGAAGGAAAAAACCGTCCACCGATGGATTGAAACCCCTCCTCATGATCCCATCACCCGGACCCATTTCCTGAGGCGGCGTATTTTTCTCCACCTGCACCGGCAAGGTTTGTAAATCCCAGTGGACCCAGACGGTGGTTCAATGAACAGAATACAATATCACCGAACCTGCTTAAATTTTCACCCATATATCCATCCTGTTCGATGGCATTGCCATTGGTAAAACCTCCTCCATGAAGCCAGACTATGACAGGTCTTTTTTTGCCATCATTATATCCGGGAGTCCATACATTGATTGAAAGGCAATTTTCGCTCACATCATCATAGTTCCAGTGATCAGCAAATGAGGCATATACATTTGCATACCGGTTTTCCATGATTTGCGGTGCGGAATTACCCCACCACACTGCCGGCCTGATGTCAGCCCATGGTTCCGGTTTCTCAGGGTACATAAAACGATTATTCCCTGATGTATCAGCACCATATGGAATACCCCTGAAAGTATAAATATCCCTTAAAATGAATCCTCTGACTTTCCCATAAATGGTGTCGGCAACAGCGATATTATCACCGATGAACAGGATCTGTCCGTCACTATCTGGTTTTGTCCCTTTCTGCGTTGTGCAGGATGTGAGTGCAAGTGCAGGACTGATGGTAAGTCCTGCTGCCCCTGCTCCCAGAGTTTGAAAAAATACACGGCGGTTTGATTTCATTTGCTTGAATTTTTAAAGATTATTTTTATTTATGGGGTACCAGTTTTATTCAAGAGGTACCAGTTTTATTTAAGGGGTACCAGTACATCTTCCCTGAACTGTGATGTAAAGGTATAACTGCCCGATTTCAGTTCATATATTGCCCTGTCATTCTCGTATTTTACAAACCGTATTCCTTCAGCTTCTGAAGCCGGAATACCGTTTTCAGTTACTGCTTTTTCTGAAACAGCCGGCATATACAGAGTTGCTGTTGAATTTGCAGGAATGGTGGCTTTATACGACAGTGTGCCCTTTTCAAGGTCAGTACTCCATGAGCTGTTTATTCTTCCATACATGCCATCGTAGTAACCTTCAGCCCATGTCATTTTGCCATCGGGATCCGGTTCCGGACTGAGTACGAAATGTTTAAATCCGGGTTTGTCACGCTGGATTCCCAGGGAATAGGCAATCATCCATTGTCCCACCGCACCAAATGAATAATGGTTAAATGAGTTCATGCTATTATTGCCGCCAAATCCATTTTCAACTGTATAACCATTCAGGCGCTCCCAGATGGTGGTTGCTCCCTGGTCAACGGGATACAACCATGATGGATATTGATTATTTTGCAATAACCTGTAAGCCAGATCATTGTGTCCATAATCAGATAATGCTATACTGATCCATGCGGTACCGATGAAACCTGTCATCAGTGAATATTCCGGACGGCTGATCCCGTAATCATCGATGTTACTGCGCTTAACAGTTTCAGCCAATTTTTTTACCATATAGGGTAAATTGTCATCACTGAATGCCCCTAGTGCAAGGCCAACCGCGTAGGAAGTTTGTGTATCAGCAATTTTGAGTTCCTGGGATCGGCCGGGAGTACTCATTGGCCCAAATCCGCCACCTATTAATCCGAGAGTTTTATGGTCTTCATTAACAAATGTTTTATTGAAGAAATTCTTACGCTCATCATACATCTTCCGATACTTTTCAACATCTGTGTCCTTGCTGAGTATTTCAGCGACATTAATCATTATCCACAGATCATATATATGATATGCGGTAGCAAGGAAAGCCGATCCAAGCTGGTTATTCTGAGGACCCAGCCAGTCACCCAGCTGACTGTCTGAACTGAAACCGGTCTCTTCATTAATTGTAGTTGCCAGATAATCAATATAATCCGACATTGCGTTGTAATGTTCCTCTAACAGTTTGATATCGTTATATTGCTGATATACTTCCCATGGGACAGTGATCCCGGCGCTACCCCATAAAATCCCGCCAAAGCCACCGCCTACAGGTGCTATATCAGTGAATTTTCCGGTCGAAGTCTGGACATCACGCATGGCATACATATGACGTCTGAGGAACGGGTCTGAGTTAGAGATATATGTGGCAGTCCTTGAAAAAACCGAAAGATCGCCCGACCAGCCCATTCGTTCATTTCGCTGAGGGCAATCGGTAGGGATTGACAGGAAATTATCCACATTTGACCAGACAATATTAGACCAGAGCCGGTTGACTTTATCATTCGAGGTTTTATAATCTGCCGTGATTTCCTTCACAGAGCTGATGGTTAAGCCCCGGACTGCCTCCAGCGGCAGCGGTTCTTCCAGGCCTGTGATTTCCAGATACTGATATCCATGAAAAGTAAAATGAGGCTGAAAAACCTGTAAGCCGTCTTTCATAATATAGATATCCTGGCTCAGTGCGGCGCGGTAGTTTTCCGTCATTATCATTCCTACATTATTACCCGATTCTTCCAGATCGGGATAGAGCATCTCAGAAACTCTCAGAATGATTTTATTTCCAGATTTCCCGTTTTCGATCGTAATTTCAGGGATACCGACAAGGTTTTGTCCCATATCATATACAAAGACGCCTTCGCGTACTTCCCTGACACTTTTTGCAGTGAGGATTTCAAATATTCCTGCATTATCGCCAATCTGTCCCACCAGGGACATGTTGTCATAACTGAATTCATTTATTGAACCACGCCCATCCGGGAAATTTCCAAGATACGCGGCACCTTCCAGTTTTATTTCCCTGGCATTTATCCATTTGCTGTCGTCGTATCCCGGCGTATTCCAGCCTGCAATGGCAGCCTCTCTGGT
>JAFGGU010000016.1 GCA_016930375.1 Bacteroidales bacterium | reverse complement strand
CCGGTGGTGGTAACCAGATCGGCGACCGTCGGGTTGTCAATGCTGCAGAACGTTTGTGGTGAAGTGCCCGTAGGCGCTGCAGGATCATTAACTGTCACCGTCACAGTCTGTGTCAGTTCCTCGCTGCAACCATTGTTGTAAGCCAAAACATTGAAAGTAGTATTGGCGGTTAAACCATCCGAAGGGAGGCTGATACTGCCCCCTGTTCCTGCCACTGCCGACCCGATGTCAACAACTCCCTCTCTCAGTTGGTAGCTGAAACCCGACTGGGACGCGGCAACATTGATGACAGCGATAGCACCGTCACATACCGAAGCCGGACCGGTAACAATAAGGTTCACCAAGGGCTCCGGATCAACCACAACATTCAGTACATCTGTTCCGGTGATCCCGGCATTGTCTTCCACTACTGTTACTGAACCGTTTCCAACGGCATTCCAGGTAACTGCGATGGAATTTCCTGTGCCTGTATTGGGTGTCCCACCAACTATTGTCCATGTATAAGTATGCGTTCCAATGGCGGGCGTTGAATAGGTAACTGGTTCATTCAGGCATACGTTTGGATCATTGGGCGTAATATCCGGAGAGGGGGTATTCACAACATTAATCGACTGTATATCGGTTGCCACACAACCATTCGGACTGGTTTCAGCTACCTGAAGCTGATAGACAGCAGGTGTGGCCGACATGGTTATATTGGTCGCGGCAGATGACGGTGATGCAATGGAACCGCCACTTGCTCCCTGCCAGGACCAGGCATACGTACTCCCGTTATCAGTGGTATAGAAATTTCTGATTTCATTGGAACCTACTGTAAAAGTTCCCTGAATATCAGGAATGAAGGTGCTCTTGACGGTGACCTGGTAAACTGTGGGATCGGCAACGCCGGTCTTTGTTGCGTCAGACACACCTGTTAGCTGAATATCATGTAATCCGGGACCACCTAAGTTGGTTCCGGTAAGCTGAATGTTAAAGGTCGATGATGTAATGCCCGACTGTGTGTAGGTATTCCCGCCGGCCGTATAGGTCACGGTCCAGTTGGGTATACCTGTCAGCAGAACAGTGACTGTCACCACTTCACCGTTGTTGCAGATTTCTGCAGGAGTGATGTTGGTGATACGCGCAGTGACACCACTCACACCCAGGGTAAATACATAATTGTCCGTTGCCACCGGAGTACTGGTTGCTACCGTTCCGGATGTAAGGTTACCGCTCAGAACACTGCCTTTCTCTTCCCAACGGTTGGCAGGAGTAACCCATTCCGTAACCCGTGTGGAACTGACCGAGGCGATATTGCTGCTGGCATCCCAGCGCAAACGCACATTGGCTGTATTTCCGGCTGGCCTGTTGACAACCCAGTATTCATTATCACTTACGGATGTAAGCGGGGATAGCAGGCTGGAACGGGTGTAGGGTGGTTCAGGATCGGCATTCACATAAGCAGCCGTCCAGTAATTGGTCGCGCTTACACCCGACAATAGGATATTCCCGAAACGGGCAGGTTTTGCTGCAACGCCGTTGTAATTGCCAACGGGGAAATTAAAGGACTGTCCGGCTATGATCCGTTTCCTCAGCGGTCCATCCACAAAGGATGCGTCGCTTCCGCCGGTGACCGGACTGGCATGCGTGTTGGTGATGGTAAGCAGGCTGCTGCCCGTGGTATTGATCCTTCCGTTGACCAGGTACAACCAGTTGGCTACTTCGATATTTCCGGCCGGGGTAACTCCTGCCGGATTATTTATTTTGAAATTATAGAAATGTTCAGGATCGGGACCGGTAATGGTCTGCGGGGCGGTACCTTCGAAAGAAACCAGGCCCTTCCCCGGTACAAAACCGTTAATCACTTCGTCATTCCAATTCCCAAATAGTGTAATATTTTTATGATATACATCATTGAGCAGCTGACTGCCGGTGATCAGGAAGTTGCCTTTTACAAGAATATTCATGGAGGACAGGTACTTACTTACAGGTCCCGTAAATTCAAGATTCTGATAGGTTTTCAGAATAGGTGATATGCTGGATATCACACCCCCGGTTGATCCGTTGTATTCTATCGTACTGCCAACGGTGTTCATAAAATCGGCATAATCCCCTCCCGGGAAAACAAATTGTCCGGCCGTTGTGTTGCTCATGATGATGCGACCGCTTCCGCTCACATGCCCAAAACTATGACCCACCGTGGTTCCCAGGTTAAGGATACCGTCATTTAAAACCGAATAGGTTATTCTGTCATCATCTGCCACATTGATCCTATGCCCGGCAGCGATAATAACCGGATTCCCGTCAGGAGCTGAAGTTGCCACTGTACCTCCATGTCCGCCGGTTGCCCAGGAACCTGCCGTGTTCCAGTTGGCACCGGTTGAGGTAATGTTGGGAGCCGAGTTGTAACTGTAATATACCGGTTTGGTGAGGAAATTGCCGGGTTCGCCGCAGGTATATTCACCGTCAATATAATTTTGCGTAAACGAGTTGGAATTCGTACCGGTATTTATCGCACCGGTTCCCAGGTTAGTCCAGTTATTGTTATAATAACGCGCTCCCACATAAAGCGCTTCGTTGCCCCTTACATCTCCAACATTGTAAACATAGGTATGGGTGACGGAAGACATGCCGCCGAAGGGCGTGCTGGAAACATTCCAGTAGTACTGCAATTCATCTGCCAGCATATTCGTGAGGGAAGGTATTTTAATGTTCACCGGCTTAACGATTATGCTGCCCGGTGAAGATGCCGTAAAAGTAACGGTATACGTAACTTCGGTACATTTTCCGGCAACACCTAGTGGAAATGTAAACGATGAAGGTGACACTGCCGGAAAAACTTTCCTGACTCCGGCATCGCTAAGCACCCCGTTGGTGATAATCCAGTTATTGAGAGCAGGGTTTCCCCAGGATCCGGCGACAGATGAACTACCGCCAAGCGTAAGCAGGTAATCGTTCAGATACAGGGGGCCTGAGGTCAGGGTCAAAATTCCGTTAACCGTCATGTCAGCTCCCAGTGTCGCACCATTGGCAGCTCCGTTGGTCAGGTTAACATTGCCGAATTGCCCGTTCCCGTTGCCGGAAATAATCTGATTCCTTGTCCCCTGCAAAGTCAGGCTGCCGGAACCCGTAGAAGCATGAATGCCATTGTTAATGATGTTGCCCTGTGCAATAATATTAAGCGTTCCATTGTTTGCCAGTGTGCCGCTGTTAATGGTCAGCGAGTCGGTCACTGTCGGCTGAAATCCCAGTGTGCTGGTAAAAGCCAGGGTTGTTCCCGTGGTTTTATCCACAATAAGCTTTCCGAATGTAGTGTTCACACCCATTAACGCGGTTTGCGTGTTGCCACCGAAAAACCGGGTTGTATTGGTTCCGGCCGTATATTTGCCAGAATTGGAGAAATCTCCTGCAATGTTGACATTCAGGTTATTGCAGTTTAACCTGCTGAAGCTGTTGCTGATGGTAAGGTTACCCAGTAAAAACAGGGGATTGACTGAAAGCCGGACAACAGCGCTGTCATTGCCATCGACGCCGGTAATGGTCATATTGCCCAGTTCGCAAGCTGCATCTACGTTAAAAGTCTGGTTGGCTCCTAAATTCAGCGGAATAAAGGCAATGGTTCCCCCATTGGTCACATCCGAGTCGGTAGGCCGCAGGTAAAGGTCACCGAAAGTAACGCCACCGCCGCGGTACATATTAATGGTCCCACCCGAGAATCCGAAATAGCTGTTTTCATTGCATATTTCAAGTTTTCCCCTGGTGTTGTCGTGGTTTTCCCCGTAGATATGCACTACTCCACCCTGCTGCCTGTAATCGAGCGCGCCAAAAGTGGTAAAGGAATTCCGCTTGATCTGCCCGTTGATATTTAAGATTCCGCCATTGATAACGATCTCGGGATTACCTTCAGAGGAATACTCAATGCAATTTCGGCGGGTATTGGTTGTACGTCCGATGTTCAACGTTCCACCGAGCATTTCAAGTTTACCGATCAGGAACAATGTGCTGTCGTTATTTCCGTATGCCACGGTGACATTGGCAAGACTGTCGATGCTTAAACAGGAAGAGACCGGAACAATTAAACTTCGTGCGTTGGAAATTATGAATGTAGCTCCTGTATTTTGTTTCATCCTGAATGTTCCGTTCTTTAACCTTACTGCAGGATCAAAAGATGTTGTTATGCCAGCCCTGACATTCAGCACCGGCACCTGGTCCGTGCCTTTATCAACCTCCAGGGAATAGAATATTTTGTCAGCGCCGGAAATACTGGCATCGTTCAGTCCTTTAAAATATACGAGTATTCTTTCACCGCCGTAATTGGCATTAAACGTTCCTGTTCCCGAGAGATTTCCGTAAAGTTCAAGGGTATGATTTACCGCTGTACCGCTCTGTACCCTAAAGGTACCATCCACGTCCATATTTCTCAGAACTTTGAAATTCTGTATGTTGGTATTCTGTACCTGGAATATGCCGGATTCAACGCTAAAATCGCGGTTGATCTGAACGGTATGAACAGCTGCCGGACTGGTAAGCACCTGACCATCTCCTGTTTTAGTCAGATCATTATAAATAAGAAGGTTGGAATTCGGGAAATTGATCGTTGCGCCGGTGGCAGGATTAATTATGAGGTTATAATAATGATCCAGGATCAACCCGGTGCCATTGGAAGTCACCGGTATGGAATTGTTTGTGGCGCCTTGCGTGTAATACTCAACAGTTCCGCCTGTCTCGCCGATGAAATCTCCAAAATCTCCCTGTGGAAAATAGTTGGTGGCTGCGATACGCAGCGTTCCGGTTCCGCTGACCCCTTTTTCGGGAATGGATTCAAAATTATGTCCGGTGAAATTCCTCAGATCCAGCGTTGAACCGTTATAAATGGTAAGGGCTCCGCAAACCCGGTTGGCCTGGTTAATGGTAACAGTATGGTTGTGTGCGGCATCACCAATGATTACGATCGTATTGCCGTCCGGTACGCTTGCGCCTCCTGCGCCTCCGACTCCAATGTCAGACCAGGTGGCGGTATTGTCCCAGTCACCGTTGACTCCGGTACTGTAGCGAATTTTGACAGCCGTGAAGGCATCCGGTTCACCTGCGGTATACTCCCCGTCGGCGGTAAAGGCGGTATCATAGGCAACAACATTGGTCCCGTCATTGACGAGAACCGGATTATTGATGGTTGTCCAGGAAGCGGTCTGACTGTTTCTGTATACCGCGGGAATGTAATTGCTTTCTGTTCCACTCACGAAGTAATTCGACAGCGGATCATAGGTGTAGTTATGCACCACTGAGGTCGACGGTACGCCTGAGAAGCCTGAGCTCGAGGTCTTCCAGTAACAGGCCAGGGCATTGGTAGTTTGTGCAAGAGGATGACGGGCATTTACCGGTCGTGTAGTCACAGTACCATATGCCGAAGGCGCGCTGCTGTACCTTATGGATGCCGGCATATAGTAATAGGTTGTGTTGGAAGCGTTGTAGAAACCAACGGGAAACACATAGGCCGTTGTGCCGCTGTATACCTTGCTGACACCGCCGTCAGATGCCTGACCCGAGGTCTGGATCATCCTGGATGCATCAAAAACTTTTCCGCTTCCAGTAAGATTATCATAAATATCACCCGTTGCGCTCAGTGAAAGGTTGCTGACACCAATATTGAACCGTGCTGCCGTATTGGCCAATCGTAGATCACCGGTAACCGACATGTTGGATTGAAGAGAAACCGAGCCGCCGGTTTTATTCAATGACAAATTATTGAAACTGCCGTTGCCATTACCCGAAATGGTTTGCGCCGCTGTTCCTGTGAGCTGTATGCTGCCAGCCCCACTCACCGGTTTAAAATGGGTTCCTGAATTTACAATATTGCCCCTGACTTCCAGGATACGTCCATTGTCGTTGAAAGTGCAGCCCGGACTAAGCCAGAATTCTGACCGGACCACGACGGGAACTGCAACATTGGCATTGTTTAAAGTGAGGGTGGAAGAATCAGTGATGAATAGATTGTAGAGATTCCCGGTGATATTCCCCTGTACGTCAAAAAGCTGGGGCCGGGCTCCGTTGAAACTCGTTGAGTTATCACCCGGGGTGTAAACGCCGGTGGATGAAACCGTGAAATCGCCTCCGACCGTAACATTGACATCCGTGGCCGGAACAGTGGTATTGAGAACTGCGTTGCCTTGCAGCGTAAGATCATTCAGAACGACAAGCGGCTGGGGCCCAAGCGTGGGAGGTGCCGAAGCGCTGGGCCTTGTATATTGAACAACCCTCAGATCGCTGGATGTATTTACACCTTGTATGTTCAGATTGTAAAAAGGAACGGTAGAATTCAGATAGGCATTGCTGCCATTCGGAATGCTGATGTTAAAGGTACCTCCTGTAATATTGTAGTTTTTTGAGATCGAACCCAATAAAACACTGAAATAAATGCCGTTGCTGCCGGAATACATATCCGTAGTGACGTTGGTAGGATGGAGGATGTTGATGGTCCCGCCTGAAATATTGATGACATTATCGGGATAACCCATGGATAATGTGGCGTGCATCCCGTTTGAATAGTTGCCTGAGAGATTGACCACACTGTTCCCGCTGATGAAAAGGGCTCCCCTGTGAATGGCAGTCATGCTGGAGGTACGGATCAGGGTAGCCTGCACCGTACTGTTGTCAACAATTATGGAGCTGGCTTCACGGGTGACAATTCCCCTCATGAAAGATGCCACAGCATCATCCATGTTCAACAGCGCATTATTGGTAAGTTTAAGAACTCCGTACAGATAAATTCCACGATTAATGCTTGATGTATAATAAGTGACCTGCGAACCGTCGAGCCATAAACAAACATCCTCATCAATAAGGGTATATTCACTGGCAAGAGCAGGCAGGTTAATATTTGTACCCAACCTGCAGGTACCGCTCAGCAATCCCAAGGCATTCAGGTTGGAAATGGCAGGTGCATCTGTAAAAAGACCATAGGATGTTGGGCTCCAGTTTGTCTGCCGGTCATTCCTGCCGTATAGAAAAAACCTGCCCGGAGCATCCGCATCAAAATTCAGAATGTAAGTTTTGTCGATACCCTTTGACATTTCAATCCTGTAAAACACCGTGGTGCCATTACAAACCACATACTGATCGGCGCTGGCATTGTTGAAAACGACATCCGACCAGCCGGACTGGGCACCTCCCGGAGGAACATTGTTGTATACCGGGCCGGTCATGTTGGTAAATCTCACAGTCCCGTAATTATACAAGCTTCCGGTAATGGTGATCCTGTGGCTTCTGTCCGGTATGTCATAATCCGTGGTGCTTCCGATATTCAACTGTCCTATGCCTATCTGGGCATTTGCACTGACTGTAACATCGCCGTTGAAATTGACGACCCTCCTGACCGCAGTCACATTATCCCCAATCCTGAGAATACCCCTTTCAATGGTCGCATTGCCATGAACCGTTAAGGCGGTTAGGCTGTTAAAAAGTACTTCATCGGCGTTGTTATTCAGGTTAATGATCAGGTTGTTGTAGGTGTATTGCGTCAGCGTAAAACCGGCCATATTCCTGTATTCGACCGTGCCGCCACCAGCCTGTACAAAAGTTCCGGATGCAAACGACGGGAATGTTGCCGTTGAAAGTCTTAACAATCCTGAACCGCTGAAGACGCCAAAACTATGTGCGTTCGTATTGGTTGTGAGATCAAGCACAGCACCTTCCTGGATGGTAAAGCCCAGGGTTGTTATGGAAGGCACTGAAGCAGCTATGGTCACCGTACGTCCGTTGAGAATGACAACGGTATTGTTGACCGCCGATGAGGGTGTGGTGGCAGTCGGATTGATCAACGTTGTTCCGGAAGGATCAGTAGTCCATGTTCTCCATTCCGTCCAGTTGCCCGATTGATAACTATACCAGGTAGTTTGCGCAAAAGCTCCTGATGACAGCAGGAACAGGAAAACAAGGAGTATATTGCGCGAACTGAAAAATTTCCGAATCAGGCAGGCCGGGCCTTTGAAAAAAATCGTCTTCATAATAGGTAGTGGTTATGGATGTTGCAAGTTATTACATCAACCTGCATATTAAAAGCATTTCAGGATTTACTTATCAACTATTTATGAAGAATACGATCTGTTTTGATTACCTCGCGGTTTATTACACCCAACCTGTCAAGATAATGGACGGAAAAGCATTTTCTTTAGATGAATAGACGTTTTAAGCCTAAAAATGGGTTACCTTTGCGACGATAAAAATTCTAATCATTATGAACAAGATCAAAGTAAATTACCTGTTATTGATGCTTTTAGCAGCATCTGTTCTCCCTTTTGCCTGTAAAAAACCTGTTGAGCCCCAAAAGAGTATTGGCTTGCAGCTTTACTCGTTGCGTGACAGCATGTCAACCAATCCGTTAATGACCATCGACACTGTTGGTAAGATGGGATATGCCTTTGTAGAACCTGCCGGATATTACAATGGCACTTTCTACGGGATGAGTCCCGCTGATTTCAAAGCCGCCGTTGAAAAGAGCGGAATGTACGTTCTCAGTTCACATACCGGTTTACCGGTTCCCGATTCAGCCAACTGGGATGCTGCCATGTCCTGGTGGGACACATGTATAACTGCGCATGCACAGACCGGCGCAAAGTACATCGTCCAGCCTTTCATGGATAGTGTTGGTTATCAGTCCCTGGCTGGTCTGCAGCGGTACTGCGATTATTTCAATGCGGTTGGTGAAAAATGCCTTGCACAGGGTCTCCGTTTCGGATATCATAACCACAGCGATGAATTTAAACCGGTTGAAGGACAGGTAATTTACGATTACATGTTGCAAAATACCGATTCCGCAAAGGTTTTCTTCCAGATGGACCTTTACTGGATACAGGAAGGCGGCGCAAGTCCAATAGAGTACTTTAACAAATATCCGGGACGTTTTACGTTATGGCATGTTAAAGATTCTTTGGAAGTTGGTGCAAGCGGAAAAATGGATTTTAAAACGATATTTGAAAATGCTACCGTTGCAGGAATGAAACATTATATTATTGAACAGGAAGCATTTACCAAATCACCTTTTGAAGGTATTAAACAATCCTTCGATTTTCTGAATACGGCGGAATACGTGAAATAATTGGGTTTTTATATGGAAACCGTTAGAGACCCCGCCTTTTCGGCGGGGTCTCTACGTTTTCAATAATTTCGTATCTTGCATATGTTAAACCATGCTGATATGAAAATCCAATTCCGGCACCTGATTTTACTGATTATCACCCTGGTGATAGCAGGCTGCCATAAAGAAACAAAGACAATCATGACCGTCAACGGCCCCATCAACGTGGAAGAGATGGGAACCACCCTGCCGCACGAGCATTTCCTGGTTGATTTCATAGGTGCCGACAGTACCGGTTATCACCGGTGGAATAAGGATTCGGTAATTTCAAAAGTACTTCCGTATCTGTTGGAGGCTAAACAGGCCGGTGTAAAAACAATTTTCGAATGCACCCCTGCCTACCTGGGCAGAGATCCGGAACTGCTGCAAAGGCTTTCCCGGGCAAGCGGTGTTAATATTGTCACCAACACGGGCTATTACGGTGCCCTCAATAACAAAGCGCTTCCGCCAGATGCCTTCACAGAATCGGCAGACAAGATGTCGGAAAGGTGGATCAGTGAATGGCAAAATGGCATTGAATCCACACTGGTCAAGCCGGGATTTATAAAAATTGCAGTTCCACGTGATTCTGTACTGTCACCCGTTCATGAAAAAATTGTACGGGCGGCAGCAAGAGCGCACCTGAAAACCGGATTGATCATTAATGCGCACACAGGTCCGGATGCCCCAGCAATTGCCGAATTGAAGATCATTAAAGAGGAAGGTGTCGATCCGTCTGCTTTCATATGGACACATGCCCAGGGCGGCAGCCGGGAAAATCAAGTCAATCTTGCCCAAGAAGGCGCTTGGATATCACTGGATAATGTCATGGTTGACAACATTGACCCATATGTCGATATGCTTGTCAATCTGAAAAACCACGGTCTTCTTCACCGGGTCCTGATCTCGCATGATGCCGGGTGGTATGATGTAATCAGTCCCGACAGCTTAACCTACCGGGGTTATACTGCCCTGTTCACCCATCTGAAACCGGCCCTGTTCAGGAATGGTTTTAGTAAAGATGACTGGCAGCTGTTAACCGTGGTTAATCCCGGAGAAGCCTATGTCGTAAGAATCCGGAAATTGACCTCAAAATAAGATCCGTTTGTTAATCATTCGAAAAACGATTATCTTTATTTCATGCACTTTTTTCAACCGTTAGTGAACAAATGCATGCTGTTGTTTGCTTTAAATGTATACTGTTTGTATGAATCAACAAGCTGAAACTTTATGAAGATTACTGTTGTCGGAGCCGGAAACGTTGGGGCTACCTGTGCTGATGTTCTTGCACACAGGGATGCTGCGCACGAGATCGTCCTGGTGGATATCAAACCCGGTGTGGCAGAAGGAAAGGCTCTGGATATCTGGCAAAGCGCGCCAATTGACCGGTTTAATGCCAAGCCTATCGGTGTGACCAACGATTACCTGGCTACGGCAAACTCCACAGTAGTGGTAATAACCTCCGGTCTTCCCCGCAAACCGGGAATGAGCCGCGATGATCTCATAGAAACCAATGCCGTGATTGTCAAAAGTGTAACCGAACAGGTGATTCAGTACTCTCCGTGTGCCATAATCATCGTTGTTTCAAATCCTCTCGATGCCATGACCTACCAGGCCTATCTCACTTCCCATTTTCCGAGAACACGGATTATGGGCATGGCCGGAATACTGGACACCGGAAGGTATAAAGCTTTCATTGCCGATGAGCTGAATGTCTCTCCCAAAGATATCAGCGCGCTTCTGTTGGGAGGCCATGGTGATACTATGGTCCCCCTACCACGCTATACAACGGTTTCCGGAATACCTGTCACGGAATTGCTGCCCGCCGAAAAAATTGATGCCATCGTGGAACGCACCCGTTTCGGCGGTGGTGAACTTGTAAAACTGATGGGAACTTCAGCCTGGTATGCCCCTGGCTCGGCCGCAGCACGCATGGCCGAAGCCATAACCCGGAATCACAAACGTGTTTTCCCGTGTTGTGTTAAGTTGGAGGGCGAATATGGCCTTGATGATGTGTTTGTCGGAGTTCCCGTTGTGCTGGGGAAAAACGGTGTTGAAAGAATTATTGAGCTCAAACTCACCGATGAAGAGCAGGAACAATTAAAGTCCAGCGCTAAAGCCGTAAGGGAAATGATGGATGTTCTTGACAGGCTGGAAGAAAAAAACCGTTAGATTGCTCTAACGGTTTAAAAACAGTTCATTCATGATTCAGTAAGCCGCATTCTCCTTTGCAGGGTTCTTCATGGTATAATTTCGCGAGAAATCCACAATCCTTCTCACCACGTCATCATTCACATCACTCTGTAAGCCTTTCAGATAATACTCAACGGCTTCGAGCTCCTCGCTTTCGAGAAAGCCTGCAAGTTTAATTAACTCATTTTCGTTGTCATCGGAGAATTTGGTTGAACCATTCAGCGTAGAGGTTCTCTTCATATGAAAATTATTAAATGAATAATAATACTACATGTAAGAACGCACCAAATTATTTTGAAATTGTGTTAAAGGTAATAAAATTTTATTACCGTGCAAGAGGATGTTAAAAAGTTACAGGTAACGAGTAAACTATTAGAACTGATAGCGGCAGCGGCAGCAGCAGCGGCAGTATTGAAACTCTAACTGTTACTGCTGCTGCTACTGCTACTGCTGCTTATGATGCAATTATAAGCTAGGAGGCAGTAAGTGTTAAGTTCCTCTCCTTCACCATCCTCCGCAAATTGATCAGTGCATAGCGCATACGTCCGAGGGCAGTGTTGATGCTAACGTTGGTATGATCGGCGATTTCCTTGAAGCTTAATTCGCAATATTGCCTGAGGATCAGAACCTCCTTTTGCTCTTCGGGCAGGTAATCGATAAGTTCCCGGATATCTTTCCGGATCTGCCTGTCGATCATCATGTCCTCAGATGGTTTCACGGCATATTTCCTGGAATTCAGGATGTCCATTCCGAAATCTTCCCGGCAGGTTGCATTCAGCTGGCGTTCCTTGCGGTAATGGTCAATGACCAGGTTATGCGCAATTCGCAAAACCCAGGCCAGAAATTTGCCATTATCGCGGTACTTCCCACCGTCGAGGGATTTGATCACTTTTATGAATGTATCCTGGAAAACGTCTTCAGCGAGATGCTGGTTCTTCACCAACAGGAAAATGTAGGTATAAACTTGTTTCCGATACCGGTTTATGAGCAGTTCAAGGCTGTTCATATCGCCACTGACGAACTTGTCAACAAGTTCATTGTCAGGCAAATAGACTTTATTCAAAACTACCTCCTCTTTGAGTTAAAAAAAGTAAAGTAGAATTGCAGCGATAGGCAGCCCTCCGGTTGTTAGTTTAATATTGTTTAAAGTTAACCGCTTAATCCGAAATAAAGCGATAATTTTGCCGAAAGTAATTTTTTTTTTCTAGAAAAGCAAACTATTTTTTTTCACTTTCGGATGCCCGTTCAAGATTCTTTATACGAAAAAAACACGATCACGGTTTCAGGCGCAAGGGTACACAACCTTAAAAACGTCAGTCTGTCCATTCCCCGGGATCAATTAATTGTTATCACAGGCCTGTCAGGATCAGGTAAATCGTCCCTGGCGTTTGACACCATTTATGCTGAGGGACAGCGCCGGTATGTGGAAAGTCTATCCTCCTACGCCAGGCAGTTCCTGGGAAGAATGAACAAGCCCGAGGTTGACTTCATCAAAGGACTGCCTCCGGCTATTGCCATCGAACAAAAGGTCAATACGCGCAATCCGCGTTCCACAGTAGGGACATCCACGGAAATCTATGATTACCTGAAACTGCTTTTTGCCCGCATCGGTAAAACCTACTCCCCGGTCTCGGGTGAACTTGTCAAAAAAGAAACCGTCACGGATGTAGTGGACTATATCACTTCCTTCCCTGAAGGAACGCGCCTTTTGCTCATGTGTCCCCTCAAAATCAATGGAAATCTGAGTTTTGCGCAGAAACTGGAAGACCTGAAGAGCCAGGGGATCACGCGGCTTCATATCCATGGTGAAAATCTGAAACTTGAAGAAGCCATTGTAAAATACAACCCTTCTGCCGACGATCAGGTTAACATAGTAATCGACAGGATATTGGTTGCTTACGACGAAGATTCCATCAGCCGCTATGCCGATTCTGCGCAAATGGCCTTCCAGGTCGGAGAAGGAAACTGCCTGGTTAAACTGGCAGAAGGGGATAACAATGTGCGCTCCTTCAGTGATGCCTTCCAGGCCGACGGAATACGCTTTGAGGAACCGGGTGTCCATACCTTCAGCTTCAATAACCCGGTAGGCGCCTGCCCCCAATGCGAGGGATACGGAAAAATTATCGGTATTGATGAGGACCTGGTAATCCCCGACAGGAATCTTTCCATTTTCGAGGATGCCGTGGTTTGCTGGAAGGGTGAAAAGATGAGCAAGTGGAAAGAAAAGTTGATCTATAATGCAGACCGGTTTGATTTTCCCATTCATCGTCCCTATTTTGAGCTGACGGATGAGCAGCGACAGGTTTTATGGAACGGAAACCGTTACTTCAAAGGCCTGCATGCTTTTTTTGATTACCTCGAATCCAAGAAATACAAGATTCAATACAGGGTCATGCTGGCACGTTACCGGGGCAAGACTGTATGTCCGGCCTGCCGGGGATCCCGGTTGAAAAAAGAAGTGTCATATATAAAAATCAACGGCATCTCCATACAGGATCTTGTATTGATGCCAGTTTCGGATCTTTCCGGGTTCTTTGGTACGATTCAGCTTGATGAGCACGATCTTAAAGTTGCAGGAAGAATCCTGACAGAGATCCAGACCCGGCTGCAATATTTACAGGATGTTGGTCTGGGATACCTGACACTGAACCGTTTATCATCCACGCTTTCGGGTGGCGAATCGCAGCGCATCAATCTGGCCACTACGCTGGGCAGCAGCCTGGTTGGTTCATTGTATATTCTCGATGAGCCGAGCATTGGCTTGCATCCGCGTGATACCGGACTGCTGGTTAAAGTGCTGAAAAACCTCAAAGCTTTGGGCAATACTGTTCTGGTGGTTGAACATGAAGAGGAGATCATTCGTGCGGCAGATGAGATCATTGATATCGGGCCCCATGCCGGACGACTGGGCGGTGAAATCCTGTTTCACGGCACCCTGGCCAACCTGGTCAGGAACAGTAAAGGGCTTACGGCCCAATACCTGCGTGAAGAAATGAAGATTGAAGTTCCGCCGATCCGGAGAAAATGGAACAACTATATTGAAATTACAGGTGCCCGGGAAAACAACCTGAAAAACATTCCTGTCAAAATTCCCCTGAACACCATGACGGTCATAACCGGGGTGAGTGGTTCGGGCAAATCATCCCTGGTGAAAAGCATCCTCTTCCCGGCGCTGAATAAAATAATTAACGGAGCCGGTGAAAAGGGAGGAAAATACAATACCCTGCAAGGCGACATTCATTTGCTGCATGGCGTTGAATTTGTGGATCAGAACCCCATCGGAAAATCAACACGTTCCAACCCGGTAACTTACATCAAGGCTTTCGATGAGATCCGGAAGCTATATGCCGGTCAGCAACTCTCCAAATACAACGGATTCACACCTTCCCATTTTTCCTTCAATATCGATGGCGGCAGGTGTGAAGAATGCCAGGGTGAAGGCGAGATCAAGGTTGAAATGCAATTCATGGCCGATGTGCATTTGGTTTGCGACAGTTGCCACGGCCGCCGTTTCAAGGATGAAATTCTCGACGTGCACTACGAAGGGAAAAGCATTTATGATGTTTTGGAACTCACCATCGATGAAGCCATCGAGTTCTTTGGCTCCCAAAAGGGTTCCACTGAAAGGACAATTGCGAGAAAGCTGTCGCCACTGGCGGATGTGGGACTGGGATATGTTAAGCTTGGTCAGTCATCAAGCACCCTGAGCGGCGGTGAGAGCCAGCGCGTTAAACTTGCTTCCTTTCTGGGAACTGAGAAAGAAGGCTCCTCCATACTGTTTATCTTTGATGAACCGACAACCGGACTGCATTTTCATGATATCCGCAAACTGCTCGACGCTTTCAATGCCCTGATCAGCAAGGGACACTCCGTTCTGATCATCGAACACAATCCGGAAGTGATAAAAACTGCCGACTGGATCATTGATCTCGGACCGGAAGGGGGAGAAAAAGGTGGTTACGTCGTTTTTGAAGGCACACCGGAAGACCTGGTGAAATGCGATAAATCGTATACCGGCAAATATCTTTTGAAGAAATTAGGTGTTTAGGTGTTTAGGTGTTTAGGTGTTTAGGTGCTTAGGTGTTTAGGTGCTTAGGTGTTTAGGTGTTTAGGTCCTAAACCGCTAAATCCCTAAACTGCTAAACCCCTCACTTATCCTGAAACCCAAACATGATCGCCACGCAGCCGCTGTTCGGAAATTCAGTTTGTTGCGCAGCTACCGGCACTTTAACAATAATCTTGAGCTGCTGGCTCGATTCGAGTTTGAAATCCCAGGTACCAACCGTGTTGTGCTGCTTGTTGTCAAATAGGACGTTCTTGTAAGCATCCACAACCTGGAACTCGATAGCCGGTAAGGCATCCGAACCACATACGGCAAGCCTGTAATTCTGTCCGGAATAAAAAGTCTTGTACAATTCGGCCTCTTCTCCCTCGGTAAGAATGGCAGCATGGTAATTACCATCGTGGACATAGCCCGTTAGTTCAAGTTTACAGAGCTTTTTGGCAAATCCCTTGCACTGGGCATTGGCCGAAATACTGAAGGTAACAAGCAGAGCTATGGTAGCTATATAGGGAAGATACTTTTTCATATGCATAGTATTTATTGAACGAAGTTATTTCTTAATGAATTAACAGCAGCCTGCAGCTCTGTAAAAGCTTCCGGGGTAACAGTGATTTTGGTTTGCGACCTTAAAACAGTAACACCGTCTTCTGTTTCACTTTCATCAACCTTTACCGCTGAGGTCTGCACTTCAATTTTTTCAAAAGCTGCCTTCAGGGTATGCAGTTCGTTAATCAATTCAACAATATCGCGGTTCTCCTCACCAAGCTGGTTCTGCTTGTTGTCCTGCAACATCCTTTCCACAATGCTGAACGATAATTTTTGCTCGGCAAGACGGTCAACCAGTTTATTTCCCTGTGCCGGGCTGTTGCCCACCATTTGTGTTCCGATATAAAGACCTTCAATCCACCCACCAACAAGTACCATGGCAGCGACATCCTGCTGGTCGTTTTCTTTAAGATATGAACTCGAGTTCAGAAAAGTTTCAGAGATGATATCCATAACGACCTCGCGATTATTCAGATTCTGCTCCAGCCTTTTCATGGTTTCTTCATCAATGGCGTCACTGATACCCATTTCGGTGGCCAGTTGCCGTGTGGCATCCATATATTTCAACGAAGTCTGTGCCTGATCGAACAGGCAGGCAAAACTGAGATCGGTGGTATAAATTCCGAGGTTCAGCGCCTTGCTTTTATTGGTGGCGTATTTGTCAACGTTGGTAAGTTCATTCAAAACGGACTCGTTATAATTAGCCCCGGCAGATTTGATCAACATGGCCGTTTCAAGCGGTGAAGGAAGAGAATAGAATATCTTTTTCGCCTTGTCAATGTCATCAAATATATCCTCCTCTGTCAGAAAATCCTCTAAACCTACTTCCTTTCCTTCCTGACCTTTTTTACCTGACTTGCAAGAATCGTTCAGCAGGAAAATTCCCAAAAGAACGATTAAGCTGACTAACCTTAAATTGAAGTAATGATGTTGCATGAGTTATAGGTTTAATGATTGCTCTCTTAATTGTATAAGGATCATTGTTGTAGTAAAATTAGTATAATTAACGACTATTTTCTGGGAAAGTTACTGTTTTGTGCTTTTTTTTGATTTTATACAGTTAACATGATATCAACAAAATTAGTATTATAAGGTAATATATTAATATTCTATACAATAGCTATAATTAAATTGTAAGTTTTAGGTTACAGGTTTTAAACCGTGTAGCGGTTAAATCTGAATAACGCCGGGTGAAACCCGGTGGTGACACTAGGCATATCCTCATCAACCACGGAGTGGTTGAATTATATGCCATGGTTTTAGGTTTTCAAATTCAACCGCTCCGCGGTTGTCAATCATCTATATACCACCTTACACCGGGTTTCACCCGGCGTTATTCAAATTAAAGCACTCCGTGCTTTTTTATAAGGTATTCGCAATAGTATTATATTTGTTTCCAAATCTCCATCAGCCTTATGAACATCAAAACCCGCTACGCCCGCGTCATTTCCTACTTCCAAAAAAACATGCCCGTCGCCGAAACCGAACTGCATTATGAGGATCCCTTCGGTCTGGTAGTATCGGTTATTTTATCTGCCCAATGCACCGATAAACGCGTAAACATGATTACCCCTGCCCTGCTGGAGAAATATCCCACGGCCGGGGACATGGCAAAGGCCACCCCCGATGATATTTTCAGGTACATAAAATCCTGCTCGTATCCCAACAACAAGGCCAGGCATCTGTCAGCCATGGCCCGGAAAATCACCGCTGAATTCAACGGCCGCGTTCCCGAATCGGTGGATGAGCTGATGACACTCCCCGGCGTGGGTCGTAAAACAGCCAACGTAATTACGCTGGTTGCTTTCGGGAATCCTGCCATGCCGGTGGATACGCATGTATTCAGGGTAGCGGCCAGGATCGGACTTACAACCGGGGCAAAAACCCCGGAAGCGACAGAAAAACAACTTGTTGCGCATTTTCCGAGGGAATTGCTGCCTCTGGCTCATCACTGGCTTATTTTGCATGGAAGATATGTTTGTATGGCACGGAAGCCAAAATGTGATATATGCGGTTTAAAAGAATGTTGCCAATATTTCGAAAAAGTCGAATCCACCCCCTAAACTCCTAAACCCCTAAACTCCTAAACTCCTAAACCCCTAAACTCCTAAACCCCTAAACTCCTAAACCCCTAAACTCCTAAACTGCCAAACTGCTAAACTCCTCCACTCCCTGACAAAAATCATCTTTCTCTTGCATATTCAAAATCCAATCCCTATATTTGCATCATTATAATTCAGACATGAATATTTTCTCAAATATCGCCTTCTTCTTTTTTTACTTTTATTTCCGGATAACCTGAAGGGGCTTTATTTATGTAGTAATAAACTATAATATCAAAAGGCCCCGCGATTTGCGGGGTTTTTTTTTGAACATAACCAACACTTGCCAAATGAACGAAACACCTCCGAAACAAAAACTCATTGCCATCCAGGGCGGATACGGCGCCTTCCATGAAATTGCAGCCTACGGCTATTTTGAAAATGAAGAGATTGAAATTGTGCCCCGGAACACTTTTAAGGATCTTTTCACAGCGTTGAAAGAGGGCAAGGTGGACTTTGGCATAACCGCCATCGAAAATTCCATTGCCGGAAGTATTCTGCCCAATTACACGCTATTGCTTGAATCGAACCTGAAAATCGTCGGTGAAATTTACCTGCGTATTCAGCAGAACCTGGTAGCCTTGCCCGGACAGACCATCCAGGATATTCATGAAGTATACTCGCATCCCATGGCCATTCTTCAGTGCCAGCGTTTTTTCGATGATTATCCGGAGATCAGGCTGATCGACTCGATCGACACGGCTTTAAGCGCACGCGAGATTGCTGATAAACACCTGATGGGCGCTGCCGCCATATCCTCAGCCAGGGCGGCAGAGAAATACAAGCTGTCCATCATCGCGGAAGGCATTGAGACACACAAGATAAACTATACACGTTTTCTGATACTTAAAGGCAGAAATGGCGAAAATCATGATGTTCCCGAGGTGAACAAGGCCTCCATGACTTTTGCCCTTGCCCATAAAATAGGCGGCCTGTCCAAGGTATTATCCATTCTTTCGTATTATGAGATCAACCTGGCCAAAGTGCAATCCATGCCTATTGTGGGAAAGGACTGGGAATACCAGTTCTTCGTGGATGTCGAGATCGAAAATTACAAGCATTATACACAGGCCATCGAGGCCATCAAACCATTCACCAGCGGCCTTCTCATTCTTGGTGAATACATAAAAGGTAAATCAATAATGGAATAACCCTATGAAAATAGCATTGAAACTTGAAAAGTTCGAATTCAAAGGCGTTTCCTCGGAACGGCCTCTGATCATGGCGGGTCCCTGCAGCGCCGAAAACGAAGAACAGGTCATGGAAACCGGGCGCCAGCTGAAAGAAATCGGCGTGCAGATTTACAGGGCGGGGCTATGGAAACCCCGTACCCGGCCGGATACTTTCGAAGGTGTCGGCAAAGAAGGATTGCCCTGGCTGAAACGTATCAAGGATGAACTCGGCATGTACACCGCTACGGAGGTCGCCAATGTATGGCACGTGTATGACGCGCTGAAAGCAGGGATCGATATCATCTGGCTGGGCGCGAGAACAACTGCCAATCCCTTTGCCGTGCAGGAAATTGCAGATTCGCTGAAGGGCGTTGACATACCGGTAATGATCAAAAATCCCATCAATCCCGACGTTGAGCTCTGGATCGGAGCCATTGAGCGACTGAACCGGGCCGGCATCCGGAAAATGGCTGCCATTCACCGTGGATTTTCAATTTACAACAGAACCCTGTACCGGAATAACCCCCAATGGGAAATACCCATCGAACTGAAACGCCTGATCCCTGAACTGCCGATCCTTACCGATCCCAGCCACATATGCGGCAGCCGTGACCTCCTGTTTGAAGTCTCACAAAAAGCCATGGACCTCGATTTCGACGGACTCATCATCGAAAGCCACTGCAATCCCGAAAAGGCGCTGAGCGACGCACAACAGCAGCTCACACCCGAAAACCTGAATAAATTAATCCACAGATTGGTTCTGAGAAGTGCCACCATACAAAATAATGTATTACTTTCGACCCTCGAAGATCTCAGGCATGAGATCGACAAGTATGATGACAAACTGATGGATATATTTGAACACCGCATGGCTGTGGCGCGCAAAATCGGAGAATACAAAAAACAAAACAACATCACCATTTTGCAGACCAGCCGGTGGGATGAAATCCTTCGTGATAAAATTATTCAGGCAGCCAGGAAGGGTTTGGGTGAGGAGTTTATAATCAAGGTGTTTCGCGCCATTCATGAGGAATCCATCAATCATCAGACAAAGGTGATGAATGAATAAGAAGAATGAGTGGGAGATGGGGAGACAAGGAGAAGGGGAGAAGGGGGGACTAGGAGAATAGGTGATTAGGTGAGTAGGTGATTAGGTGATTAGGTAAGAATAAAGATATCAGGTATTAGTGGTTCAATGAAGACAATTGAAATTGCTACCGGAACCCGGGTTTCGAAAATTGTTATTGGTGAGAGCTATAAAAATCTGTCACAGTACCTTCCTTCCGGAAGGTCCATCATCATTACCGATGACAACATTCTGAAGCTTTATGGCCATGTTTTTCCGGCTGTGCCGGTCATTTCCATAGGTCTGGGTGAAAAAAACAAGACCCTGGATACCCTGTCCCTGATCTTTGACAAGCTTGTGGAATTGGAAGCCGACAGGTCGACTTTCATCGTAGCCATCGGCGGCGGAATTGTTTGCGATGTGGCCGGCTTTGCCGCTTCGGTATTCATGCGCGGCCTGCCTTTCGGATTTGTTTCCACCTCGCTTCTTTCCCAGGTTGATGCCAGTGTCGGCGGCAAGAACGGCGTCAATTTCAGGGGATACAAAAACATGCTGGGCGTATTTAACCAGCCTGAATTTGTGATCATCGACACCTCGATGCTTGAAACCCTCGATAAACGCGAATTCCGTTCCGGTTTTGCCGAGATCGTCAAAGCCGCTGCCATCAGGGATGAAGCCCTTTTCGGATATATTGAAAAGCATTGTGCCGATGCGCTGAACAATAAACCGGATGTCATGGAGAAACTCATCCATGAGTCCGTTCTGATCAAATCACGGGTTGTGCTGCTGGATGAAAAGGAAAAGGGTGAACGCAAAATCCTTAATTTCGGTCATACGTTTGCCCATGCCATTGAGCACACTACCGGCATGCTGCATGGGGAGGCCGTGAGCCTGGGCATGGTGCTTGCAGCCAACCTTTCAGTTAAACTCGGGCTGCTTCCGGGCTCAGAATCCGATCGCATAGCGCAGGCCCTCCACAGGCTGGGTTTACCGGTAACCATGCAAACCGACCACCCTGCCCTGATTTCTGCCATGAAAAAGGACAAGAAACGCGAAGGTGATTTCCTGCATATGGTATTTCTTGACCGCATTGGAAATGCTGTAATTAAAAAGATCTCTTATAAACAACTTGAAAAGGAACTGTTATGATTTGCGCCAGCATTGCTGAAAAAGATGTTGAAAAGTGCCTTGCGTCCCTCGAAAGGGTCGAAATGGCCGAAATCCGGCTTGATCTGACCGAATACAGCAATGAGGAGATCCAGCGGGTATTTTCACTCCGGAAAAAAACCATCGCTACCTGCAGACCCTGCAAAATAAGGCAGGAAGAGCGCTTTGAAATGCTGAAAAAAGCCATCGAATCGGGAGCGACTTATGTGGATATCGAATATGAGGCTTCGCCTGAATACAAGAATGACCTGATCGACTTCGCCCACAAGCATCAGTGTGATGTGATCATCTCCTACCACAATTATGACAAAACCCCCGATTTGGAGGAACTCGAGGAAATTGTCCGCAGTTGTTACGCGCAGGGTGCCGACCTGGCAAAAATAGCTACCCATGTGAATGTGAACCGCGATAATTCCAAAATCCTCTCACTCTACAAAGCTCCGGGTCGTTTGGTGGCTATCGGGATGGGAGATCTGGGCAGGATTAGCAGGATCGTGGCGCCATTTATGGGCGCTGAGTTCACCTATGCCTCACTCAGCGAAAGTGAGGCTACAGCACCCGGACAGATAAGCTATGAGAAACTGAGCCAATTCATCCTGGAAATCCAGCAAATCTGACAGCCATGAATACCTTTGGAAAACTATTCAGGATCAGCATATTCGGCGAGTCTCACGGCAGCCATGTGGGCATTGTGATCGACAACTGCCCGGCCGGACTGCCCCTGAAGTTCGAGGACTTTGTTGCGGAACTCAACCGCCGGCGCAGCGGGGCAAAAGGGACAACTCCCCGCAAGGAAGCTGACCTGCCCAGGATCATCAGCGGTGTTTTTGATGACCACACCACGGGAGCTCCCATTACCATACTGTTTGAGAATACAAACACAAGATCACGCGATTATTCCCTGTTGCGGGATATACCCCGACCGGGTCATGCGGATTTCACCGCCATGAAAAAATTCGGGGGATTCCAGGACTATCGCGGAGGTGGTCACTTTTCGGGCCGGTTAACGCTGGGAATAGTGGCTGCCGGTGTGATCGCCAAAAAACTGATCGCACCTGTCGCCGTGGATTCCGAAATCCTCGAGGTGGGAGGCAACAGTAACATCCAGAAAGCCATTGACAAAGCCATTGAAAAACAGGATTCCATCGGCGGCATCATCCAATGTGCGGTTTCCGGAATGCCTGCCGGGTTGGGTGAACCCTTCTTCGGTTCCCTCGAATCGGTGATCAGTCACATGATTTTTTCCATCCCGGCCATCAAGGGAATTGAATTCGGATCGGGTTTTGCCGCTGCCGGAATGTGGGGCAGCGAACACAATGACAAATTCGAGTCTGTGGATGGCCGCACCGGCACCAATAACGCCGGTGGCATCAACGGAGGTATCAGCAACGGGAATGATCTGGTGTTCAGGGTAGCTGTCAAACCCACCTCCAGCACCCATCAGAAACAACATACCATGAACCTGAAAACCGGTGAGATGGTGGACCTGGAAATTGAAGGACGGCATGATACGTGCATTGCACTTCGCATCCCCGTAATCATTGAGGCTGCAACGGCAATAGTGCTGGCGGATATGATGATGCAGGCGCAGATGATAGGGAGGGTGATTAAGTGATTAGGTGATTAGGTGATTAGGTGATTAGGTGATTAGGTGATTAGGTTATACGATATTCACTAACCCCAGGCTTAAGCCTGGGGCTATTGACAGAAAAACAATGATTGGGCTTTAGCCCATATATTTAAATATACCACATGAAAATTCTGATTCTCGGCGCCGGAAAAATGGGCTCATGGCTGATTGAATCGCTTTGCCTCGATTACGAAGTGGCTGCTTTTGACAATGACCTGACACGGCTCCGGTACTTTTTCAACACCCTGAAACTTACTTCATTTGAAGAGATACGGGATTTTGACCCCGATATGGTGATCAATGCGGTGAATCTTGAAAGAACGGTGCCCGTATTCCGGGAAGTGCTGCCTTATCTGAATGAGAACTGCATCCTGGCCGATATCACTTCGGTAAAAAACGGATTGCAAAAGTTCTATCCCGAAGCAGGACGCCGGTTTGTTTCCACCCACCCGATGTTCGGCCCCACTTTCGCCAACCTGAAGGACCTCACAGGTCACAGCGCCATTATCATCCGTGAATCCGACGAGGAGGGAAAGGCCTTTTTCAGGAACTTCTTTGAATCCTACAATCTCAACATTTTCGAATATTCATTTGCCGAACACGACCAGACCATTGCCTATTCACTGTCGATTCCCTTCGCTTCCACCATGGTTTTCGCAGCCTGCATGAAAAAGCAGGAAGCTCCCGGCACTACTTTCCGGAAACATCACGAGATCGCGAAGGGTTTGCTGTTATCAGAGGATGACTTTCTCCTTTCGGAGATCCTGTTCAGTCCGTTTACCCTGGAGCAGCTCGAAAAGATCAGCGACAAGCTGGAATACCTCCGTGAGATCATTAAAGCAAAGGATACGACGAGGATGAGGCAGTTTTTGAATGAGTTGAGAAAAAATATTAGGTAGCGGGAGACAACACTACTTGCAATTCTCAAGCACGTAGCGTACCGCCTCTGCATTCCCCATCCGCTGCGCCCTTTGCAGGTCGGAGCAGCCTTTTTCCTTTTCCCCGGACCGGATCTTGGCCAGTCCCATGTACATCCATGTTTCAGCGTCCTCGGGATTGAGATCGAGCGACATGGACAGGTCACTCAAGGCATAGCGATAGGTAGAAGTCTTCAGGTAAGTCTTTCCTCTTGATTTGTAATACAAACTGTTATTGGGATCATCCCGGAGATTCAGGTTAAAATACTTCAGGGCATTGATATAATCTTCTGCTTCATAATAATACTCGCCACAACGGTGAAGGACTTCCTGATCGTCATTAAAATACTTCAGGTAAAGTTGCAGATCCCTGATGGCCGGATCCCACATCCGGTTTCCCGCGTAAGCCGCGGCCCGATGCAGATAGGTTCCGAAATCGACAGGATCCGCTTTCAGGGCTCTGTTGAAATCATTCACGGCATCCCTGAATTTTCCAGCCTTCAGATAAGCCATACCCCGGTTTGCATAAACCGAAACCAGGTTTTTATCGAGGTTCAGCGCTGAGGTATAGTCAGCAATGGCTGCCGCATAATTGCCCTGCTCATACGCCAATTTCCCTTTGACCGAAAAAAGGACTTTGCTGTTTGGATTTTTCGATAGTTCCCCCGCAAGTAGCGAACCTGCCTCGTCAAACAGCTTCTTTTTGCTGTAATAAATCATCTCGGCTTCCACTTTTTCCTCGTCACTGTACCATTCATTCTGCCATATTGCATGCCATTCCGGGGATGTTTGCAGCTCATCAAAGGCATGGTCTTTTTTGATGCTGTCTTCGGGCAACCGGAATTCCGATTTCAGATGACCGGTTAAAAAAGTGATCGCCTTTTCCTTGTTCCCGGCAAGGGCATAAGAACGGGCCAGCCAGATATCCGCCATACCCGGGTAAATTACATTGGCCTCTTCAAAATCCTCGAGTGCACGGTCAAAATCCTTCAGTTTCAGATGCGCTTCACCTCTTTTGATAAAGAGCTGTTCATCCGCATTGTTACGCGTGATGGCATAGGAAAAGTCTTCCACGGCCTGGCGGTAATCCCCTCTGATGAGACCGGCGCTTCCGGCCATGTAATTTTCATCAGGCACTTGCGGGAATGCCTGATTACTGACCGCGATCAATGCTACCAACAGGGCTAGTGCCAGTATTTTGCTTTTATTTTGTAGTTTCTCCTGCATATCCTTCGGCATAAACATGAATAAATCCGACAAGCGTTCTGATCTCAATGCCGCTGATACGCGGCTCATAAACATCACATATGTAATAATATACTCCGGAGGCGACCCTGTTGTCCGAATTCCGGTATTTTCCTTCCCAGGATATGGCCGGGTCATCCGTTTCATACACCAGCTGTCCGTACCGGTTGAATATTTTCATATCCACCTTGTCAACCACGTTGTTCAGGTTACTCGAATAATAAATGTCATTTACCCCGTCGCCATTGGGCGTGAATACATTGGGAAGTTCGTATAAAGGACAGTCATCCACACATATCCTGGCTGAGTATGCGCTTTCATTCCCGAAAGAATCAATAGCGGTAACTGCATAACAGCCGGCGAGTGTTATGCCTTCGGCGAACTTATGGTAATACACCGTATCCGTATCGGGTGATACACTGGTGAGTGAATCAAGGGGTGAGGCGATGTCGGGTGCATAGTAGATGTTATACCGGATCACATCATCAGCACAGGTATTATTCGGATTGGTCCAGGTAAGGATGTTCATGGAACTGTCGCAACGGGAATCAACAGTCAGCGAGGGCGGACAGGGTGGTGTAATATCAGCCGGGGTTCCGCAGTTCACATGCGACAGGTTGGCATTGTCAAAGATAACACCTTCGATGGGTCTCCATCCGATACTCTTCACCTGGTAACAATAGGTTACGCCGTTCATCAGGCCGCTGTCGATGTATATATTGTCTTCCGAAGTGTCGATGGAATCGAAACCCATACTGGCGTTCTGCCTGTATATCACGTACCGGTCGTTGATCCAGGGCGCTTTCTTGCGGATATCCAGCCTGAGCTGGTTATCGTCGGGCGTAATCTCAATGTAAAGCGATGAGGCGATCTCGCTTTCTCCCGGGCGCATTTCAAACCGGTTACCAGGGGTATTGTTGATCATGGTCACCCGGTAAAGATAAGGGAACATGACTGTATTCAGCGGTGAATCAATGTAGGTGGTATCGTTCAGGTCAGCCGTAAGCACGGAATCGATCAAAACAAAATCATCGGGATCCATGGTCTCCGTCCTGTATATTCTGAACACATAGGGACCCGGGGCCGAGCCCGCGTCAAAATTGCGTGGTTTTGCCCAGGCCAGGTAAATGCTTCCGGTGGTTGCATTCACATTCGTAACGCTGACATTCAGAATGGCCGGGAAACCCGGTACCAGGGAATTACAGGCTTCATTGGAGACAAAGCTCTCACTCCCGTCGGGATAATACGCAGTGACCATATAACAGTAAGAAATCCCCTGAACAAGTCCCTCTCCGTTATTGTCATCCGCATAGAAAGTGCTGGTTTTCCCCATCGTGCTTCCTATTTTCACAAAGCCTGTATATGCGGGTACCCCGTTCTCGCAACTATCGGGATCAAACCCGTAACTGCCTTCACGCCTGTAAATATGATAACCTGCCACTGCGCCGCAGTCGCTCTGATCCCAGGTCAAATCGATCTCGGTGCTGGTGGCTGTCGCCTGCAGGTTTTCCGGACCCGGGGCCAGCACAACGATATTGAAATTATCAATGTCAACCAGGCTGATATCAACATTGACATCTTCGGCCTTCAGGGTTACCTGGTAAGGTTGTTTGCGGATATGATCGCAGGTAGTCTGCCAGCGGAAGTTATAGGTAGCGAATCCTTTCCCCGATGCCAAGCGGGTAAAAGTAGCCGGAGAAGAGCCAACGGCAAAAGGCCCTCCGAACATCGTCAGTATGATGGAATCATTATCCGCATCCGTAGTGGTCACCTGGAACTCAACAAGGGTACCTGCGGTCACGCAGATGTCGGTCAGCGGTGGATTCACCGGCGGGTTGTTATCGGATTCATACACATCGATCTGCATATCCCGTGTGATGTTCCCGATTTTCACACCTTTTCTCCATTCCTCGATATTCATGGCCACATTGTACTTCCCGGTATCCGCGGGCGTATTCCACACCAGGTCGCCCGTCACGGGATCCACGTACAAAGTATCGCTGTATGCGGGGAGAACATAATTCTCAATGATTTTCCCGTCCTGTTCTGTACAAATGGCTAATTTATAGGAAAGGCTGTCTCCATCCGGATCAAAAGCAGCCGGGTTATGAATGAAAATGTGTCCCCTTGCAGCCTTGTCAATCGGGTAATTGAGCAGCCGGGGAGTGCTGTTGTTTCCGATCTCCGGGCTGATGATCAACGTTGTCTTGATCGAAAAGATGACATCCACGGAATTCGGGATATTTTTTATACCGTAATTCCGGTTAGGGTCCTGCATAATGATCTGGTATATGCCGGGGCCCGGGAAGGTATGGGTAGCGGTATACGTATTATAAAAATAGTAATTGGGCAGTTCAATCCTGCTGTCGAGTCCAACAACCGAAGATGTATTGTCGCCCCATTCCACGGTAAGCTGTGAGCGGTTGGCCGCGCTCAGCGTATAGGTAAAGGTAGTGACTGTAACTTCGTAGGTATAGCCCGATATCTGCCGGAAGGTGATCTCCCCTGCCCTGTTGTGGGTGGCCAGCAACATAACAGGCCAAAGAAGCAGTCCGGTGAATATTGAAACGTATTTTTTCATCCTTGCAAAGTTATAAATTCCTGTTAAACGCATGATACCTGAAAAATTAATCTTGTCCGATATCGATTTCCTCCCGGCGGTTTCTGTAATCGAAGGTATATCCCTTTTCATTTTTTCCGTTGGTAACGATGACCAGATTGGTCTGATCCTCATATAGGTCCAGCATCAGGATGTTGGTCAGGTATACCGGCTTGTTAAGGTCAGCCAGTGTTGAAATTGTATAGTACAACCATATGTATTCTTCATTCTGATCCTTCCGGGTATAGGAAAGGTCTGCCGTATCCTGTCCGGAAACCAAGATAAACGCCCTTTTCAGGTATCCATCAAAAATTTTTACCTGATCGCCGGTCAACTCCCGGTCCATTTCCGGCCGTATATCCTTTTCATAGAGATGGTAGAAGAGCAGGCTGAAGTCCTCGGTGTAAAATTTAAAAGACAGGGCTGCTTCCCCTTTCTCCTTATGGATATCAATGCTGGTAAAGGATACGTGCAGCGGGTGAAATTGCAGCAGGGCTGAGAATAATGCCGTGAACAAAAATGTCATGATGTGGGTTTATAATTAAGGTTCGAATTTAACTACAAAAAATGTACCCTTTTACCCTGACAGGCCGATTAAAAAAAATCACTGTTTATCAAAAATCGCCGCACAATGGTCAAGAAGTTTTCAAAAAAAACAGTATTTTGTAATACATTTGAAGCAATTGTAATTACCCCAGATTACATTCAACCGTAACCCAAAACTATGAAAATATTCCTTACCGGTACGGCAGGATTTATTGGATTTCATTTGGCAAAAAAACTGATTCAGGCCGGCCATGAAGTTATCGGTCTCGACAGCATCAACGATTACTACGATGTGAATCTCAAGTATGCCCGTCTCAAAGAGTCGGGAATTGCTCAAGAAAAAATTGAATACAATAAACAGGTTGTCAGCTGCATATCTCCTTCTTATCGTTTTATCAAATTAAAATTAGAAGACAGGGAGAACCTGTTGACCCTGTTCAAACAGGAGAAATTTGAAGGAGTCTGCAACCTGGCCGCCCAGGCGGGGGTGCGGTACAGCATCACCAATCCCCATGCCTATATCGACAGCAACATCATCGGGTTCATCAACATCCTGGAAGCCTGCAGGCATAATCAGGTCAAGCACATGGTTTATGCGAGCAGTTCCAGTGTATACGGACTGAATGAAGAGATCCCCTTTTCGGAAAAGGACAACGTTGATCATCCCATCAGTCTGTATGCCGCCACCAAAAAGAGCAATGAGCTGATGGCGCACACTTACAGCTATTTATATGGTTTACCGACAACGGGACTTCGTTTCTTCACCGTTTATGGTCCCTGGGGCCGGCCCGACATGGCGCTGTTCATATTCACCAAAGCCATCCTGGAGGGCAAGCCCATCCAGGTTTTCAACAACGGCGAGATGGAGCGGGATTTCACCTATATTGATGATATCGTGGAAGGGATCTTTAAAATATTGACCGGCATCCCGCCAAAGGGGAATCCCGACTGGAACGGGAAAGATCCTGATCCTTCCTCCTCTCCAGCCCCTTACCGGATATTCAACATCGGCAACAGCAAGCCGGTGAAGCTGATGGATTTCATCCATGCCATCGAAGAAAACACAGGCAAAAAGGCCATTATTGAGTACATGCCTATGCAGGCAGGGGATGTGAGGAGGACGTGGGCGGATGTCAGCGAACTGTCAAAAACCACGGGTCATGTTCCTGATACGCGGGTGGAGGAAGGATTAAGAAGTTTCTATAGTTGGTACATAAAACATAATACACCTAAACCATGAAAACCATTCTTGCCACTGAAGGTCGTATACTCGTCATTATGCTGCTTCTTGCTGCAACGGGATGTATCTCCCAGAAAAGACTAGAATACCTGCAGGGAGATAATATTGCAACGAGTGCATATCCAGTTGCCAACCTGGATAAGGAAGTTATACAACCAGGCGATGAGCTCTTTATAAGGGTTTCAAGTTTTGATGATGTTCAGTTCAATTTTTTCAGTTCGCAATCTGAGAATCGCCAGATGAACTTCAGCAATGATGTATCTGTATCCTTGATCAGCTATGATGTAAACGATTCCGGTTATGTTAATTTCCCCTTACTTGGATATGTTCCTGTTGCCAACCTGACCATTGAAGAGGCTACAGAAAAGTTGAGGGTTATGCTGGCTGATTATACAAATCAACCGACAGTTCTTATAGAAATTGTAAATAAAAGGATCTCTATTGTTGGCGAGGTAGCCAGGCCCGGGCATTATGTTTTTACCAAAAACCGACTAATGCTCCTGGAGGCTTTAAGCATGGCAGGAGATATTACTGTATTTGGGAATAAAAAAAGAGTTTATATTCTTCGTGAAGAGAATAATGAGCTAAAAAAAATACCGGTTGATCTTACATCAGAGTCCTTAATGGCAACTGAGGAGTTTTTTGTCAGACAAAATGATGTGATTTATGTTCCTCCTACCCAAAGCAGAACCTGGAGCATTGAATCCATACCCTGGAACCTGATGTTGACCACTATCAGTACCTTAGTTTTGATCCTGAGCTATTTAAACGTAAATTAATAGTATAGAATATGATTACGGAGAAAGTTATTGAAGATCCGCAAAATAATCCGATTGATCTTAAAGACTTTTTTATTCAAGTCAAGAAAAGATGGATATATTATGCATCATTCTTATTCATTTGCATTACTTTGGCTGTGGTTTATAATAAGACATCCATTCCCACCTACAATGTCAACACCACGATTCTAATCAATGATGAAGAAGCCACACCACAGATTCAGCCAGGAAACCCGGTATTATCCTCACTAAATCCTTTCACTATAAACAGCAACTTTGAGAACGAAATATATATTTTTAAATCAACTCCAATTATTGAAACCGCCATAAAAAAGTTAAATTTTCAAGTCAGTTATTATGAGCGAAACTATTTGGGATACAAAGAAATATATGAATATTCACCTTTTATCATCGTTTTTAATCAGGAACATCCGCAACCCGTAGGTATGCGGTTTAAAATTGAGATCATTGATGAGGTTGTCTATAAAATCTCCGCCAAGGGAAAAGATGTAAAGATTTACAATTATGCCACCGATAAAGTAATCAACCAGGTCAGCAAAATCAGTATCAGGGAAGATCATACCTTTAATGATTCCATCAGCAATGAGAATTACAGTTTCAAGGTTGTATTGAACAAGAATTTCAATCTCGCCGAAGCCGGTAACAGGAGTTACTATTTCGTTTTCAATAACATTAAAAACCTGGTCCACGCATATTCCAATGCTATAAAAATTGAGCCGATCAAAGAAGATGTAAATCTTGCACAAATCAAAATTGAAACTCCTGTCATTAATAAAACCATTGAATTCTTGCAGAGTCTGACGAACGAATACATTAACAGGAGCCTGGAAAAGAGAAACTTTATTGCCATCAATACGATTGATTATATCGACAGCCAGCTAAACAATATCAACGATTCCCTTCAGCGAACTGAAATGAAACTTCAAAATTTTCAGGCGAGCAATGCCGTCATGGACATCAGTACTAAAACCAATCGTCTTTATGATCAGATGCGGGAATTACAATCTCAGAAGGAACAATTGGATCTGAGAACTCGGTATTATGATTATATTAAGGATTACTTTGAATCCAACCAGAATATTTCGGAGCTGATAGCACCCTCTTCGATGGGAATAGATGATCCGTTGCTTAACAATATGATTCAGCAGTTGATAGTATTAAACAATGAGAAAAACAACCTTATTGCAAACAACCAGGAGAAAAGCCCATACCTGAAACAGCTGAACATTAAGATCGATAACCTCAAGAATAGCATCTTTGAGAATGTGAACTATGTTTTGAGTACAAACGATCTTAATCTCACTGATATTAATTCAAAAATCGGTGGACTTAATGCGGAGATTAATAAATTGCCCAGGACGAGCCGTGAACTGACAGGCATTGAAAGAAAATTTAATGTCAATGATGCGATTTACACTTATTTATTACAGCGAAAGGCGGAATCGGAAATTTCAAGGGCATCCAGTCTGCCCAACCTGGAGGTGATAGAACCACCGGCTATGGATGGAGACAAACCAGTTTCCCCCATGAGCAAGCTTAATTATCTTGTTGCCCTGGTATTAGCCCTGGTCCTTCCTACAGCTATATTCGGGATTTCTGATTATTTCAATGATTATATTAAGGACGAAAAATCATTCGAGAGACACCTCAGATATCCCCTGATCGGAAAAATAGTTCACAATTACCACAAGGTCGATAATGTACTGGTAAAATTTCCAAATTCTTCCACATCCGAGTCATTCAGGCACATTCGAACAAATCTTCCTTTCTTCCTGAAGGGAAAATCCAATCAGATTATTCTGATTACTTCCTCTTTTGGCGGAGAAGGCAAAACCTTTGTTTCGTTGAATGTTGCGTCATCACTTGCATTGTATGGGAAGAAAACCATAATGCTTGATTTCGACCTTCGCAAACCAAGGTTGACTGAGATCTTTTCGAAAAACGACCACGCCGGGATCAGTTCATACCTCATAAATGATGCCTCCCTCGATACGATTACGATTAGAAATGTAATTGACAACCTCGATTTCATACCGGCCGGACCCATTCCTCCCAATCCGGTCGAACTCATTGCCATGGAAAAGACCAAGATTCTGTTTAGTAATCTCAGAAATTTATATGATTACATTATTGTTGATTCTCCGCCGGTTGGCATAGTAACTGATAGTTTTGTTCTGATGGAACATTCCGGACTCAATCTTTTGGTTGCCAGACAGGATTATACTTCTGTAAGAGAGTACGCCGGAGTTCAGAAAGAACTATATTCGAAAGGGGTCCGTCATCTATGTGTGATATTAAACGATGTTCAGGGCAAACATGGTAAGTACGGCTATGGTTATTATACAAAGGAACAGCCATCGCTGTCCAAAAAGCAGGCAGTATAATCATATTGTTTAAGGAAAAGAACATTGATGAAATTCCTAAATAAGTATTGGGGGAAGGAAAGGACAAAAATACTTTTTGGGAATTTTGTTTCACTGTTATCAGTGAGGTTGATAAACATAATCCAACCGTTGATTGTACTGCCATATCTGACGCGGGTACTGGGGCCAGAAAAATTTGGTCTCATTGCTTTTGCCCAAGCCTTTATAGAGTATTTCAACGTTATGATTGATTATGGATTTAATCTTACTGCCACCCGGGCAATTTCTGTTAATAATGAGAACAAGTCAGAAGTTAACAGGATTTTTAGTAATGTTTTCTTCACCAAAGGACTTCTACTCGGTTTCAGCATGATTATCATGATTCTGGTAGTCAGCCTATTTACAAAATTCAGGATGAATCAGGGCCTGTATTATTTTTCAGCTTCGATGGTTTTGGGTCATGCATTGTTCCCCATTTGGTATTTCCAGGGGATCGAGAAAATGAAATATATATCCATCATGAACCTGATCGCAAAACTGATTTTCACCGTGTGCATATTTATTTTTGTAAGGGATAAAAGTGATTTTATGCTGGTACCTCTGCTCAATGGTCTGGGTTTCATTTCGGTCGGTTTGATTTCTTTGTTTATCATATTCCACCGCTATAAAATAACATTGTTCCTGCCCTCATTCCGGGATATAAAAATTACATTGAAAGAAGGATTTGCCATTTTTATTTCCAATCTCGCGCCAAATCTGTATAACAATTCTTCAACCTTTTTGCTTGGGTTTTTTTCCAATAATGTCATTACCGGATATTTTTCAGGGATTACCAAAATCACAAATTTTTTCAATACTGTTGCCGGTGTTCTTTCACAAACTTTTTATCCCTTTCTTTCAAAGGAAAAGAAAGCCTTTAACAAGTTCCTTTTCCTGATGTTGTTTACCGGTTTTTTTATGAGTTTGTTTGTTTTGATCTTCAATAGATTACTTGTCCATTTTTTACTTGGTGAAGAATTCGCAGTTACACGCAAGTACCTTATGGTGTTTTCAGTCACAGTATACCAAATATCTTCCATAAACGGTTTCAGGAATTATTTCCTGATACATATGAAAGACAGCTTAATCAGGGACATCAACATCATTGTTTCAATAGCAGGATTTTTTATTATGCTATTCTTTACCTGGTTTTTCGATATATGGGGGGCCATTATTGGTTTGATCATTACTCGCTTTCTTTTATCGGCAACCTACTTTTATTACTATAGAAAATCTGAACATCGGTCAAATGGGTAATATAGTTTTAATATCGCTCCAGATTATCGCTGTTTTTGTATCGATCTACGGCGTGATCAAACTTAAAACCAAAGCTTTGTTGTTTCTGCCCATCTATGTTATCCTGTTCGATGTTATTTATGGATTCTATCAGGCCGGAAGCGGCCTGGGAACCATCAGAAACCTGTCTCTTTTCATTTTTATTGTTTTCCTGATAATTATCAAAAAGGATATCCTGTCCCATAATAAATGGATGACTCTTTTCCTTTTATATATACTCTTGTTGGTGCCCCTTTCGTCTGATATGGAAAACTCAGCCGTTGATTACATCTGTGTATTCGTCTCCCTTATGTGTCTGCCTGCTGGTTTTTATTTTATTCGCAATGTTAAGGATCTCCGCATCCTGAATTCATCGATGTTGGTCCTCGCAATAATCTTTGTTTTGAACAGTTTGCTTTCGTCAGTATTTAACTTGGGAATCGATTATTACGGAGGCGGAATCAAACTGGGAGGATTTGTAGCCAGTAAGTTGTTTTCACCTGCACTTTATATCGTTTTATTACCAATTATTATTCCACTTCTGGGAAAGAGGATGCGCATTCTGGCTATCATAATCGCAGTGTTTGTGTTCATTTTCCTCCTCCTATCTATGCGAAGAACCTCTGTATTCATACCGGTTTTTGGTTATATGCTATATTTCCTGTTTTCAAGGCGAAAAGTTCATTTCATAGCTATTTCAGCCATTTTTGTAGTAATGTTGCTGGCACTGTTTCCGTTTTATCAAAAGGTGCTGGAACTGCAATTCCAGACCAGACGGGAGACCTTTGATAATCCTTCACTTGAGAATGAATACCGGTACAAGGAAACTGTGATCATTTACAAAGAAGTATTTGCTTCTACAAAATCAATCCTTATCGGGAAGGAAATCTTTAATTCATCCGGCAATTATTACAAAGGCCGATGGGGTGACCGCCCGATTCATATCGACTACAACCTGATCCTGCATGGTGCAGGAATGATCGGATTGATTTTGTATTTTCTTACATTCTATGATATCATCTCGAAATATTTCCGCTATCAGAATGCCGTTCCTGAGGAAGACTATTTTTATGAACTTAAAAACATGTTTAAAATACTCGTGATACTGTGTCTTATTGTATCGCTCAATGGCGGAATTACACAAATATCATACAGAGCCGTCTTGTTTCTTTACATCGGTTCTCTTCTGGGGATATTCCATAAATACTTTGACAATAAATCCGCATTAGATGCGGAGAATTTTATGCTGAATCAAAAGAATATCTAAACTTTTCAGATGAAATCGATTCAATATAACGGAAGTTTATATTCTCCGCCGCAATATACTACCGGTGACGGAATCTGGTTTAAATCCTTCAATGAAGCGGCTATTAACTCGAAAAAGCTTCTTTCATGGGACCTTCCGACATTTATTTCCATGATTTCCATGTATTATCCTTTGGGTGATACAACTTTAATAACGGAAATTAAAAAGAATCCCTGGATGTCCGCAGTAACTGAAAAAGGTATTGAACTTTTTGACCTGCCACCCCACGGATTTCGTTTCGCCAAAGCAAATGTAATTGCAGACCACTTTTTCAACTTGCTGATTGAAGAGTTAGCTTTTGCCTGCCAGGGTTATTCTACCGGATACCTGTTATTGTCCGGCGGACTTGATAGCCGTATAATAGCATGTGCCTTGCGTGAAGGCATTAATCAAGGTCAAATAAAAACTGAAATTACGGCCCTTACCTGGGGGAAGAAAGATTCTCGTGACGTGAGAATTGCTGAAATGGTTTCCTCGGAACTGGGGTTTAAATGGAAGAATATCGAGTTACAGCCGTCAACAGTGCTGAAGAATATTGATCTTGCGGTCTGGAAACTGGGGTGCATAACCAATGGATATCATCTGCATGGCATGTCATGGGTGGTCGAGAATATTCCCGCTGATTCTTTGATTATCGCAGGTAGCTTTGGCGATGGCATCGGTCGTGCGGAATACAGCGGAAGTCATATCCTCGAACTTTCTTCGTTGCGACCATTCAACAGGTTCGGACTTATTAAAGATGAATACGTTTCCTTCCTTCACAATCAATCCGTGGTTCCATTATCAGACCTTGGAAAAAGATTTCCATGGACCTATAAATATGAAATTGCCGAGATAGAAAGGCAAAGCCAGTATATGCGCAATCTGATTGCTCATGCTATGAGTATACTCGATCAAAATTCGAACCTTCACCAGGCTTTTACTTCAAGAAAGGTGTTCTCCTATATGTGGAGTATTCATCCATCCCTGCGAAATGATGGTATTTACAGGAGAATTCTTGATACATACAACGGCAATATCGCAGGTATACCCTGGGCAAGAACAAATAGAAGCTTATCCGGAAATACCGGACATGTGGATCCCGAATTGAGCCGAAGTTTTAATAATTACAGGGAATGGATCGCCACAATTTTGTATGACCAGCTTTTTGCCATGTTGGATTTTGATCTGTTCAGACATGTCAAAGTTTTAAATATTGATAACGTATACAGGCTTGGGAAGATCGTGAAGGAAGGTACAAATGGTTATCACGCCTCCAATGCCTTCCTTTGGCTGATCGGCCTATCTCGTTTCAATGCCATGCTTAAAGAACTTGGGATTGAAGTTATGGTACCCGAAATTCAACCGGCCAGATTCAGATCTGTCAATAAATCAAAAAGAAGCAGGTATTTTTTATCGTCACTTCTGCGTAACAATATGTACTTTCTTACCCGGGAAAAGAAACTGTACAAGCGTTGCAGGAAAAAATTTCTGATCTGGCTATTTCTTCTTAAACATCCCTTTAAAACAGAAAGGAATTCTTAGAATTCCTTAAATGCAAACATATGGCGAAACTGCTGATGATCGTTGAAAGAAACGGAAACGGGCTGATAAATTCTGTGGTGAAAGATATCGATACCATCTCCCGTAATCTTATACCTGACAATATTGCCGGAAACCAAACCAGGGTAATTCAGAATGGCTCCCTGGCATATTTCGTATTTAATCCGGTTCAGACCATTCATGTGCAGGATACCTCAGTATGTCTCGGGCATATGGCAAATATTGAACACGAATGGTGGCTGCCGGGATCAGGAATCCCAGATGGAACATTTGCCCTCTTTCGGACAAACAATGAGGTATCAGAAACCATCAGCGATAAGCTGGCATCGCGAACGATTTGGTATTATTCAGATATCAATGTTTTCATTGCTGCCACTTCCCAACGGGCAATCATCATGTGCCTCAAGAGTTTTCATTTCAATGATGAAAATATACCCTGGATGCTTTTTTCGGGCATTACCGGACCCGGATTATCATGGGACAGGAGAATCAAGTCACTTCCATTGAATTCAACACTTACCTTGAACAGAAGGACTTGGGAAATCAATATCAGCTCCAAACCGGTAATTTATCTTGATCAAAAGCAAACCTATCAACAAAATCTGAAACAGTTCGATGAAATTCTGACGGATGTACTTTCCAGGTCTGATTTGGACCTGAACAAATGGATATTGACACTGTCAGGTGGTTATGACAGCCGTGGTTTGCTGTTATATTTAAAGGAAAAACCCGCATTACGGGCTATTACCTGGGGAACGGCCTCTTCTGAAACAACTAAAATAAATGATGCAATTATCTCCAGGGCAATCACCGACTTTTATGGGATACCTCATACATATTACACTACCGACCGATCCAATGAAAAATTCAATATAGTACTTGGCAGGTTCCTGGGAGCCGGAGAAGGTCGTATTGAGCACATAGGGGCTTATATGGACGGAATGAAAATCTGGTCTACCCTGTTTGGTGAAAATTATGAAGGTGTAATCCGGGGAGATCATACTTTCGGATATCGTAAACTATTGAATTACAACGAAGTTATTAATTCATTAAGTATTAAAACAATCCAAAGTTTTGGAAACACCAGTGAGTTCAATTCATTTGGGCTGCCTGAACAGCGATTGCCGGATTACTTTACAAGGAATGAGGGTGAATCATTCTGTTCCTGGAGAGACAGGCTTTTTACGGTTTTCCGAATTCCTGCATTTATGGCTGCATTGAATGACATTAAGCTTTCCTATACGGAAGTATATTCTCCATTCATGACATCCAGGGTGGTCGATTTTATAAGGTCTTTACCCGATGATCTCAGAACGAATAAAAAACTGCTTAAAGACCTGATTAAGAAAAAATCTCCGGATATTCCATTTACCAAATATGAAGCCATTTTAACGCATAGCCGTGTTGTCCAAGAATTTGAGATTGCACGCTTCCTGAAAGAGGAAATTACCGGTATAGCTGCAAATTCAATTCTTCCGAACAGATTATTAAATCATATAGCAGATAGAATCCTTTTAAATCCTGACAAACTGATGAAACGATCAGCCTGGATTTTAACCTATCAAAAAATCCGGAATAGTATGCCCAGCAGGGTGAAATTTTTAATTAAAAAGAGTGTTCCTAAACCCGGTCTGGATTTCAACTTATTGGCTTTCAGGGCACTAATTATACATCGAATGAATGCATTGCTCAGCAAGGATTCGTTGATTGCTGCCAAAAAACAGTGGTAATTTATTTCAAAGACATGAAAGTATTAATGATTACGGATAACCTTAAAGGTGGCGGTGCGGAAAGAAGGCTGATTGAATGCATGAAAGGGCTTATCAACCGGGGTGTAGAAATCCACTTAATATCTCTCAATACTGAAAATGCCTATCCCGATATTGACAGCCTTAACATAAGAATTCACAGAATCAGACGATTCATCAAAAAAGATCCTCTGGTGATTTTCAGGATATGGGGGTTGTGCAGGGAATTTAGGCCCGATATCATTCATACCTGGGGTTCCATGTCCTCTGTTTATGCCGTACCAGTAAGCCTGTTGATGCGTATTAAGCTGGTCAATGCTATGATAACCAATGCTATATGCAAAAAATACTCTTGGAGATGGCGTCGTGCCCGTTTAACATTTCCATTTTCAGATATAATCCTTTCCAATTCAAAAGCAGGACTTGATGCTTACGGCGCTCCTCCCGAAAAATCTACGGTAATATACAATGGATTCAATTTTACAAGGACCAGCAACCTGTTGCCCCGCCAGGATATTCTTGACAGATTTGCTGTTACATCAGGTTTTGTTGTTGGAATGGTTGGTTTCATCGATTACCGAAAGGATCATTATACTTTGATCAAATCCGCCCGAAAGATCCTGGCCATGAAGCGCGATGTAACATTTCTCTGTGTGGGGGATGGAATTCTTTTGTCTGAATTGAGATCCATGGCATCTGACCTGCCCAATGTTATTTTTACCGGCCGGCAAAGCGATGTGGAATCCATAATTCAGACATTTGATATAGGGGTTCTTACCACCAACACCAACAGGCATTACGAAGGTATTTCAAATTCCATTCTTGAATATATGGCAATGGGGGTTCCGGTTATTGCTACCACAGGAGGTGGTACCAATGAGATCATACTGGATGGTGAAACCGGATTTATCATCCCGAACAGCTCTGAAGAAAAACTTACCGAGAAGATCATTTATCTGATGGATCATCCTGAAAACAGACAACAATTCGGGGAAAAAAGCGCTGAAAGGATCAGGGAATTCTTTAGTTATGAGAACATGATCAATAAGACTTATGATGTGTATCAATGTGCAATACAAAATAAATTACCTGAGACAGATCATAAATGAATCCTATAAATCCCAATAAAAAAAGCAAGACAGGCATTCTAATCGGATCCATGAGAACCGGTGCCGGAGGTGCTGAAAAGCAAGCAGTCCTGCTTTCAGGCATTCTGGCAGCAAGCCATGATGTATATTTTATTGTGATCAACGGGAACGAGATCAGTGCAAAACTCCATGAAGTTATCACGGAACAGCCGGTAAACCGGTATTTTCTGAAAGGAAACTTTTTTAAACGTTTTCATCAGCTCTTGTTACTGTTCATTGAATGTAAACCCGAAATTCTTATATGTTATTTGACCTATAGCAATTTTCTAGGCGGAATATTGGGCAAGATCTTTCATATCCCACATGTTATAGGAGGTATAAGAAGTTCGAAACTGGGAAAATTTAAATTTATAATTCAAAGATTTACCCACAACCACCTGACAGGATTTACCATTTTTAATAACCACAAAGGCGTAGAAAATTTTACAGGTAAACGATTTAATCCTTCGAAAACGCTGATAATTCCTAACGGTATCGAGGTTGAAAGGGAGTTTTACTTCCGAAGCGAGAAAAGTAATATACAAATCATAACGGTAGGCAGATTTGTTGAAGCAAAGGATTTCAAAACGGCACTTCGTTCCATTCAGGTTCTTGTAAGTATCCTACCGGACAACACAAGGGTTAAATACCTGATTGTGGGATTCGGGGAATTGGAAGACAAAATCCTCATGTGGATAAAAGAACTGAATCTCGGGGACCATGTTCAAATTATCCATAAACCATCGAATCTGAAGGAGATTTATCAAGAGGCTGATATTTATTTATGTACTTCCTATTATGAAGGACTGTCAAATTCAATCCTTGAAGCCATGAATCAGGGTTTACCCATAGTTGGTACAGATGTCGGCGACAATAATCATCTAATCCTTGACCATCAGACCGGATATATAACACCTCCATATGATTACCATACCATAGCTGAAAAGCTAAAAGATCTGGTCCTGGATTATCCTAAAAGAATCAGGTTTGGTGAAAAAGGATTTGCACATTGTGCGGAAAACTATTCCATTGAAAAACTAACCATGAATTATCTTGCTTTTATCAATGCCCTTAAACCACCAACCTTTTAAATCTGTTCCTGACTGCCGGAATTAATCCATTGATGCTCAGGTTGAGAACTGATGTGCTGACCAGTGAATTCACTGTAATTCGCGGCAGTGATAAAAGATGATCGGCATGTTGGGGTTGAATATTGCCGAACAAGGTTGTGGTTGCTGAGGAAAATCCACATTCGTTTACCAGATTGCGTTCCCTGTCACCCGCCAAATTCCTTTTCCCAAAAGGGTAACTGAAATGTTTAACGGATCGGCCTATTTTGTTTTCAATAATGATCTTGGATCCGGCTATCTCATGCCGGGCCTCTTCAGCAGAAAGTCTGGAAAGGGCCCTGTGAGTAATGGTATGCGCGCCAATTGTCACGAGTCGGTTCCCGGCCATTTCCCGGATTTGTTCCCAACTCATCCCGAGTGCCTCCATCCGGTCCCAATACCTTTGATAATCACTGCCCCCGATCAGTCTGAGAAGGCCGGGTATTTCCTCTCTCTCCGTATCAATCATCAACCTTCTAAGGCTCATAAAAGCCCTTTCCTTCAGAATGTTGTAATGCATTGAATACTCATATTTTGTTTCCTTCCAGGTGAATTTGAGCTTTTTGGATTGTATTAAAACCTCCTCGAGGAAATACCACCAAAGCAATGCTTTTCTATCGGGCAGATCAGTTGTCACATAAACAGTAAAAGGCACTTTGTATTTTTCAAATATCGGAAGGGCATACTGATAATTATCAAAATACCCGTCATCGAAAGTAAAAACAGAGAATTTATTACCCAGTTTATTATTTTTAATAAATTCAGGCAGCTCATCCAGCGACAGAAAATGGTAGTTTTCTTTTTGCAGAAATCTGATTATTGATTCCAGATGTTCAGGTGAAATCTCAAGGCCCTTATCATTATGGATCCGGAAAGATGATGTTTGAGGCAACACCCTGTGAAACATTAAGATATGTCCTAACCCACCATAGGTATTATTAAAAAGATGGTGGGATCCGGTGCGTTCAATGGCCGACGATAAGTACCAGGCAATATATTTATTCAAATAATTAATCATAATGGTAATTCAAAGTTCCATACGTCATAGTAAAACCTTTGTTGTTAGATATATTTCTTAACTGGAAAGAGCCACTTGACAAAAAAATCATATATACCTGCTGATTTAACAATAATTTCGTTTATCCCTGCATTGTCATTTACTGGAACACGGGATAAGGAATAAGGGTTTGTAAGAATGGTGTTCAGACCATAATTGAGGCCCAGGCCGCACAAATAACCCTGTTCTTTTAATATATTCATTTCGCGGTCCCCAAAACTTCCATTTGGATATGCCAGGGCATAAATTTCAAGGCCGAATTTTTCCTTCAGTACTTTCTTTGATCCAGCTACTTCCTCAACAACCTCGGAATCAGTGCATCTGGTCAAAACCGGGTGGCTTTGTGTATGGGATTGAAAGTCCGAATAGGGCAGCATCTCCCCTATTTCCTTACGGTTTAAAACAACCCTGTCCCTTACCTGAGATGCCGCTTCCGGTTTAAAATCCTTCAAAATCGTAAGTCTATCTTTGTTGCTGACCTTTTTCAGGTTATTCGAAATCTTCCTGTTCCCAACCAATCTGAACCAATAGTCTTTATTCGTATCCGGCATATCACTGCAAAGAAAAACTGTTGGTACGATTCCGGTTTTTTTCATTAATTCGAGCAAGTGATAATTCTCCTTGTATCCGTCATCCAAAGTGATAATCAGAGCCCTTGGGGGTAACAAATCAGGGATTTTGTCATACAGGCACTTAATATACAATTTAAGTGATATGGGGTTGTACTTTCGGTGAATGAAATGAAATAACAACTGAGCCGTTTCATATCGTATATTATGAAAGGTCAGAATGGTAACCGTATTTCGCTGTATGAACTTCCTAACAAGGATTGGTAGTCCAGAAATTCTGATCATAAAATAAACGAACTCCCGAATGATCTTTTTCTTGTTGAATTTGAACATGTGAACTGGATTTTAGAAGCTTTTTGCTCAATTTTTTCTTTTCCCGACAAAGGTCTTAAAACCGAGCCGAATGATTTTCCATAAAAGGAAAACAAAAACGATCCTGTCTTTTGGTTCGTAATAACGAAAACGTTTTTTCCCTTGTAACGAACGGAGCCATTGTGCAGGTGTAAGAAGCCCTCTCTTCAAATGCACCAAAGCACTCAGTAACTCAGCTGCTTCATCAATATATACAATATGTTCATCGGGTTTTTGATCTTGTACCAGATTCATACCAGTCATACTGCCATAGGCTAAAAGAGGAATATTGACTCCATTAAGGGTAGCAACATATTCCTGCTGATTTAGCCTTCCTGCCGTAGGTTCAATAAGGTAATACTTTCCATTCCCTGTATGCTTTTTGTACTCAATAGATCCGAAACCTCTAAATCCGGCCAGGGATAGTATTCTCACAGTTTCAGTGCTCAGAAATGAATCATCTGCCGGCCTGGTACTTGCTGTACTTCCGGTACCAACAGGCCATTGTCGGATTTTTTGTCCGGAAAATGCCCCCAAACAGCCTTGTTCATCGAAATATACGAGACAGTAATAAATTTCGCTGTCCCCTCCCGGCACCCATTCCTGCACGATGAGTTGATCCTCAACCAGAACAGCCTGGCTGAAAGCATCCCTCAGCCTGATTTCGTTATCACACAGAAAGGCTTTTGGTAATCCGGCTGCCTGCCAATGCGGCCTGCGGATATAGGGTTTAAGGATTACGGGAAATTCAAATTTAGGAACGATTTCATTCAACTGTTCCGTGTTTTGCACATTGATGCTCCTGGGAATCAATACCTGATGATGTCCTGCAAATTCATTAAAGAGGCTTTTACTCAGGAGCAGGTCCAACACCTCATTCGGGGGATAATTCAAATGAAAGATCTCCTCCAGTCTGGCCCGATTTTTCATGATCAGGGAAACATAGGAGTCCATGGTGGCAATTAAAACAGGTTTTAAACGAAAACCGGCAAACGCCTGCAACCCGAGCATCAGTTCCTCGTCGGAATGATAAGGGATTACCGCGCATAAACGGGTTTTTGACTCCGGTATGAACTTCGTGGTTGAGGAGAAAGCGACAACGGGTATTTTATAGGGTACAAGGGAACGCACTATCCCATAACCCGAAAAATCAATGCCAAGCACAACTGCGACAGGCATTGTTTCACGGTTCAAACGATTATAAAGTGCAGTATCCATGCTCCTCAGTCGATCAAGTTAGCCCTTTTGTCGGTATCGATCACTTCAAAGGTGATCCTGTTCTTTGCCAGGAAAAAAGCAATATTATTGTTGTCAAATGCCTCACCGGGCTGAACAGGTGCAAGCATTCTAACTTTCTTATGCTTCAGTTCAGCCACTTGTTGATCAAGGTCGTCACATTTAAAGCAGACATGATGAAATCCTCCTCCACCCTGATCTACAAAATTTTGAAGTGAAATATTTCCATCGAGTGGCTCAATCAGCTTAACTGCCAGGCTGTCTGCTTTCTGCAAAAACTGGACCTTCACCTTTTGCCGGGTGTTCACAACAGGGTTGGTCATGGGTCGGTAACCGAATACTTCCTGCCAGTACTGAATGCTTTCTGACAGATTCTTTACTGCATAACATATATGATCAATTATCATTGCTGGTTTTATTAAAATGTGCCGTGATTGCCTGCATTTTTTGGTATTCCCCCATATTTTTGGTCATGAGTTTGTTCTTATGCCTGGTAAGCATGGTTTCCATCAGATTCACCTTGAAAACCACCTTGGCAGGATTGCCCATTACCACACTGTTATCCGGAATGGCGCCTCTAACCACGGCTCCGGCCCCGATCACACAATTGGAACCTATGACTGTTCCCGGCAGGATCAGCGCTCCGGTTCCGATAAAACTATTGTCCCCTATCTTAATCGCTCCCGGAACATCTATATCAGGGTATTTTTCCCGGATGACCCAAACGGACCCGTCATGGGTAAGAAAAACTGATCCGTCCGCAATGGCCACATGATCACCAATCTCTATAAGATAGGGTTCGGTGGAAAAACCCTTGGAATGGATGATGCAATTTTTACCAATTTTCATACCCATGATCCGGAGAAGTCTTATTCTGAATCTTCCGAATGCAAGGTGCAGCAGAATTACCCTGTTCTTAATCAGGAACCCGAAAATCCATTTTTTTATCATCCTGTTGCCCGGTTTTATTCACCTGTGAGTGAAGTGGAATCTCCCCTTCCCTCTATTACATTAATTATGCGCTGACTGAATAGCTTTGATGCAAGGGAAGAGAACTCCTTATTCGGATGTGAGTTGTCCGGACCCTTGCTGTATTCAGGTTTCAGGAACATTCCACCGCCGGTTTCAAGTTCATAAAGGTCCCACAGGAATATATTATCGTTCTTTTCATCCCATTCACTTTTTACCCAGTCGAAGAATTCAGATGTTCTGGCAGCCTGCTCCGGTGTGGTCTTAGCTTCAACGAGTGCAGCTCCGGTCCATACCAGGAATTTTGTATCCGGGAACGTATGCATTTTCTCCTTCAGCGCCTGGTATTGCAGTTTGTAATTTGCCAGTGTTTTAACATCCGAATCAATATCAGCTAAGGTATCCTCCATAATTCTTCCTACCGGGAAACAATGTTTCCAAATGATCATATCATATTGTTCCGTAAGGATCTCCAGTGTGGGTTCTTCCATATATTCAACGGTTCCGGCGTTCTTAACCCAGATATTGTAGTAATCGTATGGATAGTTTTTCCATCCATAGGGTTCAGACTTAGGAAAGTACTTTTCTTCAATGACATAGTTAGTGCCATTTCTTCTGTTGTAACGATTGAACCATTTTTCAGTTTCTCCCTTAAATCCCAGTTTATATAGATAACGTGAAGCATTCCCGCGCCATACCGATTTCCCCGTACTGTGATGAAGAAAGATGATCCTGACTTTATTTTCCATAGTATGTTGTTTTGAATTGCATCCTGAGATTGTTAGTACAGACATAGCTACCAACCCAAATAAAAATATCTGTTTCATTGTTAATTATTAGGTTATTATAAAATTTAACAAAATTACTTAAAAACACAAAATAACATTTGATCAATCATACCGTTTATAAATTAGACATGAACTTTGGTAGTAATTAAATGTACGTTAATCCTAATTTATCACTAATTAATCATTTAAATCTATGATTTGGTCAAAAAGAGAAGTAAGGCATTGGTTCATGCTGTTATTCTGTATTTTCAGCACTGCAATCACCGCGCAAAATTCCTTCCCCGGAGCAGAAGGATTTGGATCTGTTACCCGGGGCGCTTACCAAAATACCAGTTCACCCGTAATCCTATATGTTGATACTCTCGCTGCAGCGAATATCTCAACCGGAACAAACAGCGGTTCCTTTGAATGGTGTATTACAAGGAACTTCCCGCGCATCATTCTTTTTAAGGTTGGCGGTACAATTGACTACCGGGGAAAAAAGGACCAGTTAAGCATCAACCAGTCCTACTGCAGTATTTATGGACAGACTGCCCCCTATCCAGGGATCATACTGTATGGCACGGATCTGTCAGTAAGCCGTACAACCCATGATGTCATCATGCAGCACTTTAAAATCCGCCCCGGGGATCAGGGAGGATACGGAGACCTTCAGATCCGGGATTGCTTTTCAGTATACGGTTATAATGTGATCCTGGATCATTGTTCATTGGCATGGTCATCGGATGAATTGCTGGCGATTACCAACAATACCACACATCATATTACCATCAGCAATTGCCTGTTATCGCATCCCCTGCAATATAATAACAGCGGCGGAGCAGATGGTTTTGGGCCCTATCTGATGGCCGACAGTTGTGTGTCCTTTGTTAAAAATATCATCGCCTATGCCCGTGACAGGTCACCGAGGGTGCAGACTGAAAAATTCGCATATATCAATAACTACTCGCTGGTGGATGAATTCTTTCCGGGTCCCAGAATCTATGATCCGCACAGTGCTGATGTGCTGCACCATGTTTACATGAGAAGCATCTCGGCTTTTGTTGGCAGATCAGCTTATACAGCCTTTGCCAAAATATATGCGAGGGACGGAGATGGCGTTATGAGCAATGCTTCACAGTTTTATTTCAAAGGGAACATATGCCCGAGAAGCATTTCCAATCCAAGGAACACCGACTGGCAAAACATAGACTCTGAGATCTCCCTCACAGAACCAAAGAGTCCCCCGCTGGATACCACGAAATACAGGATCATCCATCAAAGCAAGCTGATCGACTACCTTTTGGACAATGCAGGGGCATTTTACTGGAACCGGGATTATTACGATAAGATGGTTATCGACAGTGTTCGTGCCAAAGCAAACTGGGCAGGCATGAGTCGTTTCAACATGCCGGTATTCGCAGCAACGCATCATGTGCTGAAAGTCCCGGCCAATCCTCATGTTGATGACAATAACAATGGATTCACACGTTTGGAAGAATGGGTATACGGATTACAGACCGGACAGAAATTTCCGGAACAGGTTCCTGAACTGCCAGTTAACGAGTCATCCGTTATTTATATTGATCCGGGTAACATTTCCGATGCTGACCAGGACGGATCGATAGAACATCCCTTTGACTCCTGGAAAGAAATCACATGGAAATCCGGTAAGGTTTATCTGCAGAAATCCGGAACCGTAGCCATTGAAGATAAGGTCCTGGTGGGCGCCGGAAACATTACCCTGGGATCTTATGGTGATGGGGAGAAACCTGTAATTCAAAGCAGCACGAATAATTTCGCTTTTACCGCATATGAAAAGAGTGGTCTGACGTTCAGCAACCTGCACATCAAAGCCCCGGAAGCTGTGGCTTGCATTTATTTTCTGGGATCAAACAGTGATAACAACGTTATCGAAAATTGCACACTGGAAGGCGCAGATAATGGCATCCGGATGATGGATGGAAAGAATCTTGTTATCCGGTATTGCACTTTTCAATACAATGACGAAGCAGTATTTTCCTATGCCGAAAATACCGATATATATTATAATATTTTCAGGAATAACAGCACCGGAATACGGATCACAAGCAATCTGTCTACAACCGAGATATACAACAATGTGTTCTGCGAGAACCTGAAATCGATCCTTACTGCCTATTCCAATCTTAAAATATTCAATAACATTTTTTATATGCAACAATCTGGTAATCAAGCAATTAAGCACTCCGGTAACCTGGTTTTTTCGGATTATAACATTTTTTATCCCGAACAGGCAGGATTTGTTGACATTGCAGGTACCGCTTTTAATACGCTTCTTGAATACCAGCAAAAACATAAGCAGGATCTGCACTCCTACACGACAGATCCCTTATTTAAAAACATACTCAGTGGATTATATACTGTTTTGCCCAACTCACCTGCCATTGATGCGGGCAATGATCTGGGTCTGAAAAAGGATTTTTACGGTATGGATGTACCGGCAGGCGGGGCACCCGATATCGGGCTCGCCGAGGCTGTGAAATCCGAATCCGGTAACGATGAAACGGAAACCAACTCTGAGATCATTGTGTATCCGAATCCTTCAACCGGCAGATTCTTTGTCAGATTATCCGAATCCGTTTCAAAAGCCGCTATTGAGATCAGGACGTTAACTGGTAAGTTAATTATGGAATTTCCGGACTATTCCAACACTTCCGACTTTATCGATATGTCCTCCCTGCCCAAAGGAATTTATCTTATCAGTCTTGTACATATGGGTAAAGCAATCGCGGAAAAAGTAACCATCTATTGAGAATTGTTTAATACTCCTCCAAACCCAATTTAATCATCCTACAATTTAAGCCTTTTATCAAATTGCGCGTTCATTTTGTCTAATTAAGAACTTCATGGCTTTGTAAATCGTGGGATTTTTCGGTACTTTACAGCAGTAAAGTGCAATGAATAGCCCCAATTCAACTAAACCAACCATCGGCGTAATAGGCCTGAAAGGGTTACCTGCGTTCGGTGGTGCCGCTACGGCAGGTGAAAACATCATTAATCGCCTGAAAAACGATTTTGATTTTGTTGTATATGCTGTTTCCTCTCATGTTAAGCCCGGTTTCATGCCGGGTGGATTTCGTCAAAAGGTTTTTAAATCAGTGCCTCTTCACAAACTCAATATCTTTCTTTATTATCTCCGTTCGGCTATTCATGCTCTTTTTGCCGAAAACTATGCGCTGATTCACCTGCATCATATCGATGGGGCCTTCATACTGCCATTATTGCGTTTAAAGTACAAGGTCATATCAACTGCACATGCACGTACTTTTGAAAGCGGCAAGTGGTCAGCATTCATTAACATCATACTCAAAGGGAACGAACAGATCTTTTTGCATTTGTCGAATTGTGTTACCAGCGTTGGTAAGCCACTGCAGGAGACGTATCAGGGAATGGTCAAAAAAAGAATTCGTTATATTCCCAATGGAATTGATGTATCATTTTTAAAAGATGTATCAGATATCCAAAGCAGGTCTGGTTATTTGTTGTTTTCAGCAGGTCGTATCATACCTTTAAAGGGACTGCACTTTTTGATAAATGCTTTGCACCGCATGAACAGCCATGAGAAGCTGATCGTACTTGGCGATCTCAATCAGGTTGCACAGTATAAATCAGATATCGAAAAATTGTCATCCGGATTGAATGTTGAATTCAAAGGCATGATCAGGGATAAAACAGCACTCTTTGACTATATCCGGCATGCTGATCTTTTTGTTTTTCCCTCGATAAGCGAAACAATGTCTATTATGCTGCTTGAAGTAGCCTCCCTGAATGTCCCGATTATATGCAGTGATATAAAAGCCAATAAAGCGGTTTTCAGTGAACAGGAAGTGTTATTTTTTAAATCTGAAAGTGAAGATGACCTGACCGAAAAACTGAACTGGGCCATGATTAACCCCGCAGCAATGCAAAAAAAATCGGAAACAGCTTTACATAAACTTAAAGCCAATTACGACTGGGATAAAATTGTCGTGCAATATTGTGATGTATATAAAGAATTTTTAAACTAAAAAATAAACACTTACCCTATATTATTGTTAAATAGAATTATATCAGATATTTGTCTAACGCGTTATAAAGTACCCTCAAATGAAAGAAATATTGGAAAACACCGCTCAGATCAAAGAAAAAATTGACAGTTATATCAGGAAGAATACACTGTCCAACATCAGCAACCTGAATGATAAAACGCTCCTTTTCCGTGAGGGTATTTTTGATTCCATGGCTTTTGTGCTTCTGATCGATTACATTGAAGAGACCTTTGGCATTAAAGCCTCCGATGAAGATCTGATCGAAGAAAACTTTGAGTCCATCGAAGCCATCACCAGATTTATCACGCACAAGTATGAGGTCAGTACTGTCAGGTAGAAACACTCTGAACAAAACCCATGTGCGGAATTGCCGGAATATATAATCGTACAGGTGCTTTAACGGATCCTGAAGGCGTTCTGAAAAGGATGCTTTCCTGCATCCGTTACCGGGGACCGGATGAAAGCGGAATTTACATTAACAGGCAGGTTGGTCTGGCCAATGCCCGTCTCAGCATTATTGACATTCGTTCGGGCCAGCAGCCACTGTCTTCTCAGGATGGAAGATACTGGATTGTATTGAATGGTGAGATTTTCAATTATATCGAATTGAAAAACGAATTGAAGAAACATGGGTACTCTTTCAAGACGGAAAGTGATACTGAAGTTCTTTTATATACTTATATCCATTTTGGTTCCGGATGTCTTGAGAAACTAAACGGTCAGTTCGTATTCGCCATTTGGGACAACGAAAAACAGGAATTGTTTTTGGCACGGGACCGCGTGGGTATCCGCCCGTTGTTTTATTCCTGGATTCAGGATACAATTGTATTCGGATCTGAGATTAAAACTCTCCTGGAATATCCCGGTCTTGAAGCTGAGATTGATCCGGAATCACTTTCCCAGGTTTTCACATATTGGACTGTGATTACACCCAGGACCATCTTTAAAAAGATTCTTGAACTGCCTCCCGGACATTACATGCATTTAACCCGGGATAAATCAACAATCAAGCCTTTTTGGTTACTCCGGTTTCCTGTTAATGACGAGAATTGTTTCAAAGGATCCCTGGATGATGCTACATTTGAACTTGAGAGATTATTGACCGACGCAGTAAGGATAAGACTCCGGGCAGATGTACCAGTAGCGGCCTACCTTAGCGGAGGCTTAGATTCAAGTGCCACGACATCATTCATTAAAAAGGTAGCGCCGGAAACGCTGCAAACTTTTTCTATTGGCTTCGAAGACAGTGAATTCGATGAAACACCCTTTCAGCGGGAAGTATCTGGCTATCTCGGCACCCGTCATACAGCATTTACCTGCACGCGGGAGGATATCGGAAGATATTTCCCACAAGTAGTCTGGCATTCTGAGATTCCCATTCTGCGAACTGCACCTGTTCCCATGTTCTGCCTGTCAAAAAATGTCAGGGAAAGCAACATTAAAGTTGTGATAACAGGAGAGGGGGCAGATGAAATGCTGGCCGGTTATGACATTTTCAAAGAAGGGATCATCCGGGAATTCTGGTCACGGCAACCCGATTCAAAATACCGGCCCTTATTATTTCAGAAGCTTTATCCATATCTTGCTCAGTTTCAGGGTAAAAATAGGAATCTGCTGAAATTTTTCTTCGGCTATCAGCTGCAGGACGTTAATTCTCCTTTTTATTCACACATCCTGCGTTGGAAAAACACCTCCAACATACACAATTTCTTTTCCGACGACCTGAAGGAAGCTCTTATCAGTTATGATTCACTCAAAGAGGTATTTGAGATATTACCTCCCGGTTTTGAGCATTACAGTCTTTTGAGTAAATCACAATGGCTCGAAGCTGTCCTATTTATGTCGGGTTACCTGCTTTCATCGCAGGGCGACCGTGTTGCCATGGCAAATTCAGTGGAAGGCCGCTATCCTTTCCTGGATTACCGGGTTATTGAATTTGCAGCTACGCTCCCACCCGATTTTAAAATGCACGGCTTGAACGAGAAATACATTCTAAAGCGAATGATGATGAACAGGTTGCCTGAGAGCGTGCTGAAGAGGCCCAAACAACCTTACAGAGCTCCTATTGCAGGCAGTTTGCTTTCTTCAGGATCGAGGGAGTTTGTCATGGATCTGCTTTCTGAGCGAGGTATCAGGCAGACCGGTTTGTTCGCTTACCCTGCCGTCCAAAAACTGATGGATAAAATAACCTCGGGCACACTGGTTACAGAGATAGATAACATGGCGCTTTCCGGCATTCTTTCGACACAGATCCTATATCATCAGTATATTTCTAAAGATGGTTTCAGGCCGAATGCTTTGTCTTTGGAAAATTGCCGGATTGTCTGCGAAGAAAACCCTATCTACACATGAAAAAGTAAAACAATTATGAATAAAAAAAACCATAATCCATTCTCCAGGGAAATTGTAATCCTTGAAAACGAAAAATCCGAATGTGATGCAATAGTTGCCAGGCTTCATGATAATGTGATTCATCGTTTGCACCGTACTGGTGCAGTGATCGGTATTTCCGGAGGAATCGATTCTTCAGTGACACTTGCATTAAGTGTTCTCGCATTGGGTGCTGAGAATGTACTGGGAATTATGTTACCTGAAAAAGATTCCAGCGGTGACAGTGCCAGGTTTGCTCAACAACTGGCCGATAAATTCAACGTCAGGGCAATCACTGAAAACATAACCGGGGCCTTACAGGGATTCGGGTGTTACCAGCGTCGTGATGAAGCTGTTAAAAATATCTTTCCGGAATACGATCCGGCTCGTTATAAAATGAAAATAGGAGTTAAAAACTCAGGGCTTTATACCAATCTCCCCCCCTTGTTTTCACTTGTAATTATTGATGACAAGGGCGTGGAACAATCAAAGCGTTTACCGGCGCCTGAATTCAGGCAAATCGAAGCTGCATCCAACTTCAAACAGAGGTGCCGTATGTCGATGCTGTATTATCATGCCGAGCGGCTGCATTATGCTGTGATCGGAACACCCAACAAACATGAGGTGGAACAGGGGTTTTTCGTAAAATATGGCGATGGTGGCGCCGATATTATGCCCATCGGCCATCTCTACAAAACACAGGTTTATCAGCTTGCCAGATATCTGGGAATTCCACAGGAAATTATCGATCGTACACCTACCACCGACACCTATTCCGCTGAACAAACGCAGCAAGAATTTTTCTACCAGCTCCCATTTGCGCAGATGGACTTGTTGTGGTATGCTTATGAGAACAAATACGATCCTTCAGAAGTTGCGCCTGTCATGGAGATGACTGTAGAGCAAGTGAAGAGTGTTTTTGTGAATTTTGAAAGGAAGTTTAAGACGACGGAGTATTTGAGGATGGCACCAATTAGGGAGTGACGAGGGACAAGGGACAAGCAGGATTTGGGTAAAGAGATTTGGGTGCGGAAACGTCATTGCCCTGCCTGTTCAGGTAGATTGCTTCGCCACATATTTAACATTAGGATGAATATTTAATTCAGTAATGTGTCTCGCAATGACAGCCTACAGCCTAAAAACCTAATCCAATGAACGCATTTGACTATTTCTTTGAGAATACCTATCATCTTGAAAAGAACTTTCTAATAGGCCCAAAAGAGACCATTTCCTATAGGGAACTCTACAATCGCAGCTTAAAACTGGCTTCATACCTGAATGACAAGGTCGGCCACAACCAAAACATCCTCCTCCTTGCCCCCAACTCGGTGTTTTTCATGGTGGCATACCTGGGCATCCTCAAATCCGGCAATGTTGCTGTACCCTTAAGTTCAGAAACCGAACAGAGCAACCTTGATTTTATTTTGGATAAAAGTGAATCCCAATTAACCATCACAACTTCACAACTCACAACAAAACTCAACTTCCGCAACTCCTCTATCCTGGACGAAAAATCTCTTGAAGATATCGTCCATGATGACATGAACCTGAAACTCGGAACCCAGAACCCGGAACCCGGAACCTCCCCGGATCAGCTTGCCGAGATCATCTTCACCTCCGGTTCCACCGGCGAACCCAAGGGCGTGATGATCAGCCACAAAAACCTGATCGCCAATACCGGATCCATCGTTGAATACCTGAAGCTTACTGAAAAAGATACCATGCTGGTGGTTCTGCCTTTTTATTACTGTTATGGCCTGTCTTTGCTGCATACCCATCTCCGCGTGGGTGGCAGTATAGTACTGAATAATATGTTCATTATGCTGGGCGCTGTCATCAATGACCTGAAACGGTTTCATTGCACCGGTTTTGCAGGAGTTCCCACGCATTTCCAAATATTATTGCGGAAATCAGACAGTTTCAAAACCAGTCACTTCCCATCACTGAAATATGTTACGCAGGCCGGCGGCAAACTGCACAATGCCTTTATCAGCGAATTCATTGAGACATTTCCGGAGATAAAATTCAACGTCATGTACGGACAAACTGAAGCAACAGCGAGGTTGTCCTGGCTTCCGCCGGATAAACTTCCTGAAAAAATTGGTTCCTGTGGTAAAGCGATTCCAGGTGTAAAACTTAAAGTGGCTGATGAACAGGGCAATCCGGTAAAACCGGGCGAAAATGGAGAGATATTGGCTTATGGTGATAACATCATGCAGGGCTATTACAAAGATCCTGATTCGACCTATCATACGATAAAAGATGGGTGGCTGCATACCGGCGACCTGGCTACCGTGGATGATGAAGGTTATATCTACCTCACGGCCCGTAAAAAAGAGATCATTAAGGTAGGTGGCAGGAGGATCAGTCCCAAGGAAATTGAAGAAGTAATCGTCTCGATGCCTGATGTGATCGATTGCAGTATAGAGGCAGTTTTCGACGAGATTCTGGGTGAGGCCATGAAAGCAACAGTTATTGTAAAGGAGGCAGGGGCATCAGTAGTAGCAGTAACACCAGAAAAAATTAAAGTTTGGTGTGCGGATAGGCTTGCATCCTATAAGATACCACAGATCGTTGAGTTAAAAGACAAGATTACAATCACGGCTACCGGTAAAAAGGTAAAAAAGTAGATCTCTGAAATTGTATTCTTAAACAAATTTAACAGGACTTTGTTACATACTAATACACCCAACCTGATTTGCCATGAAAAATAAATCCTGCTTTATTCTGCTTGGTGTACTCTGGTTAACATCAGCTTCTTCGTTTTCACAGCGCGTGATCTTTCTGCATCATTCCGTAGGGGACAATGTCTTCTTTGATGGAAATGTACCTGACTGGATCAGCAATTACAATGATGTGCACGACAAAAATTATGTGGTGCATGAAAGAAGTTATCCCAATGATCCATATCCGTGGGATAACTATGCATATGATTACTGGAATTTATGGATCAATGGTGCCTGTGATAACGATAATCCCGATATCGAATGTATGTCGGCCTTAACCAGCGATTATGATGTGATCATTTTCAAGCATTGTTACCCGGGTGCCCACGTCTTAACGGATGGGGACAGCCCGTCTGTGAGCTCCACCCGAAAAAGCCTCGCCAATTACAAACTTCAATACAGGGCTTTAAGGGACCTGATGGACAGCTATCCTGAGAATAAGTTCATTGTATGGACTCTTGCACCGCTCCACCAGCTCAATACCACGGAGAACGAAGCAGCCAGGGCCCTTGAATTTGTGAATTGGGTGAAAAATGACTGGCTGACGGAGGATGAAAAGGAACATCCCAATATTTACATCTTTGATTTTTTCGGCCTGGTGGCAGAAAATGACCCGGAAGCGGAAAATGGAATGTTAAACTGCTTGAAGTATGAATTTGAAATCAGCCATACCGATGACAATAATCATCCCAACGAGGCAGCCAATGTATATGTTGGACCCATATTTGCGCAGTTTATCGTCTCTGTCATCGAGGACACCGATGCTGTGCAGGTGACCGGCATTACCGTGGGAGGTGAAAACGGTGCAACCACCATATCTTCTCCGGCCACAACCCTTCAATTGAATGCCACCGTGGTGCCCGAAAACGCCACGAACAAATCAGTATCCTGGAGCATACAAAATGGAACAGGAAGCGCATCTGTCAGTGCCACAGGGCTCGTGACTGCGATCACAAACGGAACAGTAACCGTCACTGCCACTGCAAATGATGGTTCAGGTATAACCGGCAGCCTCGAGATAACCATTTCCGGTCTGGTTTCCGCCAATCCTGATCTTTCCAGAGAAAGATCTTACTCGCTCTGGAATGACGGATCCCAGTTGCATATCAACTTTAATCCGGCCGCTGAATTCAACAGTCTTTACCTGTACAATCTTGCAGGTGATCTGATTCTATCCAAAGAAATCAGGAACGATCATTTGAATATTGATATATCTTCCTGGATTCCTGGACTTTATATTGTTAAAATCCTGGGAGTATCAAAAATCGAGGAAACTGAAAAATTTTCGAAATGGTGATGTAAAAGACAGGAACAGGCTTGCAAAAAAAGTTCATATTGCATAACTTGTGTGGCTTTTTTTGCCCAAATCCTAACCTTGTTTTTCATGAAACAATGCGTTGCTGTTATCATGTGTATGTGTTTAACACTGCATGGTAAGTCTCAATCCTCCATAATCATTGATCATAACTGTACAAACCTTGACGAAATTCCTTCTGCGGCAATTGATATTGCCCGTCAGAACCTTCACATTGCTTACGGGCACACCTCACACGGAAGTCAGATCATCTCAGGGATGTCAGGAATTCTGGCAGAAAAGGGTTCGGCCTATGACTTTAATGACGGTGGTTCAAATGGTGCACTGGATCTGAACGATTATTTTGTTGCCGGGGATCTCGGCAATCCGGACAGGGTGACCTGGGAGGCACGTACAAGAGCGTTTCTTGATGACCCCGCCAATGCTGCAATCAATGTAGTGATCTGGTCGTGGTGCGGGGAGGTAGATTATGCCTCGAATTCTGAAATTGAAATTTACCTTGACCTGATGAACCAACTGGAAATTGATTATCCGCAGGTCAAATTTGTATACATGACCGGACATCTGGAAGGTACAGGAGCTACCGGGAATCTGAATGTCAGAAACGAGCAGATAAGGACCTTTTGCAGAGACAACCATAAAATTCTCTATGATTTTGCGGATATCGAGAGTTATGATCCCGATGGACTGGTGAATTACATGGAATTAATGGCCGATGACAATTGTGATTATGATTCCGATGGTGATGGAGATGTGGATGCCAACTGGGCCACGCAATGGTGCGGTACACATCCCGACGATTGTTTTTACACGGGCGATTGTGCGCATTCGCAAGCCTTGAACTGCCAGCAAAAAGGCAAGGCTTCCTGGTGGTTGTGGGCGCGACTGGCAGGATGGGACGGCGGTGAAACCAGCATACCGGTAACGGGCATTACGGTAACCGTTGCCGGCGGACTGGCCACTATCACTACCCCCAGTGGCACTTTGCAGCTGGCAGCGGCAGTATTGCCATCTGACGCGACAAATAAAAATGTTACCTGGAGCATACAAAATGGCACGGGGCAGGCATCTATCAGTGCAACCGGGCTGGTGACTGCAATTGCCGACGGTAATGTAACTGCCACTGCCACTGCAGCTGACGGCTCGAATGTTAAAGGCAGTCTGACAATAACCATTTCCGGACAAATATTACTTGTTAACAGCATCACAGTCAACGGTGCCGGAGGATCGTCCAGTGTCACGGCCGGAGAAACATTGCAGTTATCTGCCACCGTATTGCCTTCAAATGCCACCGAAACATCCGTTACATGGAGCATTCTGAACGGAACCGGCGAAGCTACAATCAGTGCCACCGGATTGGTTACTGCTGCTTCCGAAGGTACTGCCACTGCCACT
>JAFGGU010000015.1 GCA_016930375.1 Bacteroidales bacterium | reverse complement strand
GTCGGTAGGTTGAGCGCCCTTTTGTAACCAATCTAATGCTCTATCAAAATTTAATTCAATAGTAGCAGGATTAGTCTGGGGATTGTATAAACCAATCCTTTCAACAAATTTACCATCACGTGGCGCCCTGCTATCTGCTACCACAATGTGGTAGTAAGGCAACTTTTTGCGGCCTTTTTTCGATAATCTGATCTTTACGGGCATACAATAAATTAAATAATAAACCTACTTTAAATTTGAGCTTGCAAATGTATAATTTTTTTTAAAAATTTTTCCGTATTGAAAAATTAATTATTTTTGTCGCTCTTTTAAAAACACTTGCAAAATTAGAAATCTATCATAAAAAACAATGGCAAATCATAAGTCATCAGAGAAAAGGATCAGACAGGACGAGTCCCGTAAGGATAATAACAAGTATTATGCAAAAAGTACCCGGAACGCGTTGAAAGAACTTCGTTCAACTACTGATAAGCCCACTGCCTCCAAGCTTTTGCCCAAGGTAAGTTCAATGCTTGATAAGCTGGCCAAAAAGAATATCATTCATCCCAATAAAGCAGCCAACCTGAAATCAGAAATATCAAAACAGGTCAACCGCTTAGCCTGAAGCTTAATTTAGTAACAGAAGAAATAGTAAGACCCCGTTGAAATCCATCGGGGTCTTTTGCATTTATGAAAGAAAATTATACCTTTCATAAAAATAGTTATAGGAAATGGATGATTACACAAATCTCAGTATCAGAAACTGGGCCCTGGAAGATCGCCCGCGTGAAAAAATGATGTCCAAAGGCATCCAATCCCTCAGCGACAGCGAGTTAATAGCTCTCTTAATAGGATCAGGGACCAGAAAAGCTTCGGCCGTTGAACTTGCACGGCAGATTTTGAACAAAGCCGGTAATAATTTGGATAAGCTTGGAAAATTCTCAATTTCAGATTTGAAGAAATTAAAAGGTATTGGTGAGGCAAGGGCTACATCCATTGTTGCTGCCCTTGAGCTGGGGAGGAGAAGGAAACTGACCGAGCCGCCCGAAGCCGATAAAATAACGGGAAGCGCCGATGTATTTAACATGATTTATCCTGTGCTTTCGGATCTTTCCCACGAGGAATTCTGGGTCCTGATCCTGAACCGTTCCAACCGGGTTATCGAAAAGCGCCGTATCAGCCAGGGAGGAATTACCGGAACAGTCACCGATATCCGGATGATCCTTAAAATGGCTCTTGAGAACCTGGCTACCTCCCTCATTCTTTGCCACAATCATCCATCCGGCAATCTTCAACCCAGTGATGCTGACATTTCTGTCACGCGCCGTTTGAAAGAGTCCGCTTCCTTAATGGATATTGCCCTGCTTGATCACATTATCGTGGCAGGAAAGAAATACTTCAGTTTCGCAGATGATAACCTGATATAGGCATTGCTGATTTTTCATATTAATGCTTTTCCTGATGGCCATATTCTTTTTGAAAAACAGCGAAATTGATTTGAATGCGTGGGACAAATGCATAGCCGGATCATTTAACAGCAGCATTTGTGCTTTTTCGTGGTTTCTTGACCTCATCTGTGAAGACTGGGGAGCCCTGGTGGAGGACGATTACGAATCCGTCATGCCACTTATCGTGCAGCGCTTTTGGGGGAAAGAGATTATTGGACTGCCCTACTTCGCTTATGACCTGGGAATCTTCTCCAATCATCCGATAACTCCTTATAAAACCCGGGCTTTTATTGAGGCTGTTCCTCCAAATTTCAGCTATTACCGGATTATGCTCAACAAATACAATCCGCTGGAATGCAAAGATCGCACAACAATTTTGCATAAACGCTTTGAACTTGATCTGATACTACCCTATTTCAAATTAACTGCAGGTTATACGCCTGATTTATCGCGCAGGCTCAATATAACCATGGCAAACGGTTATTACTTTTCCCCGGGATTATCGCCCAATGAAATGATAAGTTTGATTGACAAGAATAGAATACCGGTGCCTCGAATAATTAAAAAGCTGAATTACAGGCTCTTACGTACTGTTATGGTCGGACTGATCCAACATAATTCGGGCGAATTGTATGGCCTGTTTGACCAGCACAACGAAATTTCCTCTGTTGCACTGATAGCCTGGATGAATAATAGGATCAACCTTGTTTTTCAGGCAACTGCACCCGATAAAATCAAGGATTTCCCGGACTTGTTTTTGATAGACCGGATCATTGATAAGTATTCTGAAACCAATACAACTCTCCTGTTTGATTCCGGCTTTATCATGAATTACCCCGTATTGTTCCAAGAATTTGGTGCGAGAGAGACCACCAGCATTGAAGTTTTTCAGAATAAGCTGACATTCCCCCGCAACCTGCTCATCCATTACCGGATTTTCAACACCTGCTTGTCGTCTTCGCAATACTCCAGCAGTTGAATCATGGTTTTGCCCAGGACGGGATGCACAACATCGGGTGCAATTTCGGCCAGGGGAACCAACACAAACCTGCGCACGGGAATTAATGGATGCGGGATTTTGAGTTTTTCCGTTGAATGGATTTCATCATCAAACAACAGTATATCCATATCAAGCGAACGGGGAGCATATCGTTCAGATGTGCGGACGCGTCCGCACAATTGCTCAATTTTCTGAATCTCAACCAGCAGTTCGTCAGGATCCAGCCGGGTGACTATTTTAACCACCTGATTGTAGAAATTCACTTCATGCGAACATCCCCATGGTTCTGTTTCATACAGGGATGATACAGCAATGATCTTGCCCGGCAATGATTTCAGAAGATGTATCGCCTTTCTCAGGTTGGCTTTTCGCGGGCCAGCGTTACTTCCGAGAGACAATAAGACCTGATGCATAAGATATTGTTGTTTTGTAAAATTAGGGGAATTCCTGTTATTTCATTAATATTGTTGGGCCATAATAGTTATATCCATAAAATCATGAAAAGCTTTTTTAAATATTTGCTGGCAAGCATACTGGGCGTTTTAATCGCTGCTGTTATCCTGTTCTTCATTTCCATGGGCGTCATTACTGCTCTCGTCAGCTCACAGGACAAAGCCGTTGACATCAAGTCCAACACCATCCTGATGCTGAAATTGGATCAGCCCATTAACGACAGGAAATCACCCTTACCCATGCTGGTGGTAAATCTGACCAGCCTGGGAGCTGGAAATGCGATAGGCCTGAATGATATTCTCGATAACATTGCCAAAGCCGGCCAGGATGAAAATATCAGTGGCATATACCTGGAGCTATCCGGTTTACAGACTGGTATCGCAACTATCGAGGAAATCCGCAATGCGCTTGCTGATTTTAAGAAAAAGGGCAAATTTGTCATCGCTTACAGCGATACCTATACCCAGGGCTCCTATTATCTTGCCTCTGTATCTGATAAAGTTTATCTAAATCCCGAGGGCTCCGTTAACCTGATCGGATTGAGTGCCGAGATCATGTTTTACAAAAAGGCCCTGGAGAAGCTGGATATCGAACCGGAAATCATCCGGCATGGGAAATTCAAAAGTGCCATAGAACCTTTCATGTACGATAAGATGAGCCCTGAAAACAGGGAACAGATCCGACAGTATGTGGGATCCATCTGGGATCAGATGGTTGAGCAAATGGCTTCCAGCCGCAATATTACTGTTGAAAAAATGAACACCTTCGCAGACAGCCTGTTGATGTGGAACAATTCTTCGGCTATTGCATACGGGATTATTGACAGAGCCCTGTATAAGGATCAGGTGCTGGATACCCTGGTACATCTTGCCCGGGTTGATAAAATCAAAGATCTGAATTTCATTACGCATCACAAATATCTGCGGGTCCCGGAAACCAGCGACCGAAAAGGCTATTCACGCAATAAAATTGCCGTTATTTACGCCGAAGGGGATATTGTTACCGGTGAACAGTCAGATGGCTTTATCGGTTCAGCCAAAATAGCAAGGACGATTCGCGAGGCCAGGCAGGATTCTACCATAAAAGCCATTGTATTCCGGGTGAATTCACCTGGAGGAAGCGTACTTGCCTCGGAAGTGATCCACCGCGAATTGTACCTGGCTCACCAGACAAAACCCGTAATTGCATCCATGGGGGATGTGGCAGCCTCGGGAGGTTACTATGTTGTGGCTGCAGCCGATACCATCGTGGCCAGTCCCAATACAATCACAGGATCGATTGGCGTTTTCGGACTGCTGCTGAATGCCGGTGATTTTCTCGAAAATAAACTGGGGATTACTGTGGATGTTGAAAACACCAATGCCTATTCTGATTTCCCGTCTGTATTCAGACCTCTTTCCGCGCCCGAAAGGCTTACATTACAAAAGATGATTGACGGAGCCTATTCAACCTTTGTTACCCATGTATCCGATGGCCGGAGCCTGCCCTGGGAACAGGTTGACAAGATCGCTGAAGGCAGGGTATGGAGTGGTAAAAACGCCCTGGAGTTGGGATTAATTGACACTCTGGGCGGATTGACCACTGCCGTCGAAATTGCAGCAAAAAAGGCTAAACTTGACCATTACCGCATTGTAGAGCTTCCAAAGCCTGAAGATCCTTTTGACCAGATCATGAAGGAACTTTCGGGCAATGTAAAAGAACGTTTTCTGCGGAATGAATTATCAGGCCATTATAAACAATACAAGCTGGTTAAACAGGTGCTGCAAAGCGATAAAATTCAGGCCCGCCTTCCTTATGATCTAAATATACATTAAACGGAATTTTAAATATGCCGGGTCACAGGCAAATAGCACGCCCTGTATTATTGCCCCTGTCCTTCCTCTATGGTTTGATCGTTTGGGCCAGGAATCTGCTTTTTGATACACGGATCCTCCGGTCAACCCGCTTCAAATTGCCTGTAATAGCTGTTGGAAATATTACCGTTGGCGGTACCGGGAAAACGCCTCATGTGGAATACCTGATCAGGTTGCTGAAACATGAATATAAAATTGCCGTTCTCAGCCGGGGCTATAAAAGAAAAACCAGGCATTTTATTCTGGCAACCACAACATCAGGAGTAACGGATATTGGTGATGAGCCCCGCCAGATGAAACTGAAATTCCCGGATGTTCCTATTGCCGTAGAACGCAACCGTGTTAAAGGTGTCCAAAGGCTGATGGAATGCATCCGCAAACTCGATCTGGTAATTCTTGATGATGCTTTTCAACATCGCGCCATTCGTCCCGGTATTTCAATCCTGCTGGTCGATTATCACCGCCCGATATTCCATGATATTTTATTGCCTGCAGGCAATCTCCGAGAACCAGCTCGAAATGCCAACCGCGCAGATATCATCATCGTTACAAAGTGCCCTGATAACTTTTCCGGCAGAGACCGTTCGAATTTCATTTCCAGACTCAATCTCCAGGACCGACAAGCAGTATATTTTACCGGTTATGCCTACGGATCTCCGATCCCTGTATATCCCGACAGGCAAGGCCGCCAAGATCCCGTTTCCTTCAAGGTCCTTAAGAAAATAAAAACCAGGGTAATGTTGGTAAGCGGTATAGCCAATCCAGCGCCTTTGCGCCAATTCCTGGCTCATAACCTGGGAATTGATGATGAACTTGTTTTTACTGACCACCATGATTTTGACTTCAAAGATATTCAGCGCATTAAAAACAGGTTTAAGACCCTTGATTCCGTTGAAAAATGCATCATTGTCACGGAAAAAGATGCCGTCAGACTGCGTGAAATCAAAATCACGGATAAACGTTTCCGGAAGTCATTTTACTATGTCCCAGTCGAAGTGAAATTTAGAACCAAGGGAGAGAAACCGTTTAATAAAAAGATCCATAAATACCTGAAAAAAAATATCTGTTAACCAGTTTATTCCTCTGCTTTTTTTTGATTTACCATTTGAATTTCTAACTTTAATAGGAATTTAAGATTGTGAGGAAGATTGGTGCGATTCCCTGGTATTTTTTCATGCAATTCACTTTCAATGGATTTTCACAAGAGCCATACTATTTTTACAATTGCTTTAACCATCTGTTTCTCAACCTTCCTGTTAAATAGCAATGCTCAGGCTCCCTCCGATAATTTTGTTTCGAACACCCTCCCTCAACTTAAACAAATCAACATTGGCTTAAGTCAAAATGTTTTGCCGCTTTTAGCGCTGATACAGGATTACGAAAAATCAGAAGCAACCAATGCCGTTGAAGTTGCTAAAGTAATCCATCCCAGTGTGACAGTAAGAGAATCCGACAATTCGAACGCCACAGCAATAACAGTGATCAGATTAAATGAAGAATATATCATCACCGACAAGCGTGAAAAATGGTACAAAATTAAAACCGAAGACGGCAGAGATGGATGGGTTTTTGAGGAAGAAATTCAAATCATCACCAGGCAGCAAATTAATGCTGGTGCCCCCACAACCTCCAAAGCAAGACAGGAATTGAAGGTTGTTCTGTCGCAGATGGTGCGTTATAAAGCCAATATTGATGAATTGGTTGTTACAGCACGTGCCCTCTGTAAGCAGGTTGAAGATGACTATACCAACCTCACCATTGATAAAAAGCAGGAATTGCTCGGTGACTACAAAGTATTCCTTGAATACAAAGCAAAAATTGAAAAATATTATAGTTACACCCTCCGATTCTTCAGACCTTATGAAGAACTGGCCGGCACTATCGATGCTTCTCCGATTTCGTATCTGCATGAAGATGTTTTTAAGGGGACCGTATCCGCCGATATCGGTCAATCATCCTATAAAAATATGACCTCAACATCGGCTACATCGAGAAAACTAGGTTTCAGTGGTGTATACCAGCCTAATAAAAATACACGCGCTGATGTGACGATGCATCATCAGAGCGAAGTAATCCAGACTCCCTTTATGAATACAACCCTTGATGCAGGTGTAACACAACAATTTGCAAATAAATTGGTTTTGTCGGGAAACTTAGGATACAATAAATACGATGATAAAGCCACTGATCAAAATTCTTTTGGGGTCTTTCATACAGGTGCTAATGCTGTTTACAATCCCGTCAGCAACGCAAGTATCTTTGCCCGTGCCAATTTCCAATCCAAACAATATGACCGTTCCGGACTAAATAACTATCAGAGTTTATCGTTCGATATAGGAACATCTCTTACACCCAATGCCAATAACAATATTAAATTTCAATTTCAGGGCAACTTCCAGACCAGTGAAACCGATTATTTGAGTTTCAGCCAGGTAAGTCCACAATTCATTTATCTGCATAAAGCTACACCACAACGATCCGTAACATTAGGACTCGATTATAATTTATTAAAGTTTGCCTACGCAAATCGGTTAAATGATTTTCAAAGATACAGGGCAAATTTCAAATGGCGCAATACCCGCAGCAAGAAGGTTCTGTCCAAGAATCTTGATCTGATCTTCAAACAATATCCGTATAACAACAGCCAGGATTATACAAGAATAGGTTATACCTCCCAGCGCAGGAAAGGCTCTGCCGTTGAGAGCTTTTCTTCTTCATCCTCTCTGAGCACCATTCTTACAGTGTATACACAAAGAGAAGACATGTACACAACAGATTATTTCGATCTGAGATGGGACAAATCAAAAAACACAGCCAGGGGCTTTTTTAACTTCAATGTATTTAATAGGTTGTGGAATAATTTTGAATATCTTGATAGTTCATCTGTTGATCATGTTTTTGATTTTTTTGCCGAGTTTGGACCACGCTTCCAAAGCATAAGTGAAGGCACAATAAGGTTAACCGACCTGAAGTTAGGTTTCATCCTGGGTGGTCATGTTTACTACAATATCGACGAGGATTACTTTATGCGAAATGGCAATTCTGTCCGTACGGGGATCGGATTTAACAGTCATATTAAAATTAAAAGAGCTTCCCTTGAAATAGCATGTTCTTATGAACATTCCTGGATACTTGTAAAAGAAACGATTTTTGACCCGTTTACCGGGGACATCGTTTATGGAGAAAATCTTCCCAGCAGACAACCTCAGGCCTTTCAATTCAGGATTGATTTCAGGCAACCTCTTTATGATAACTGGGATATTCATTTTAACCTGAGCACTTACACTATAAAAACCGACGCTACTGAAGAAACCAGTATTAATCCGATTGACAAAAAATCGAATTTGCGATTCTCTGGCGGATTGATCTACCGATTTGCACTTTAATCTAACTCTGTAATATTTACTCCATGGATACCTTTAAAACCCTGATTCGAAGAACACTGGCTATTGCAGGTTTTCTTTGTATGGCTACTTTGGCCATGGCTTTTAAACAAAATGATATTCTTATCTGGACGGGTAATGTAAACGCTAATGGACAGCGGATTAATTCCGTTCAACTGATCGAAGGAAGACAATATTATATTGTTGCCAGAGGCTTTCTGAGTCAAGGAACATGGTCGCAAAACGGACGAATTCTGCTCAACGATGCCTGTTATGAATTTAATGCGCGACCAGTACCAGAACCGTTGCCAATTCTGCAGAATAATTTGGGAATCGCACTCGGCGATAACCAATATCATACGGATCATGCCTACATTTCTTCACTTTTTGTGGCAACCGGACAACCGATCACCTTCTGGATATTTGATACAGACTACCGGGACAACTCCGGAACCTTACAGGTTGAAATCCATGAAGTTCCCAGTCCTACCCCCCCTGTTCAAACTGATACACATACACAGGTTAACCAGGGATCGGGCGCTTTTTGTGCCATTGCTCCAACCGACAGATTGTTTTGGTCTGGCGATGTAAGTTCGCTGGGACAGAGAATAACAACCAGTCCATTGGTAGCTGGCAATAAATATTACGTTGTGGTCAGGGGATTTATTAACCAGGGAATTTGGGAACAGAATGGCAGAATCTTGCTGAATGATGCCTGTTATGAATTTAATGCCAAACCGGCACCGGATCCTTTGCCCATCTTTCAAAACAACCTGAATATTACAGTATCCAATAACCAGTATCATCCCGATCATATTTATTGCTCAGCGCCTTTTGAATCCACAGGTCAGTCCCTGTCTTTTTGGTTGTTTGATACAGATTACAGAGATAATTCAGGGACCATGCGAGTTGAACTGTATGAGGTTACCGAAGCCTTACCTCCGGAACAATCAACACCACCTCCTCAGGTTACGCAAGGATCAGGAGCCTTTTGTGCCATTACACAATATGACATACTCTACTGGTCGGGTAATGTCGGTTCCCTTGGGCAAAGAATTACCTCCGCATCCCTCCGGTCTGGAATCAAATACTATATTGTAGTCAGAGGAAGCGTTAATTTTGGAACCTGGTCAGAAAATGGCAGAACACTACTCAATGATGCCTGTTATGAATTTAATGCCAAACCGGCACCGGATCCTTTGCCCATCTTCCAGAACAACAAGAGCATTCCGGTTTGCGATAACTTGTATCACCCCGATCATATTTACTGCTCATCCCCTTTTGAATCCAATGGCCAATCCCTGACCTTCTGGTTATACGATACTGATTACCGTGACAATTCAGGATCCATGCAGGTTGAGATCTACGAAGTTGGGGAGGTCGATCTTGCCGGAGCTATTGACGAACTTACCGAAGAAGATCAGGTTAAATGGACTGATCAGATGACCAGGGATGCGAGGAATGGCTTGAACAACCTGCTGGATATCTTGCGATCCCTTTATAATCAATTCAATATCAATTACTCAAAGTTTGTCAACGAATACAATGATCGAAACAGCAATCCTCTTCAGAATGAGATCATCGCACTTTGTATTGGCTCTGCCCATAATCAGTTCAATGACCATCAAGCCGGGAAAGACACCCTCGATGCCCTGGGCAATGCAATCATTGCACAAGCTGCGACAAACAAGAATATTAATATGTTTGAAGTAGTCAGGAACCTCTCCGAAGTCCAGGACCAGTCAGAGGAAATGGCCGGAAAGCTTGAAGAAATGAAAAATTTGCTGACATCACGTGGTGGAGATGTCGACGAGATCATTACAAGTGGTCAACAGTTGCTGGCACAGAATAATGTCAATCCTGAATTTGCCCAGGATGGTGGAGTAAACATAGAATTTTTCGGAGATGGCATTGATAACTTCGGGAACGGCTTACAGGATTATTTGTTTGGAAACGTACGCAGGGGAAATGTCTTGATTGTGGTTTGGGATGCAGGCAATATTGCGGATGATATTTTTGAGGTCTCTCTTTCAGGGATGGGAAGTCTGGGTGAAACTCCTCCAGGGGGAAGAAGAAATTTTGATATTTCATTAAGTCCCGGAACTTACACATTGACCATCCGGGGTGTTTTTACTGATCCCAACACACCCCCCTGTACTTACGGTGTACAGGTATATGACCGGGATACCCTGCTTCTCCAGGAAAGCAACGTACTTGAAACAAACCAGGAATTGTATTATACCATTAGCATCCATTAAATCGGTTTCTGAGGACAGAAGCACCATGTTCTGTCTTTACCATACTCTTTAGCCATATTTTACCGATTAACGGGCATTACTCTGCTCCTTTAATCTTCATCCTTAAGGTATAAACGGATGTTCTTGCTGTAATAAACAAGGTTTTCCGGTCTTTCCCCCCAAAACACAAATTTGAAGGCATTTCCGGAACCTGGATATCACCGATTTGATCTCCCAGACTATTGAAGATAAGTACCTTTCCAAATGTAAGATATACATTACCCCGACTGTCCACCGTCATACCATCGGAACCGGCCGGCGCAAAGCGGGTTTTGTTGCCCAGCGATCCATCCGGATGAATGGCATATTTCCAGGTTATGTTTTCCTGGATATCTGCAACCAATAAGAATTTACCGTCAGGTGTGCCAACAATGCCATTGGGTTGTTTCAGATCATCCACAACCCTGATCATCTCTCCCGTGGGTCTCAGGTAATAAACAGCCTGGATATCCTGTTCCTGCTTATGTTCTGCCTTCCAATAATCACGGTGATAATAAGGATCCGTAAAATAAATGCCCCCCTGTTTATCCTGCCAGAGATCATTTGGACCATTCAGATGCCTTCCACGATAACCCTTGTCGTGTAATACGATCATGTCACCCGATGGCGTAAATTTCACAAGCCGGTTGTTTAGATCGGCGCAAGCCAGAAGGTTCCCGTCCTGGCTAAACCAGGTCCCGTTTGATCTTTCACAACCCTCTTTAAACAGGCTTATTCCCTCTTTTTCATCCCAGATATATATCCGGTCATTGGGCTGATCAGTAAAGAATACCCGTCCGTCGCGCGCTACGGATGATCCTTCGGTAAATGAATAACCAGAACCTGCTTTCTGAACTTCCGCGTTTTTGGCGATACATGAAGGAACGGAATTCTGGGCATGGATTCCGGATAAAGGAATTAGAAATAAGATGTACCCGGGTAGTTTATGCATGATTTTTTTTATAAAAATAGGAAGAAACCTTATATTTATTGTTCACTCCTAAATACAACTGTCATGAAAAAGCTTTCGGTGATCTGCTTCTTAACTCTGTTTTATTGGACTGGCCTGATCTCGCAGCAACCCGGCAATTATAATAACTTCACTGTGGCGGTCTATGCCCGTGCCTATGAAGTTCGGGAAATGGCAGATCTGCAAAAACTCGAAACCACCTGGAACAAAATCACCGGACAATTGAAAGTAGGGAAGATTTACCTCGAAACCCACCGGGATAAGATTATTGTGGATGAGAAAACCCTGACAGCCGCTAAAAAATTCTTCACTTCGCGTGGCATTCGGGTGGCGGGTGGCATCACCTATACCATGGATGAAAGTAATCATTTCGAAACCTTTTGTTATTCCAATCCCGAACACCGGCAAAAAGCCAGGGAGATTGCGGAATATACAGCCCGTCATTTTGATGAATTCATACTGGATGATTTCTTCTTCACCAGTTGTAAATGTGATTTATGCATCAAAGCCAAGGGTGATCTCAGCTGGACGGATTACAGGCTGAAACTGATGACCGGGGCAGCACGTGAACTTATCATCGATCCGGCCAAAGCAGTAAATCCCAAAGTCAAAGTGGTGATCAAGTATCCCAACTGGTATGAACACTTTCAGGGTCTTGGTTTCAATCTCGAAACCGAACCCGGGATGTTCGACGGTATTTATACCGGCACCGAAACCCGTGACCCGGTGATTACAGCACAACACCTCCAACAGTATGAAGGCTACCTGATCTTTCGGTATTTCGAGAATATTGCTCCCGGTCGCAACGGCGGTGGCTGGGTCGATCCGTTCGCTTCAATTAATATTGACCGATATGCCGAACAGTTGTGGCTTACCATATTTGCCAAGGCACCGGAGATTACCCTGTTCGATTACCGGCAGATACAAACTGCCGTCAGGCCGGAACTCCGTGCTTCCTGGCAGGATGCCAACGTGAAACTTCCGGCCACCTATGCGGATGCGGCCGGCCAAACTTTCGAACAGGTGGATCATTTCGTGCATAAACTCGGCAATCCTGTCGGCATAAAAAGTTACCGGCCCTTCCATGCCACAGGTGAGGATTTTTTGCAGAATTACCTGGGCATGATCGGCATTCCCATGGATATTCAGCCAACTTTCCCGGCTGATTCCAAAAATATCATCCTTACCGAATCGGCTCGTTTTGATCCGCAAATTGTTGAGAAAATTAAAGAACGTTTGCAGTCCGGCAAAAACGTAATGATTACCTCCGGTTTGCTCAGAGCTTTACAGGGAAAAGGTATTGAAGATATCGTTGAACTGAGGTATACCGATAGAAAAGCACTGGTGAATAATTTCATGACCGGCTGGGGACCCTTCGTTCAATCCAAGGATGCTATCCTGATCCCCGTGATTGATTACCTTACAAACGATTCATGGGAAGATATCTCCGCTGTCAGCGGTTCTTCAGGCTGGCCGATCCTGCACATGGCGCAATATTCAAAGGCATACCTCTACATCCTTACCATACCGGATAACTTCTCCGAGTTGTACCGGTTTCCAGCGGAAGTGCTCAACCGCATACGCGCCATTGTTACACAGGATGTTCCGGTTAGATTGGAGGGCCCTTCGCAGGTGAGCCTGTTTTGTTATGATAATGGCACGTTCATTGTTGAATCATTCCTGCCGGAACCGGTAACCGTAAAAGTTGCAGTTACCGGCAAGGTAAAAGGGCTGACTGATATGGTGTCCGGGGAATCCCTGACTGGAACTGCCGGAAATACTCCTTTTATATGGGGAAGGGACAGAAGCGCCTGCAAAATGTTTGAGATTGCGCTGAAACCTCACTCCTACAGGGTATTCGAGACAAAATAAAATATAACCAACTTAATGACAGGTCGATAAAAATCATATCTTTATATTGTATAAATTACTTCATTAAAATCCCTGACCCATGAGCCCAATTAAAAAAACCGCATTATTCAACGCAAGTTGCGTTGCCCTGGTGGTTACAGCACTGGCATTTGCCACCAGAGGTTCCTTTGTTGAAATCTGGACAAAAGAATTTAACCTGACCCATACCCAGGTCGGCTGGATTGTCGGAACAGCGTTTTGGGGGTTTACATTGGCCATGATCTTTGGCGGACCCCTGGTGGATGTTATTGGTATTGGCCGAATTATTTCCATTGCCTTTGTTTGTCATGTTATTGGTATTGTCATGACAATTCTGGCTTCCGGTTTTTGGACCCTGTTTATCTCTACGCTGTTTGTAGGCATCGCCAACGGTAGTGTGGAAGCTGCCTGCAATCCGCTTATTACAAGCATGTACACGGAGGAAAAAACACGTCGGTTAAATCGTTTTCATGCCTGGTTTCCAACGGGCATCGTCATAGGCGGATTGATGGTATATTTTTTTACCAAATTGGGTATTGCCGATTGGCGGTTCTCGATGGGAGCCATGCTCATTCCTACCCTTTGGTATGGCATATGGTTCTTAAACAAGGAATTCCCAAAAACCGAACGTGTTGTTTCGGGTTTTACCTATAAGGAAATGTTAAAATCGTGCGTCAGTCCCTTGTTTATTTTCATTGCCTGTTGCATGATCCTTACAGCAGCTACGGAACTGGGAACCAATCAATGGATAGCCGCTTTAATGGCCAATGTAACAGACAGTCCGATTTTACTGCTGGTTTGGATTTCCGGTATCATGGCACTTGCACGGCAGACAGGAGGCACAATGATACACAATATGAAAAGCACCGTGGTATTGCTCACCTCAGCTATTTTAGCCTTCGTCGGTCTTTTATTGCTGGGAAATACCAGTGGTGCCATGGTTTTTGTTGCCGCAGCCGTCTTTGCCTTGGGCGTGGCCTTTTTCTGGCCTTCCATGCTGGGATTTGTATCTGAAAATATACCGCAGAGCGGAGCGCTGGGACTGGCCATCATGGGAGGGATCGGTTTTCTTGGCGGTGCCATTGCGCAACCGGCATTGGGAGCAATATTCGATGCACAAACCAGGATCGCAATTCCGGTCGATCAAACCATGGATGCCCTCAAAACAGCCCTGCCCGGAACTCCTGAAGCCTCGCTGTGGGAGCAGGTGCAACTTACCGCCGGAGCGCATACACTTTTGTATGTGGCTATCGTACCAGCTATTCTAATCCTGGCTTTTGCCTATTTATACATTTATAAGAGGAAGCAACTGGCGAAGTAATTGCAGTTTTTCTGTTTATCGCAATTCTGTTTATATGAAATATTGCCGTAGGAATAGTTTACGGATGAACCATCATGATTATACATTAAATGGCATGTATTTTATTACAGTTTGCGTGCAAAATCATCGATGTGTTTTTGGCCGGATCGAAAATGGAAAAATGATCCCCAATTCTTTTGGACAAATTGCCCATGAACAATGGTGCGAATTGTCAAAACGGTTTCCAAATGTGAAACTGGATGCATTTATCGTCATGCCAAATCATATGCATGGGATTTTGGTATTGGATAATTCCGAAATACTAATGTCTCAATCATCCACCGTACGGGCGACCCTCGCGATCGCCCCTGCTGAGGCGGGTGTAAATACCCGGGCGGGTGTAAATACCCGGGCGGGTGTAAATACCCGGGCGGGTGTAAATACCCGGGCGGGTGTAAATAC
>JAFGGU010000014.1 GCA_016930375.1 Bacteroidales bacterium | reverse complement strand
TGGAGCATTCTGAACGGAACCGGCGAAGCTACAATCAGTGCCACCGGATTGGTTACTGCTGCTTCCGAAGGTACTGCCACTGCCACTGCCACTGCCACTGATGGGTCCGGTATTGCTGGCACTCTTCTGATAACCATTGCATCCCAACCAAAACTCGTTACAGATATTACCGTTATCGGTACCGGAGGCGCCACCACCATAACAACAAATGACGGTACCTTGCAACTGGCAGCAGCCATAGAACCCGCTGATGCTTCCAACAAAACTGTCATCTGGAGTATCGCGAACGGCACAGGTCAGGCTTCCATAAATACAACCGGACTGGTAACTGCTATTTCCAATGGCACCGTAACTGCCACTGCCACTGCAACTGACGGCTCCGGAGTAAAAGGTTCACTGGTAATAACAATCTCGGGCCAGGTAGTTTTAGTAACCGGCATTACGGTTACCGGCGCCGGCGGCGCGGCCACCATCACTGCCAAGAGTGGCACTTTGCAGCTGGCAGCATCAGTATTGCCATCCAACTCGACAAATAAAACAGTGACCTGGAGCATACAAAATGGCACGGGACAGGCGTCTATCAGTGCGACAGGACTCGTGACTGCTGTTGCCGACGGCACTGCCACTGCCACTGCCACAGCTACCGACGGCTCGGGCGTAAAGGGCAACCTGCTGATAACCATCTCCGGTCAGACAATCCTTGTAACCGGCATTACGGTTACCGGTACCGGCGGGGCGGCCACCATCACTGTGAAGAGTGGCACTTTGCAGCTGGCAGCGGCAGTGTCGCCTTCCAATGCAACCAATAAGGCGGTTACCTGGAGCATACAAAATGGCACAGGGCAGGCATCTATTAATTCATCGGGACTGGTGACTGCTGTTTCTGACGGTACTGCCATTGCTACTGCCACTGCCACCGACGGCTCGGGCATAAAGGGCAACCTGGTGATCACTATTTCCGGACAGATCATCTTGGTAACAGGCATTACTGTCACTGGTGCAGGCAGCGCCACCACAATCACGACTCCCGGCGGCAGTTTGCAGCTGGCGGCGGCAGTTTTACCGGCTGATGCCACCAATAAAAACGTTACCTGGAGTATCCAAAATGCAACCGGGCAAGCTTCTATCAGTTCTACCGGACTTGTAACTGCTATTTCCGACGGTACTGCCACTGCCACAGCCACTGCTGCTGACGGTTCGGGTATCAAAGGCAACTTTGTAATTACAATATCCACCGGAACAACGGTCGTGGTCTCCGCCATCGTTGTTTACGGAACCGATTTTACTACGATAATCCCTTCCATTGGCGGCACGCTGCAATTGCACGCCTCTGTAATACCGCAAAATGCAGTGGAAAAATCAGTGAACTGGTCGGTGCAGAATGTAACGGGCAAGGCCAACATCACACCTGACGGACTGTTAACAGCAGTTTCCTACGGCGAAGTGAATGTCATTGCCAAGGCAAAGGATGGTTCGGGGGTTACCGGTACACTTAGGATCAAAATTAGTAATCATCTTCCCAATGATATTGGCCAGTACAAGGAAAAACCTTTTCTGATCAGTAATTACAACTCAACTTTAACAATACTTTTCAAACCCCAACATTCTTATAAACAAATTAAACTTTTCAGTCTCACAGGCAATCTCATATCAAATAGAGATATTCGTAGTAATCCTTTCTTTGAGGATATCTCATTGTTATTACCTGGCATTTATATTCTGCAATTATCAGATAATTCAGGGAAAGTAGAAACAGTTAAATTTTTCAGGCAGTAAATGCTATGATTTAGGACAAGCCTGAAATAGGGTAACCTAATCCTGCTCGTATTCGTATATTCGTCAATGATATTATATTAGAAAACAATAGGATAAATTATTCAAATAGGTTTCAGTGATCTTGAAAATGACGTTCCATGCCCTATTACAGATTGTCCTTTCCGGGCAGGACGTCATCCGGCCCCTGCATGAACTCGCACCGGAATATCAGAATAATAATATTGAAATTGTTCAGGCCAACTACCTGGCATTACATAATCCGGAACGTTAACGGAAATCCCGGGCATTGCCTGATTATAACATCTCCCCGAAGTAAGCTCTCTAGTGCTGGTTTAGCGAACCATTCACCAGGTTGTTCGGCCATCTATTGTGAAATGCTATATTTATGATAAATTAGCTACCGATTTTAAAACAAGAAAACCGACCCGGATCCCATGACTAGCTCCTGTGTAAAATGGTATGCCATTTATACCCGACCCCATCATGAGAAAAAGATCGCAGAAAAATTAGCCCAGGAACATATTGAAGCCTATCTTCCCCTCAGAACCACCCTGAGACAATGGAGCGACCGGAAGAAGAAAGTCAGCGAACCGTTATTCAGCTGTTATCTTTTTGTGAAAATAAGTACCAGGGACTACTTTAAGGTTTTGAATACTCCGGGAGTGGTCAGGTATATTACCTTTGAAGGGAAAGCGGTGCCCATACCCGATTCACAGATTCAACTCATTAAGAATCTTTTGGAATTTGAACTTGAAACTCCGGATGATACGGTCAAATTGCGATCGGGGGACACGGTAGAAGTTATAGCAGGCCCTTTAATAGGCATCCGTGGAGAAATGATCGAACTTTCCGGCAAAAAAAGGATCGTTATCCGGATTAAAGAAATTGATAAATCTATACTTGTAAATATTTCATTAAGCATTTTGAAACCGATAGATGTAAGAAAAAGCTAAATGTTTAATTTATAAGTGACGAAGAAGTTTAGCCTTTATAAATTTAATTTATTACTTTAAAAATCTTATCTTTATGTGTTTGCCAAACCCTATCGAACATGTTATTTGCATACCCGCGTTTAACCGACAAACTCCAGCAAAGTATCAGTAAGCTTTACCACCATTATTCCATCCCGCGGTGGATGTTTGCAGCAGGTTTCCTGGAGACCGATAAAAAACTGCAGGGGAAAAACTGAACGAAATTCCGGTTTGCAGTCCGAATATCCTTACCACTGACTTCGTGCAAAAAAATAGTATTGAAGGTTTAATTTTTGCAATCAAGGAGATCGCGCCACGGGAAAAACCTTACTGGTAAACGGAGCGGCTGGATCTATCGGTTCAGAAATTGTGCGACAACTGACAAGGTTTAATATTAAAATGCTTGTACTTGTTGACCAGGCGGAAACCCCCATCTTTCATCTCGAAAACGAATTGAAAACCAGATACAGCCAGTGCCAGGTAAAAATCATCATAGCCGATATCACCCAACCTGACAAGATGGAAAGGATCTTTCGTGAATTTCATCCCGAAATTGTTTTTCATGCCACTGCCTATAAACATGTGCCCCTGATGGAAGAAAACCCGCATGAGGCGATCCGGGTAAATGTGGGTGGTACGCGCATTATTACGCGATTGTCGGTTCGTTACTGCGTGAAAAAATTCGTGATGATCTCCACCGATAAAGCCGTGAATCCCACCAATGTGATGGGAGCCTCCAAAAGGCTGTGTGAGGTTATCCTGCAGTTGAAAGCGCAACAACAAGGCAATAAAACCCAGTTCATCTTTACAAGATTCGGAAACGTACTCGGTTCCATCGGATCGGTCATCGCCATTTTCACCCGGCAGATCGCGGAAAGCGAAGAGATCTTCGTATTTGACATGGGCAAACCGATTAAAATTATTGATCTTGCTAACCAGATGGTAAGGCTATCAGGGCTAACACCTGAAAAAGACATCAAGATCGTGTTTACCAGGTTGAGGTCGGGTGAAAAGCTTTACGAGGAACTGTTGACCAATAACGAACATACAGGGCCAACACATCACCTCAAGATCAAGATCGCCCAGATTGAAGTTTTGAATAACCGGGAAATGCTTTCAAAGATCAGCAATCTCCTGAGTGATCTTTACAATTACTCTGAACAGGAAGTTGTTGACATTTGCGGGCAACTGGTGCCTGAATTTCAGAGCAGCAATGGGGTGTATGAGGTGCTATGAACTTCGGATCTTGTTCGCCGCGATATTGTAAACCGCTTTCAACAGGTATCTCAGATCGGTGATGTACGGGTGTTTCTGGAGATCCCTGATGTAGATCCTTTCGGCCTCGATATTTCCTTTATCATCCGGCATGTTTAAAGCTACGTAGGGAGGGAAACAGCCGGGTTTGTATTTAATTCTCTCCCGTTGCATATCTTCCGGAAATTCCTGAAACCTGACCATACTGATGGGTCTCAGGCCAACAAGTTTCATCTCACCTCTGATAACATTGATAATCTGCGGCACTTCATCAAGCCATAACTTTCTCATGAAGCTGCCCCAGCGTGTTACACGAAAATCATTGGCAGGCTTCCCCTTATCATTGTATCCGTATTTTCTGATCCAGTACTCCTGTAAAAACTCCGAATAGGGATGCATGGTCCTGAATTTATAAACGCCTACCATTTTTCCATTCTTACCAACCCGGTTTAGTTTTACTATAAGGTAATTCGAAGGATTGCCCTTTTTCATGGGTTCTTTCACCTTCCTGGCTACAAAATAGGATAATCCATCGATTTCCCGGATATCAACAATGTCAAAACCGCAATATACCAGCCTGCCCAGGATCTCTGTATTGGAAATGGCATGAAACTGACTTTTAGTGAGATAATGGTACAATTTCTCAAACATACGGAGACGGGGAACTACCCTGTGAATTAAAAAGTCAACATACCATAACAATTGTCCGAGGTGTCTTCCCGCTTGTTTAAAAATGAGCTTCTTCCGGTCATTATAGGTTTCAACACGTCCGATATAAATGCCCCTGTCAGGAAGTAATTTATTCACAGCCCTGAAAAGCTCGTTGATCTGTTGTGTATAATTGACCCGTCTTAAGTTCACAATGGACTGAACGTTGTTAAAGTCTACCTCCTCCGCAAAGGATGAAGTATCGGTCGATAGAATAATACTTTGATGTAACGTTTTAAGATCGAGATGCTCTGAAATGTAGTCGAGAACTCCTTTATTGGCGACCTTTAAAATGGCTTTTTCAAGGGTATTGTAGTCTTCAAGCTGCCGGAGCAATACGGAAAGAATGGCATCCCTGGTGGCTGGCCGGAACCGTTCATACTGAGATACTCCTTTTAAATTATGTACATATTGGAAATAATCATTCATTCGAATGTCAGGGTTTTAGTCGGGGTATAGGGCAACGGCAAAATATTAACACAAATGTAAACCATTGCCGGGCGCCAGTCAATGCCTAATTTACAAACGGTTAGGATATTGTGACGAAGTGACGTTTAACTGGGATGAACGTGTTAAGTTGTGCAGTTTTGCAGTTTTGCAGTTTTGCAGAGTCTTGCAGTCTGGCAGTCTGGCAGTCTTGGAGAAGATCTACGAGATCCTAATCTGCGAAAATCTGCGAGAACCTATTCTGTGAAAATCTGCGAGAAATAATTAAACTTCCGAACCCTTTCCCAAATAACGGTCAATTATATAATGCATCAGGTAAATTACCGGCGTCAGCAATATGGCCAGGGAGACTTTATAGACATACTGCACCATTCCCACCTGGAAAACCTGGCTCAGGGACCAGTTACCCAGCAGGTTAAAAGCCACCCACAGGATCAGGAAGCTGTCGATCAGCTGTGAAATGACGGTGGAACCGGTGGCGCGGAGCCAGAGATAACGATGTCCTGTTATTTTTTTGAAGTACTGAAAAGCGTAGGCATCAATGAGCTGACTCACCAGGAAGGCCGTCAGTGAACCCACGATGATGTTGATGCCCTGCCGGAAAACAGCGTTGTAGGCAAAGTTGATATCGAAATTGTCAACTCCCCCACCCGTCCTGTTGTTCTCAAGCCAGAAATCCGCCGCTGGCAAACGGGTTGCCGTTAAAAGAAAGATGGATGTATAAGCAATCAGGGCAGCCGTGATAAAACTGATCTTTCGTACCCCGTTCCGCCCGAAGTATTCATTCAGGATGTCGGAGGTGATAAAAACAAGCGGCCAGATCACCACGCCGATGCTCATGTTTAGCGGCAGTGTTTGAAGTCCGGTTCCCGGTTCCCCGTTAAAAAGGTTCTGCACGACCTTACCCAAACTGAAGATCTTGACACCGGTAAGTTCTGCCAGCAGGGCATTGCCGATGAAGAATGCTGATAACAACAAGTACAGGTGGGATCTTTTGTCTTTAATTATTGTTTTCATATTTTTTGAATTCGTTATGTCCACCCCCTACCCCCGCCGGCGGGGGACATTATCACCTCACAACCATCAAAACTCTCACAACCATCAAAACTCTCACAACTCCCCAACTCCCACAACTCTCACAACATCCTCCCAACTTTCTTGTTCATTACTTCCATTTTAAGTTACTAAAATAATAACTACTTTTATATTTGTTCGTAAGCTATATCCAAATTGGTTCTTATGGAGGCAAACAACAGAAAAGACTTTGTATGGCAATATACGGCGCTGGCCGCCATTTTTGCGGCGGTATTCGCCCTTACCTGCGTGGTGATCGGACTGGCCACCGATAAAGTAGCAGCTTATTCGGTAAAAGGTGTTTTTGTGCTGTTCAGAAAGACGCCGGTATACTGGTTAATCCTGCTGATCACTATGCTTGTGCCGGTCATAACCTACTTTCTGTCGAGGTACTATGCGCGACAGATGTCTGAACTTCAGCAGGTCCACGATGAGGACCAGGAACGGCTTGGCCTGATCAGTAAATACAGCCAGCAACTCATCGCTGAAAATTATGAGGTTGACTTTCCCCTCTCCGGCGATAATGACCAACTCGGAAAATCCCTACTGGAACTTCGCGATGCGCTGAAAGTGACCAGGGACAATAATCTTAAAATCCGTAAGGAAGAAGAGCAGCGCAGCTGGATCGCAGAAAGCCTGGCGCATTTCAGCGAGATCCTCCGGAATAATCTCCATGATCCGCAATTGCTTTCATTTTCGGTGATCAAGGACCTGACGAAATACATCAATGCCGTGCAGGGAGGATTTTACCTGCTGGATGACACCGATCCGTACAACAAGGTGTTTAACCTGACTGCCTTTTTCGCCTATGACCGCCGCAAGTTCACCGATCAGCAGATCAAATGGGGCGATGGACTGATAGGTACCTGCGCCCTCGAACAGAAGATCATTCACCTGAAACAGATACCCGAATCTTATATCACTGTCACATCGGGATTGGGTGAGGCAAATCCCAATAACCTGCTTATCATCCCCATGCAGTACGAGAACCAGATCTATGGTGTGTTGGAATTCGCTTCTTTCAACAAATTCGAGTCCGGTCACATTGCCCTGGCAGAGAAGACCGCCGAGAGCGTTGCATCCACCCTGTCAGCCGTCCGGACCAACCTCAAGACAGCGCAGCTCCTCGAGGAATCCAAAGCGCAGACCCAGGCTCTTACCTCGCATGAAGAAGAGATGAGGCAGAATATGGAAGAACTGCAGGCCACCCAGGAAGAAGCTACCCGGCAATCCCAGCGATTCCTTATTTTGGAGGAATCCATCAATCAGAACCTGATACGGGCTGAGTTTGACACGGATGGCAGGCTGATCAGTGCCAACGGCCTCTTTTTCGAAAAATTTGAATTCAGCAGTGATATGAATATCGTTGGCAAGCCAATCTCAGAGCTTGTCAGCGCGGAAAACAGGGACTGGCTCAAGGGTGTATGGAACAAACTTATTCATGACCATGAGCCATTCAGGGGTTATATCAAACATGTTACCCGGACCGGGAAAAACCTCTGGACAATTGCCACGCTGAGCGCCGCCAAGAAAGAAGACGGTTCTGTTGAAAAATTTATACTGCTGTCCGTGGATACTTCGGCTGAAAGGATCCAGATCGAAAAGAACGAGCTCATCGTGGGATCATTCACCAATACCTGCATTAAGGCAGAACTCGACATCAACGGCAACCTGCAGGACTGCAATGAGAATTTCATCAAGCTTTTCAAACTGTCCCAAAAGGAGATCAAATCGCTGGTGATCTTTGACATCATTCACCCGATCGAACTCGAAGCTTTTAACAAGAAATGGGATGCCATCATCAAAGGGATCGGGATGCCGGCCCTGCTCAGGGGCAAAACTACCCAGGGTGAGGAAATCTGGCTGAATGGCTCATTTGATGTGGTGCATAACATGGCGCATGAAATTCAAAGCGTTGTTTTTGTCGGCCATGACATCACACACGAGAAAGAATTGGAGACGGAAGTTAAGATCCAGTCCGAGACCTTGAAAAAACAGGAAAAACTGATTAAAGAAGCAGAGAAAGAACTTACAACAAAACTTCGCGAAACCAGGAATGAATTGCTTGGCCAGTTCAGGGAAACGGAGAGGATCAAAAATTTCAACGAGAAAACGCTGGAAGATTCCCCGGATGCCATCGTCACCACCAGTCACGACAACCGGATCGTATTCTTCAACAAGGCTGCAGAGCAGTTGTGGAAAACGGACCGGAAAGAAGTGCTGAACGAAGATGTCAGTGTGCTTTTCCCGGAACACCTCACCGATAAGGACGAATTGCTGGCAAGCTTCATCCGGCCGGGCGATCATAAGATAACGGGTCAGCGAAAGAACAGCACCATCATTGACAAGACCGGCAAGGAAAAGAAAGTAAAGGTACTGCTGACCAAAGCAAGGGTGGATAATGAGAATGCTTTTACGGCGTTTATCCAAATTGATTGAAGATTAAAGATTCAAGATTGAAGATATTTTTTTAGTAGCTCTAATAAGATAAGAGTTGAGTGTTTTTAAGAATGTCAATAACCCTGAAAGGGTTCAATTTTAATAACCGTGGGTGCAACCCACGGTTAGGTAGTACAATTAGATTTATAGCCCCGAAGTGGGCTGAATAATAAGAGCCAATGGTTCTAGGAAGCAGGAAAAAGGAAATCGCAGAGCTCAAAAAGAGAATCTCTGAACTCGGGGCTGAGAATGACCGGTTGAAAAAGACAATCAAAAACGCCGGCGCTGAGGATAACCTGCACTTCAACCTCCCGGTAGTTTCAAAGTTATTGGAAATGAATGGCATCGGGATCTGGTTCAGGGATCCTGAAAAGCAGGTCTTCTGGTTATCATCGCTGGCCAGGGATATCCTGGGGATCAAAGGTGAAAGCAGCATTTCAGGGGAAGCATTCAGAATACTGGTGATCCCCGAAGACCGGCCTGATTATGACAAAACCATGGGTGAATTTCACCCGGGGTGTAAACCGGCTGAACTGGAATTTAAGATTGCGCGTTCAGAAGGCGAAGGAAGGGAATTCAGGATGATATCTATGCTGATGGCATACCTGGATGTCATTGATCAGCAGGGCAATGCCATTCAGATACTGGCCGGTTCTCTCAGGGATATCACCCGCCAGGAAAAGACGCGGAAGGATCTGATCCGGGCCAAGGAAAAAGCGGAGGAATCGGAGCGCTACAAGACCATATTGCTAAACAACATCTCCCATGAGATCCGGACACCCATGAATTCCATCATCGGCTTCAGTGAACTGCTGAACATCGGCAACCTGGCCTTTGAAAAACGGGGGGAATACGTCAGGACCATCCGGAACCAGGGTATCTACCTGTTGAAAATGATGGATGACGTTGTTGAACTCACCAAGATGGAATCCGGGAAAATAACCATCCGGAAATCTCCCTGCAATATTGACCTGCTTCTGAACGAGATACTCGTTGTGTTCAACCAGTACAAAGCAACGGTGAACAAGGAGCACCTGGAGATCAGGGTCAATTATCCGTCCCAGCGGGGATTGATCATTTATACTGATCCGGGCCGGTTACAGCAGCTCATTTCCAACCTGATCAACAATTCCGTAAAGTATACCGAAAAAGGATATATAGAAATCGGTTATAAACCGGGCAGCGAACAGAAAATCGAGTTTTATGTAAAAGATACCGGGATAGGACTTTCCAGGGATCTGCAGAAGCGGATATTCGGCCGTGTGGCGGAAGAGGATGCTTCGGTAGGAAAAACTGAGGCTTCCGGACTGGGCCTGACCATTGCCAAGAACCTGATCCGCCTGATGAGTGGAAAAATTTGGGTTGAATCGGAGCTTGGTCAGGGCTCTACTTTCTTTTTCACCGTGCCGTTCGGAGAAGTGCCTGACACCTACCACCAGATGGCGCCTGAAGAGGAATTCGTGATACCATCCTATACCTGGAAAGACAAAGTCATCCTGATTGTTGAAGATGATGAGGTCAACTATAAATTCCTGGAAGCTGTACTACAGGATACTTCCGCCACGATACTGCATGCCCGGAACGGATTGCAGGCCGTAGAGCTCTGCAAATCGATCAGCAAGATCGATCTTGTGCTGATGGATATCAAGATGCCGGAAATGGACGGATTTCAGGCCACCCGGCTAATCCGTGAGTTTAACCGCAAGGTGCCGATCATTGCCCAGACCGCATTTGTGCTTGAAAATGAGTTGAACAAATGCCTGGATGCAGGGTGCAATGATCAGATTACCAAACCGATTGAGATCAAGGAGTTTTTTGAGAAGGTGGACAAGTATTTGCGGGAGAGATAAAATTCAACCCCTACAGGGTTGTGACACAATCAGGAAAAATTTATTTCTACAATAATTGAACCTCTACAAGGTTCGGGGAAAAATCATTCAATAAGCATTATCGACACTTCCGCAACATCCTCGTAGACAATAGAAGAATTCATTTCTACAATAATTGAACCTCTACAAGGTTCAAAGCAATCCTCAGAATCATGTCACACTATCTAAATCTTCGAATAGTTTAAAGACATTTCGAGAAAATCCTGGATCACATCCTCGTAGAGGATGAATTATTGTAGCAAAAAATTTCCAACAAACTCTATCACAACCCTGTAGGGGTTGAATAATGATATACTGGTTCTATTTTTTGCAATCACACCTATCAATTATTCAACCACGCTAGTATCTTCTCCGTATAAGGCTTGACTTTAGGCTCCACCATACCGATCAACTTTCCGTTCTCGTCAATCATGTATTTCTGGAAATTCCAGCTAACGTCTGAATCCATCACACCATTCAGATCCTTGGTGGTAAGCCATTTGTACAGGGGATCCATGTCCTTTCCCTTTACCGATATCTTGGACATCATGGGAAAAGTAACTCCATAATTGAGGGTGCAGAAATTCTTGATTTCTTCATTCGACCCCGGTTCCTGTCCCAGAAAATTATTGGCCGGAAATCCGATGATCACCAGATTCTTGCCTTTATATTCCTTGTACAGTTTTTCCAGGTCCTCATACTGGGGAGTATTTCCGCATTTGGAAGCGGTATTGACCACCAGTACCTTTTTGCCTTTAAGAGCAGAAAGGCTGTAAGGCTTGCCGTCGATATCCATCACCGTGAAATCATGGAAGGTTTTGGCTTGTTGGGAGAAAGCGGGAGCTGTAATCATCATGATTAATGTTGAAAGTGTAAACAAAACTGATTTTTTCATGGGTATTTGTGTTTTATTGTTTAACATTTGAGGGGGAAAAAGGTTTAAATTTTAATAATTTAGGGATTGAAAAGTTACCAAAAACCCATGACAAATCAGCCCGTTTTCCACAAAAACATCCGGATCTCCGGCAGGGTGCAGGGGGTTGGCTTTCGTTACTCGGCAAGGTCCATGGCGGCTTTTTACGGCGTGAAAGGATTTGTCCGGAATCTTCCGAACGGGGATGTTTACCTGGAAGTTGAGGGAGAATCAAATCAACTGGAGGATTTTATCCAATGGTGCAGGCAGGGCCCGCCCAGGGCAAAGATCAGTTTTATGGATGTGTATGACGGGGAGGTTGTGGGATTCGGGGGGTTTGAGGTGAGGTCGTGAGAAGTAAAAGGTGAACAGCCGGTAAACTGTTTACTTTTTACTTTTTACTTTTTACTTTTTACTTTTTACTTTTTACCTATATCTCCTCCAAAACCCCCTCCAGCACCCATCCCTTGTTCCCGTCCGCAATGCGGATCTCTTTCCAGTTCTGAACGCTGTCGAGCAGCATTACCTTCGTGCCTTCGTGCAGGACGAAAATATTGGTGCTTTGCTCATCGGGTGAGCTTTTGGCATTCACCGAGGATGTCATGATGATGGCCGATCCGCTTTGAGTGAGCTGCTTTGCCCGGCTCCACATGGACAGCATGCCGGTCAGCGAGAGCACAACGAACACGATCCCGGCCGCAAACGCCACCTTTTTTATCGTATACTCATGGCTTAGGACAAACCCAAGAAAAGCGTCCAGGGCAAGCACAAACAACACCAGGCTGATGATCGCCCACCGGTCGGGTGAAAAAAGCCAGGGAACCGACTTCACCCAACGGGCAAGAAAGAAGTCGGGTATGGGGTCAATTTTATCGATGATCCGCGCATTGGCCAGGGCCAGGTTTTGCCGGATATCCTCATCGCCCGGTTTTAACAGCAATGCTCTTTCATAACAAAGGATGGCCCTTGCCAGGAAATCCTGCTTGTAATAAGCATTTCCCAGGTTGTAATAAAGCTCTCCGGATTCAAAGCCCTGGTTGATCACTTTGGCATAACTGGAAGCCGCCAGATCATATTCCCGGTTCATGTAGTGCTTATTGCCCTGTAAAACAAGGGAATCGGGGGAGGATTGAAGATTAGAGATTGAAGATTGAAGATTACAGATTGAAGAAGGAAGATTGAAGAAAAGAAGAAGGAAGAGAAAAATAAAATACGTCTTCAAGCCTGAGATTCTATTCTTTGTCATTAATAACATGGCAGTTACAATTTTTTATTTCAGTTTTTGCTGAAGGTCCGAAATGGCTTCCAATGCCTCCCGGTAAAGTTTATCCCTGGCGATATCTCCGGAACTGTGCGCATACCTTGCCATTTCACAGGTTTCGGTAACGCTGAACAAACGATCCATAATTCCCTGGTCCACACCCCGGTCGAGTAACGCGGTATTTGCCGATTCTTTCGAGAGTGTGGCCACCGGTATACCCAGCTTATCGCTCAGATAACCCCATATTGCCCCCAGCAATTCCTCATAAAAAGCGGCATCATTCCCCTGTTTCAACAAAACTTCACTATTCTTCAGTCTTTTCCTGGCATATTTATCTGCCTTTCGCAACTTCAACCCTGCAATATCAGCATTCTGTTTTAACAAACGATTGCGGTTCCACAAAACCGCCATAAAAATTCCCAAAGCGAGCAGGTACAGCAAATAGTATCCCGGGGATCGCATGATAAACGCATTCGTTCTGTTCAGGGTGAAAGGCTTGGTTTTAATAAACCTGATATCCTGGTTGAGCAGTTTCACATCTTCCTTGGTCATTCCGGGCATCGATGCGATGAGTGTATCTCCCGCTCCCTTTTCAACGCTGATAAGGTATGCTTCCGTTCTCAGGGTTTTATACTGGCTGGTCCCGGCATCAAAGTAGGTCAGCTCCACCGGCGGGATGGTGAACTTTCCGGGTAACTTCGGCACGATGAGGTATTCAAAAGTTTTAGTGCCGGAGAGCGGATTATCCATGCGGGTATTGATCACCGGATCGTATTTTTCCATATCATAGGGTACGGTGACTCCCACTTCATTGAGAAGCTTGAGGTTGCCGCGGCCGCTGACAGTCACTTTCAGGGTAAGCGGATCATTGGTGGTGGTAGTGGTTTTGTTGATCTCAGATTTCAGCCTGAAGTTACCCACAGCTCCCTGAAAGGTTTTGGGCGCGTTGGGTGGTAACGATTTTACCACAAGTTTAACAGCCTTGCTTTTGATTTTCAGCGGTATCTCCTGCACCTCGGGAATGGAAAAGTCATCAAAAAATGGATCGGCAAATTTACGCCGTACTTCCTGCCGGAGGGAAACATCGAGTTCAAAGGGCTGAATTACCAGTTCTCCGCTTTTCTGGGGAATGATAACCACCTTCCGGAGTATGCCGGTGCCATATACATCACCGTCCACGGCCTCACGCTGCAGGCTTCTTAACGGGGGCACTGCAACAGGTTCCGTGAAGAAACCCGTAAAATCGGGACCTTTAAAACGCTGGTCAACTCCCAGAAGATTCACCCTGGTAAATATTTTTATGGTAGCCATGATCTGTTCTCCGATATAGGCTTCCTTTTTATCGAGGATCACGCTGACGAACAGATCTTTATCAGAAACGTTGCTGTTCTGTGATGAACCCTGGGTGGAAACCGGCTGGCCTTGCGCAGGGGACGGTTCCCTGCCTTTTACGATCTCAACGGTCACCGCATTGGAAGGAAGGGTTTTGTTTTTAATTTTTACGGTGGCAGGCGGTATGGTAAACTTTCCCTCCTTTACGGCCCTGAAAAAGTAGGTATAAGTCCAGGTGGAAGAAGTAGTCACTTTTCCGTTCTCTGCAAATACACTCTGGCTGTGGCCCTGACTGGGACCGCCAAGGAGTTCGAAGTCGCGGATCTCCGGCATATTAATTTCATCGAGCTCCTGGTTCGAAGTGTAGGTAAGGTTGAATTGTTCCCCAACGCGCAGTACATTCGGCGCAGCAGAAGCCGTGAATTTAACATCCTGCGCCCGAAAGCTCCAGGGGATCAATAAAAACAGTATAACCTGAAATGCACGCATCGTAAATCTCCTGTAAATGATTACCAGTTTTTCCCGAGGGGAACCTTTTGCCGGTGTTGTTTCTGTTCCTGAACCCTTTTCATCACATTCTTCTCTTCGTTTTCCAGCGCCTGCAGGATGCGTTCGGCATCTTCACGTGATATCTGTCCCTTCATCTGCTCCGGCCGTTGTGCCTGCTCTTGCCCTTGCTCTTGCTCCTGCTCCTGTTCTTCCTGCTGCTGCTTTTCCTCCTCCTGCTGCTGCTGCCCCTGCTGCTGCTTTTCCTGCTCCTGCTTTTCCTGCTCTTGCCCTTGCTCTCTCTCCTGTGACTGCTGCTGCCGCTGCTCCTGCCTACTCTCCTCCACCTTTCTCATCGCCAGCTGCAGGTTATGCTTGGCATCCATGTCACGGGGATTATTCCTCAGCGCGTTTTTATAAGCTTCGACACTTTCCTGGTATTTTTTATTTTCATAATAAGCATTCCCCAGGTTATAAAAATAGCGGTCCAGGTTCTGCCGGTCCTTTTCATTTTTGGTCAGGGCTTCATATTTCAAGGTTGCTGCATCATACTGTTTCTGTTTGTAGAGCGCATTGCCCAGGTTATAGTCGGCGCGAAAGGATTGCGGATCTTCCTCCAGCGCTTTCCGGTAATCGATCTCCGCATCCTGGTAACGGCCTTCTTTAAATTTGCCATTGCCCTGCCTGATATGACTTCTGTCGGTTTGCGCGTACGCACCGATTGTAGTACCTGTGATGATCAGCAATAACAGTGGTTTCATCGTTATTCAGTTTTTCCTTTGAAACAATCGGATGTTTTTAAGCCTTTTGCTCTTTCTCTCCAGGATGAGAAGATCCAGCACCAGGATCCCCAGCGCAAGCCAGACGAGGACCGGAAACTGTTCTTCATATTCGGTATAAACCTTGTACTCCGTTTCGGCCTGATCCATTCCTTTCAGTTTGGAGATCATGGCATTCATTCCCATATTGGGCGCGCTGGCCCGGTAGTAGTCGCCGTTCCCGCCAGATGCTATCTCCTTAAGCATGGATTCATTCAGCCGGGTGACCACGAAATTACCATCCTCATCCCTGTGATAATCGCGGTTGCCGGGATTGCTGCTGACAGGTATCCTGGCGCCCTGACTCAGTCCCATGCCCACCGTAAAGATACTGATCCCTTTATCCTTTGCGATTTTAACGGCATCAGTAACTCCCCCCTCGTGATTCTCACCATCGCTGATAATCAGAATGGCCTTCCCGGCTTTGGACTCAATATTAAAAGACCGGACCGCCAGTTCAATGGCCTCAGCGATGGCAGTACCCTGCTTTGAAACCATCTGGGTGCTGATGCCCGACAAAAACATTTTGGCAGAGAGGTAATCATTGGTTACCGGGATCTGTGTATAGGCGTCCCCGGCGAATATGATCAGGCCAATCCTGTCGTTCTCCAGCCTGTCCAGCAGTTTCGTTAATTCCTGCTTTGCCCTTTCAAGCCGGTTGGGCCTGACATCCTCGGCCATCATGCTGTTGGAAACGTCAAGGGCCACGATGAGTTCGATTCCCTCACGTTTGACCTCCGTGAGTTTGGAACCGAACTGGGGACCTGCGACGGCAATGATAACAAAAGCAGAAGCCAGCATCAGCAAAATAAATTTAAGGTTTCTTCTGAACTGGGAAAAATCGGGCATCAGCAGGGAAACCAGGTCGGGATTGCCAAACTCCTTTATCTTTTGTTTCCGTTTGTATTGAAACAGCAGGTACAGTCCGGTTAATACGGGCAGAATGACCAGGAGCAGGAGATATTCTATATGTTCAAATCTAAACATGTCTAAAACTAGGTTACCGTTCTTAAAACCGTCGTCCGGAGAAGAATCTCGAGGACCAGCAGTATCAATACTGCGATGGCAAAAGCTCTGAATTCCTCATGCTTGCGTGAATACTGCTTCACATTGACCTTGGATTTCTCCAGCTGGTCGATTGCAGCATATATTTCCCTGAGTTTCTGATTATTGGTGGCCCTGAAATATTCACCGCTGGTCATGATGGATATCTGCCTGAGTATGTCCTCGTCGATCTCCACTTCAAACTGCTGGTAGAAAATATTACCGAAGGCATCTTTCACAGGATAAGGAGCCATGCCCCGGGTACCCACGCCAATGGTATATACCCTGATGCCAAAGGTTTTTGCAATTTCCGCAGCTGTGAGCGGATCAACCGAACCGGTGTTGTTCATGCCGTCGGTTACCAGGATAACAACGCGGCTTTTGGCATCGCTGTCCTTCAGTCTCTTGACAGCATTGGCCAATCCGAGGCCTATGGCTGTCGACTGGTCCTCGATGATCCCGACGCTCACCTCCTTGAGGAGATTGAGCAGAACTGCATGATCGGCGGTAAGCGGGCACTGGGTAAAGCTTTCACCTCCGAACAGCACTATTCCGATCCTGTCATCGGGCCGACCCGATATGAATGATGATGCCACATCCTTGGCGGCTTCGAGCCGGTTGGGGATGAAATCGCCGGCCATCATGCTGCCCGAAATATCCATGGCGAGCATAATATCAATTCCTTCCACTGATTCATTTTCCCAGCGGTTGGTAGACCGGGGCCGCGCCAGGACAATAACAAGAAGCACCAGCAACAGCATCCTGAAGACAAAGGGAAGATGCCTGAAATACACACGCGCGCTCTTTTTCATTTGCCGGAATGGCTTCAGCGCCGGGATCTGCATATCGGCCTGAACCTGGTTGTGCCGGTATATATACCATGCTGTTGCCGGAATCAAAAGCAACAGCAGGTATAGATAATTCGGATGCAGAAACTCCAGTTCAGGCATGGATTACTGTATTGGTTTGCACTAATTTCTTTTCAGGATCTTCGTCCCTGTTCATTTCCCCGATATGTTCAGTCGTGCTGTGCACAAACTCCGACGCCAGGTCGAGCTGTAATGCATTCTCTTCGGTGGCCGGAATTACCTTGGCAAACTTTACCAGGTCAGACAGTTTGAGAATACCGGAGAGCTTGTTCAGATCAGATGATCCGCAAGGTGTTGATTTTAATGCCATTAGAATCTCCTCCGTGGTCTGCTCGAGCGCCATGATGCTGTACCTGCCCTCGATATACCGGCGAAGCACTTCCGACAGCCGCGAGTGATAAAGTTTCACCCGGTTGTGCATCCAGGGCTTATCTTCCTTAAGCTTTTCAAGTTCACGCAGCGCGATTACTTCCGGCAACTCCAGCGGGATCTCTTCCTGATCATCCCCGCTCCTGCCGCGTTTTTTCCGGATATAACGAATGATAAACCAGGTGAATAAAGCAACTGCAATGGCAAGCAGGCCGAAAGGATAGTTTTTCTTCACATAATAGATGATCTCTGCCAGGTTAACCGGGGCCTTGAAATTGGGTTTGATATCCTTGAGGGTTGTATCGGCCGCGACCGGCAAAACAACGAATTGCACGGGTATTGTGCTCAAGGTGTCCGGTGATTGTCCGGAATAAGCCATGAAGTCCAGCGCAGGGATTTCGAAAACACCGGTGTCAAAGACCGTAATCAGCAGGTTGCGGCCAAAAGTGACCCTGCCCTGGGAAAATGAAGTTGTATCGGTATAGGAATCCCCAACAATCTCGATTTTACGAGTAATGGTATCCTTGAGCCGGGGGAACTCGATCCGAAGATCAGCAGGCTTTTCAACCGACAGGTGCAGATTCAGCTGATCGCCGATCAATGCCCGGTTTGTGTCGAGTTCAGCCTTAACAACCACCTGTTGCGCGGAAATTGCAGTGATGCAACCGGCAAGGGCAAGCGCCAATACCCATTTAATAACCTTCTCCATCACTTGGCCCGTTTATTGAACAGTCGCATTAACGGTTTAACATAGTCTTCGTGCGATGCTATGGTGGCATAATCAACGCCCGACTTCTTCAGGATATCCATGGTCTCCTCCTGTTTCTTCATGTAGATCTCCTTGTAAGCATGACGGACAGATTTGCTGTTTGTATCCACCCAGGCCATTTCACCGGTTTCGGCATCCCTTAACTTCATCAGGCCCATTCCGGTCAGTTCTGTTTCCCGCATGTCATATATCCAGAGCGCAACAAGGTCATGCTTCCTGGATGCTATTTTCAGGGCATCTTCATAACTTTGGTCCATGAAATCGGTGATCAGGAAGGTGATACTTCGTTTGTTGATGGCATTCACAAGGTATCTGAGAGGTATGGTAAGGTTGGTCAGCCGGCTTTCGGGCTTGCAGTCGATCAGCTCCCGGATGATTTTTAATATATGCTGCCTGCCCTTCTTGGGAGGGATAAACCTTTCTATCCGGTCACTGAAGAGGATCACACCGACTTTATCATTGTTCTGTATGGCTGAAAACGAAAGCACTGCAGCAATTTCCGTTATCAGTCCGGCTTTCAACCGGCTTTGCGTTCCGAATTCACCTGAACCGCTGATATCGATGAGCAGCATGACCGTAAGTTCACGTTCTTCTTCGAAAACCTTGATAAATGGATGGTTAAAGCGAGCGGTCACATTCCAGTCGACGCTCCTGAAATCATCGCCATACTGGTATTCCCTGACTTCACTGAAGGCCATGCCCCTGCCCTTGAATGCGGAATGGTATTCCCCGGCAAAAATGTGCCTTGACAGACCCTTTGTTTTGATTTCAATTTTGCGTACCCGTTTCAGCAATTCATTGGTTTCCATCACGCAGCCCCCAAATGACTAATCTTTACGGTAACTGACAGTAAAATACCATTCGTCTTCCACCAGTGTTACCGTATAATTCTCACCCTTATCCACAAAAGACCATGAATTTGCGCCGTTTTTCCTGTATTTTTTATTCAGCATACCGATCATGTCATTGAGGTTGGAATAGTCGGACATCCAGCGGACATAAGTGCAAATATCATTGTCGGTCATGAAGAAAAGCGCAGTTTGTTCGGTGATCTTATCCACATACTTCAGATATTTGAAAGTATGATTGACCGCGCTCTTATCGAGTTTGAACTGTGGGTAGGTCGTTTTCATCAAACCGGCAATCTCAGCGGAGTTCAAGCCAATAAAATTCTGACCCAGCGCGGTGCCCGAACCGGTTGCCAGAAACAGGATGAGAGATAGATAAAAAATAGAATTTTTCATGATCACGGAACCTCTATGTTGTTGAGAATGTCAGTAATAATATCTTCAGTGGTTATGTTTTCCGCTTCCGCCTCATAGGTCAGTCCGATCCGGTGACGCATTACATCATGGCAAACCGCCCTCACATCCTCGGGAATCACAAAGCCCCTGTGCTTAAGAAACGCATATGCCCGGGCGGACTTGGCCAGGTTAATGCTTGCCCTGGGTGAAGCACCGTAGTTGATCATGTTCTTGTAGTTCGGCAGGTGATAATCGGCCGGGAACCGCGTGGCAAAAACGATATCGAGGATATACTGTTCAATTTTTTCATCCATGTACACTTCCTTGACCGTTTCCCTCGACCGCAGGATGTCCTCGGTGGTGAGGATGCGGTTGGCCACGGGAAAGTCCTTGCCGATGTTCTCACGCATGATGAGTCTTTCTTCATCCTTGGCAGGATAGGTGATCACGAGCTTCAGCATGAAGCGGTCAACCTGCGCTTCAGGTAGCGGATAGGTTCCCTCCTGTTCAATGGGATTCTGGGTTGCCAGCACCATGAAAGGTTTTGGAAGCTCGAATGTCTGGCTGCCGATGGTCACCTGCTTTTCCTGCATGGCCTCGAGCAATGCGCTCTGAACCTTGGCTGGCGACCTGTTGATTTCATCGGCGAGGATGAAGTTGGCGAATACCGGGCCTTTCTTGACATGGAATTCTTCCTTCTTGGGACTGTATATCATGGTTCCGATAAGATCGGCCGGAAGAAGATCGGGAGTGAACTGGATCCGGCTGAAATCAGCATTAATCGTGGTCGCCAGTGTATTGATAGCGAGGGTTTTTGCCAGTCCGGGAACCCCTTCGATCAATATATGTCCGTCAGACAGCAGCCCGATAAGCAGTCCGTCGATCAGGTGTTTCTGACCGATGATCACTTTCCTGATCTCCTGGTTAATTCTTTCTGTGAAAGCGCTTTCACGCTCAATCTTTTCATTTAATTCCCTGATCTGGACAGAAATATCCGACATAGTACAAAATTTGAATTATCAATGATGCAAAACCTTTAATTTTTTTGCAGAATGAAGCGAAAGTAACAATTTTTGCTCCATAACATCCCCAACGACTGTGTTAAGGTATGTTAATTAATTGATAATCTGCATTTTTAATTCTGTTAAAAATTGTTAAATGGAAGCAGGCCAAACCGCATGAACCAATTATTTAAGTGTTATTTTTGATGCGGAGACTCCCCCATAACACGGGAAACCATGAACAGATATTTTATTGAACTGGCTTTCAAGGGAACGCATTACCACGGCTGGCAGCGACAGCGTAATGCCATCTCGGTGCAGGGCATTGTTGAGGAAACATTGATGACGCTTACCCGCGAAAACATAAAAACCACCGGCGCAGGGCGTACCGATACAGGTGTTCACGCCCGTTTTTTTGCAGCGCATTTGGACAGTGACCATGAGGCATTCAGCAATAAGTCCGGTTTAATGTATAAGATGAATGCATTGTTGCCGCAGGATATCGTTATACATGACATTTACCCTGTTTTGCCCGATGTGCACGCCCGTTACAGCGCACTTTCCCGAACTTACGAATACACCATCCGTCCGATCAGGGACCCTTTTGATACCGAGTTTTCATGGCATTATCCTGTACCGCTCGATCGGGACATCATGAATCAGGTAGCTGCCGGGCTAAGGGATTATGATGATTTCACAAGTTTCAGCAAATTGCACAGCAATGCCAGGACCAATATTTGTCATATCCATGAGGCGGTATGGAACATCCGTGATGACAAGCTCGTTTTTGTGATCCGTGCCGACCGTTTTTTAAGGAACATGGTAAGGGCCCTGGTGGGAACCATGGTGGATGTAGGAAGGGGCAAGATCAGCAGGGATGATTTTTTCAGGATACTGGAAGGCAGGAACCGCAGCCTGGCCGGGTTCTCCGCTCCACCTGAGGGATTGTCGCTTGTGGCGATTGAATATCCGGCAGGTATCAGGATTTGAATATTTTCTTATCAATAGCCCCGGCCTTCAGGCCGGGGGATTCAATTACCCCAGGCTTAAGCCTGGGGCTAATAAAACCGTCCGATTGTTCGGGCTTTAGCCCAAATACATACAAAGATTTTCAATAATTGTAACAACAATTAAAATTTTGGGAACAATTTGCTTTTCTCACCGTATAAATAACACAAAACAATATCCCAAGATGAAAAAGATATTAGGCCTTTTGATTGCTTTGTTCATGGTTTCCAGCGTTTATACGCAAACCACAATTCCAAAAGCACAGACACTTTTTATCTACAATTTTTCCAGGCTTATTGAATGGCCTGCCAATTACCGTACAGGCAATTTTGTCATTGGCGTGTTGGGATCATCAGAGGTAGCCTCCGAGCTGGAAGCCTATACAAAAGGTAAAAAGGTAGGAACACAGAGTATTGAAATCCTGCGATACAAAGCGCCTACAGAGATCCAGAATTGCCACATCCTGTTTGTTCCTTTCTCCAGGACGAAACAGGTCAGCGAGGTTCTTGCAAGCATGAGCGGCAAAAGCACGCTTATCATCACCGAAAAAAATGGCGCCCTCGATGAAGGCGCGGCCATTAATTTCATCATCCTGGAGGATAAGATGCGGTTCGAACTGAAAGCCGAAAATGCCAATAAATTCGGAATCAAGTTCAGTTCCAAGCTTCAGGAGATGTCGCTGTCTTCGATGTAAACCATCTAACATTCGGAATTCCATATCTTCCATGATCTTTCGGCCTGCAGATGAAGCATCTTCAGGCCGTTTATCACTTTTGCCCCCTGCTGTCTTCCAAAGGCCATGAATTTGGTTTCCGGAGGATTATAAATCAAGTCAAACAATACATGATCAGGTGTGATGGCCTCGTAAGGAATGTCCGGGTAAGAGCCGGTATCGGGGTACATGCCCAGCGGACTGGTATTCACAATTACCCTGGCGCCGGCAACCAGTTCGGGAGTCAGCCGCGCATAAGAAATCTGTTTTTCATTCCGTGGATTCCTTGAAACCCAGGTAATTTCAAATCCAAGTCCCGCCAATACGAAGGCGGCGGCTTTGGATGCTCCGCCTGTTCCCAGTATCAGGGCCTTCTGGTAATGTTCCTTCAAGAATGGCTTCAGCGAAGCGCTGAAACCGTATACATCCGTATTATAGCCTTTCAGGTGCACTTTTCCGCCCTGCCTGGTTATTTTCAGGGTATTCACAGCCCCGATCAGCGGTATGTTTTCATCCACCTCATCCAGGTAAGGGATGACCTGTTCCTTATAGGGAATTGTAACATTGAGCCCGGCAAGGTTCTCATGGCTGTCGATCAAGTTCCGCAACAATCCGATGTTTTCGATGGGGTAATTGGAATAGGAACAATGAAGGATTCCTTCACGCTCGAATTTATCCGTAAAATACTTTTGTGAAAAGGAATGTGTCAGCGGAAAACCGATCAATCCATAGCACTTCATTTCGGAAAGTTTTATAATCAGCTAATCCAGCTGATGGTACTTTTCCGAATCAGGCTTCATGTCATTCAATCCGGCCGGCAGGAAATCGAAAAACGTATCGCCCCGTAAACCAAGTCTGAGGCATTCGAGTGGAATGATATCATTGTAAGCGATGTTCCCCAGATTCACATTGGGCCCCAGAAGCTTGATGAACCATGCCTGCTGTTTTCCGGTGGGCGCTTCCCACAAAATGGAAGAACCATCGAGCCGTGAATTGATCAGATTGATCAGATCAGCATTGGCGCTGCCATCGCTGTGATAAATGCCAATGGTTCCGCTTTCGCGGGCTTCACCAATGACCTTCCATGACCCGGCCTCGAGCTCCGTTTTCATCATTTCAACCCAGACCTCGTTAGGGATTTCAACCCCCTTGAGTTTGGAGCCCACTTCAGATAATACGGTGAATTGTTTGGACAGGGTATTGATGTATTCAAGTTTCCGGGAATGATGCATGTACATCGAACCATCGGATACCTCCACAGTGGTAAGTTTCAGTTTGCGTACCAGATTGACATAGTCGTCAAACATATTCCGGATAACGAACGCTTCAAATAAAGTACCTCCTAAATACACCTTAATATTGGCACTGTGATACAATTCAATTTTCTGCTCTACGTTACTGCAAACAACTGAAGTGCCGAATCCCAGCTTCACCAGGTCGGTATGCTGCGCATTGTTCTCCAGGAAATTTTCGACCTCACGGGTACTCAGCCCTTTGTCCATCATCATGGTAATACCGCTATTCCTGGGCTTGACAGGCCTTTCAGGCAAATGTGGAAGGTTTATGCTCATATAAAAGTGATTAAAGAATTCAGTAAAGATCAGTCGGCGCAGGCATGACTTTTTACCAGGCGCTGAAAGTCATGGCAGATTCTTGTTTTTGGAAAATACCTGAATATTTCTTTGTGTTCACCGAAGTTCAGTTTAAGACCCTTTTCAAAATAATAAAGGGCTGTATCAGGATTTTGATGATAGATATAATAAGCTGCCAGCCTGTAATTAACGGTTGAATTGTCGTGATTATACTGGTAGATCTGCTTGAGCGTATGGATAGCCTCCTCAATCCGTTTTCTCCTGAAAAGAACCTGTGCGCTGGCCATCCATGCCTCAAAATCGAGCGGATTAAGCTCATAGGCTTTGGTATAAGCCTGTATGGCCATATTGTACCTTCTCATTCCTGCGAAGGTTTCACCAAGCATAAACCAGTAATCCGAATTATCCGGTTGTATGTCAATTGCCTTCTTCAGCACAGACATGCTGAACCTGAATTTCCGCTGCTTATAATAGATCAGCCCCAGACCATACCAGGCATCAGAGCATTCTTTATCGATCGTCAGCGCTTTTCTGAAAAGCCGGAACGCTTCCTGAATATCACCAGCTTCCTCATAGCAATGCCCCGAATCACATAAAGCCTTGATGTTGTCATTGTCCTCGGTCAGCAATTCAGCATATACCCGGATAGCTCCCTGGAGATCGTTCGTCATCAACAGCATATCCGCTTTGTTGTAATAGGCCGGGAAATACACGGGATCAATGGCGATGGCCATGTCAAATGCCTCTGTGGCCTTTTCAATATCGTTCAGGCTGGTATAAACAAGTCCCAGGTTATTCCAGATATGCTCGGCAAAAGGATCCAGGTCGAGGTATTTGTTGTAATAGAAAATGCTTTTTTCAGGGCAATCCAGCTTTTCATAGGTCAATGCCAGGTCATATAGGACCAGAATATTGTCTGTGTTCAGCCTGTAGGCATCCAGAAGGTATTTGAGGGCCTGCGAATGCATGCCGATCTGAATATAAGACAGGGCGATACTGTAAGCCACTTCGTCGCCTGATTCATCGCATAGCGCGATGGCCTTTTCAAAGACCGAGAACGCCTCCCTGTATTTGCCCGTAAGATTCAGGGCTATACCCTTGGCCAGGAAAAGTTCATAATTCGATGATTCGGTGTTGCCCATGCCTTTAATGATGCTCAGCGCTTTGGCAGGTTTACCGGTTTCGATCAGGAGCCGCACATATTTAAGTTTCATGGAGGAGGCATAAGGATACTGCTTAATAGCAAGATTTACAGCGCTTATGGCATCCCTGAAATTGAACTGTTCAATAAAATAGTCGATCAGGCATTCGTATTCATTGAGATCGAAGAAGCTGCGGCGGCGGTGAATGAGCATCTCCTGGTAGCGTTTCACAACGTCCAGGGTCTCTTCTTCATCGTGATAATTTTCCCAGTCTCCAAACATCGACAGAAATGTTAGCAGCTAATTTAATAAAAAAGTAATATGGGGATACAGGATATTTGATGAAAGAATTGCACGAATTTGACAAAGTTATTTACCGGGATTGAAAAATGAGGGTTAAATAGTTAATTAACAGGCCGCTGCTACGCAGCTGGAGCGGTTAAGGTATAATTTTGCCTGCGAAACGACTCAATTCCTCTTTCAACGCCTCGTTCAGCGCCTTCAGTTCATTTACCAGCCTGTGATCCGAACCGAGCTCCTTCCCTATTTCGGTAACCAGTAAATTGAGATCTGCGAGGATCTGCAGTTCGTTTTTCAGATTCCGTGGTACCTGGCTCGTAATCTTCATCCTGAATAGAACTTCAAGCATCAGACTGTACTTGTCCGCATATTGGATCAATTTCCGGGATGCATCAGCTCCATAACGCGCCTGAAGCACTTTCCACAGGGAATGGTCGCCCGAATAGGCAGCGGCGTTCCACATAAAATCAGCGGCTGTGGCCAGCCTGATTACATCAATCTCGGAACCGGCAGCCAGGTTGATAAAAAATGTTGTTGTATCGAGTTTTGAAAAATGTTCACGGATTCCGGCATTGTCATACGGTTCAAAGAGGTTGTACAATCTTATCTTACCCGCGGTTCCGGGGTCATTCCCGGCAGACTGCGCTGTTACCGCAGAAATCTGCATGGAATTATCCATGAAAACTGGTTTAATCCCGCTGAAGGAAATGTACCTGTCGATATCCGCATGATCTGTGCGGATGCTGAACCAGGAACTCCCCGAATAGAATTCCGGGCCGATCCTGTGCCCGGCATCCCGTTTTTCATATCCGGCAGAATCCAGCAGCTGATTGTGAAGAACAGGCTTCCTGGCGGATAAAGCGCCATTCAGCTTGTAGCGGGTTAGCTCTTCAGCCAGCTCACCCTGTTGATTTACCGGAGCGCCAGGCTGATCCGCCAGGGCGACAAAACGGTTGGCGAAGTCGGGATAATCAATGATCCGGGCGTTGTGATAAACCGGCTGTCTTTTATCGATCATTTGCAGCACCGTCGTCACTGCATAATAGATCCCGCTGCTGTTGTTGCCGCCCAGAAACACGAGGTGCGGCATATTCGCCGGAGAATAAATATAATAACCCTGTGGATGCGGCAGGATGGCGTTTACAGGTAAACCTGCCTGGTATTGTTTATAAACACCGGTGGCTCCCAGACTGAAAACAAGCTTTGATTTTTCCAGCTTCACCGGGTTCGTTTCCCTGATCAAACGATCATCGGATATCCCGAGAGCATCCTGAAGCAGTCCGGCTGCCTTATCAATCAGCACATCCGGGTACGAAGGCAGGATAATCAGGGGTTGTTGTTCGCCGGTTATACCGGGAGATTTAAAAACAACGGATTCCAGCTTCCGGTAATTTTTAGGCGTGGGAACAATGGCTTCAATCGGGGAGTACGACGTGTCGGTGTAAATCCGCATCCTCTCATTGACGGAGAAATTACAGTCACTGTATGAAAAATGTATGCTGTCGATCCATAGGGTTCCCGTGCCTTTCAGACCGATGAAAATCTTAACGTAATGCGCCTCGGAGGGGATATCACCGTCGGGAAAAGGAAAATGCGCAGATTTACCGATGATTTTGCCCCAGTCGAGGGATGCAATTTGATCGTAATTGGCAAAAGAGAGCGATTTAAAAGAAGTGTTGATGAACTGATCTTTCCCGGGGTACTTCTGGTTCGGGCTGATGGCAATTTTATTCCGGTCGAAGTACATAAGCTGCACATCGATGGCATCGTACATTTTTATCCCCAACCGCGCCTTCGGAGGATGTATATTCTCGAGCCTGGCGTAGAGTGACAAAGTATAATTTCCCGGTATCACCTTGATGAATTCACTTATAACGCCGTCACCCTGTTCATCGGTTTCATGGGCATTCTTCCTGGTTATTTTTACGGACCGGTAACCCGAAAAGGCTTCGTCCCGGGCAAACATACTGTCCTTACGAATATCCACCCATTGAACCTGCTGGCCGATCTGTTGCCAACCGTCAATCACAAAAGATGATGGTGATGAGCCGAGCGTAAAGGTTCTTCCAGTTTCAAAGGAAGGGTTGCGGATCACGTTTCCCCTTTCAAATCTTTGCAGTCGCGTGCGATACGGAATAGTCAGCGGAGCCTCGGTTGACCAGGTATAACGTTGCTCTTCCTGGTCCTTGCTTTTCATGCATCCGCCCGTAAAAAAACCGGATACAACCCAAAGAATTATGAAGAGACGGTTTGTCATGCGTTGTTAAGGGTAAATTTCACATTTAGCGGCGAGCAGTGTGTTTTTCAGGAGCGACACAATGGTCATCACCCCGACACCACCTGGTACCGGGGTAATATAGGAGCATTTTGGGGCAACCTCATCAAATTTCACATCCCCGATCAATTTCCAGCCCGATTTGGTAACCTCGGATTTCACCCTGGTGATTCCCACATCGATGACAACAGCTCCTTCGCGGACCATGTCGGCACGCACAAATTCAGGCTTTCCAAGTGCAGCAATGATGATATCGCTGGCTTTGATGATCTCATTCAGATTTCGGGTTCGACTGTGACAGAGCGTAACCGTAGCATCACCCGGGTAAGTTTTCTGGGAAAGGAGGATGCTGATCGGCTTGCCGACAATATTACTTCGTCCTACCACCACGCAATTTTTCCCGGAAGTGGGTATTTCGTATCTGCGGATCAGTTCGATGATCCCGGCGGGCGTGGCCGAAATAAAGGCAGGCATGCCAAGAACCATACGCCCCAGGTTAACCGGATGGAATCCATCCACATCCTTTTTCGGATCAATGGCTTCAATAACTTTGCTTTCCGAAATATGATCGGGCAGAGGAAGTTGAACGATAAATCCGTCGATATCCGGGTTGTTATTCAGTTCATTCACCGTGTTCAATACAGTGGCTTCGGAAATGTCATCCTCATAGCGCACCAAGGTTGATGTAAAACCCACCTCTTCGCAGGCCTTTACTTTTCCGGCAACATAGGTTTCGCTGGCACCGTCATGACCCACAAGAACAGCAGCCAGGTGGGGTGTTTTCCCGCCCTGTGCTTTGATTTGTTGAACCTCGCGGGCGATTTCCTGTTTGATCTCGGAGGCGATCTTTTTACCGTCGATGAGTAGCATGCCTTTGGAATTAAAGATTATTTCCCGCGCATGGACGGCATATTACCCATCATGCGCATCGGGTTCTTATTGGTTGTGATCATTTTCATTAGTTTGCGTGTTTCATCAAACTGTTTTATCAGCCGGTTCACCTCCTGTATGGTTGTTCCGCTTCCGTCGGCAATGCGTTTCCTGCGGGTACCGTTAAGAACTTCGGGATTATTGCGCTCCACAGGAGTCATTGAATATATGATGGCTTCAATTCCTTTAAAGGCGTTATCATCCATATCCAGGTTCTTCAAGGCCTTTCCCACACCCGGAATCATGCTGGCCAATTCCTTGACATTCCCCATTTTCTTGATTTGCTGAATCTGGCTGAGAAAATCAGTGAAGGTGAACTGGTTTTTGGCAATTTTCTTCTGGATTTTCCGCGCTTCTTCAACATCAAACTGTTCCTGCGCCTTTTCAACCAGTGTAACGATATCACCCATGCCCAGGATCCTGTCGGCCATACGTTCGGGGTGAAACAGCTCGATGGATTCCAGTTTTTCACCGGCGCTTACATATTTGATGGGCTTATCGACAACTGAACGGATGGATAAGGCCGCTCCGCCCCGTGTATCACCGTCGAGCTTGGTAAGCACAACGCCGTCGAAATTCAACCGGTCATTGAATTCTTTTGCCGTATTGACGGCATCCTGGCCCGTCATGGCATCCACCACGAAGAGGATCTCCTGGGGAGAGATGTTCTTCTTGATGGACTCTATTTCATCCATCATCGCAGCATCAATGGCAAGACGGCCCGCCGTATCCACTATTACAAGGTCATAACCCAGTCTTTTGGCTTCCCTGATCCCTGCCTGTGCAATTTTCACCGGATCGGTATTGTTTTCTTCGGTATACAACGGAACATCCACCTGTTGTCCCAGTATTCGCAGCTGCTCAATAGCTGCCGGCCTGTATACGTCACCGGCAATAAGCATCGGATTTTTACCACGCTTCTGTTTCAGATGGCTGGCAAGCTTGGCTGAAAAGGTGGTTTTACCAGAACCCTGCAAACCGGCAATCAGAATAACCACCGGATTTCCCTTGAGATTGATGTCGACATGCGAACCTCCCATGAGGATGGTAAGCTCTTCATGCACAATCTTGACCATCATCTGGCTGGGTTTCACCGAGGTCAGTATTTTCTGGCCCAGGGCCTGCTGTTTTACATTATCGGTAAAACTCTTGGCAATCTTGTAATTCACATCCGCATCGAGCAGAGCCCGCCGGATTTCCTTCAGCGTTTCAGCCACATTGATCTCCGTGATCCTGCCTTCGCCCTTTAATATTTTAAATGACCGTTCCAGCCGGTCGGATAAACTGTCGAACATAAGAAGTTAATGTTGTATGTTGTATGTTGTATGTTGTATGTTGTATGTTGTATGTTGTATGTTGTATGTTGTATGTTGTATGTTGTATGTTGTATG
>JAFGGU010000013.1 GCA_016930375.1 Bacteroidales bacterium | reverse complement strand
TCTTCCGTTACCCACGGAGAACTGATACGCATAGTTCAATGACAGGTTGATATCGTTGTTGAAGCCCACTTCATCCTTCCACACAGAAAGACCGACACCGTGATTGGCATTGAGCAGTTTGAAGGGAGCAGATATATTGAAAATAAAATCAACAGGTGCTCCGTCAATACCCGCCCATTGCTGACGTCCGATGACGTGGGTGGAGATCTGATCACTGCTGCCGGCAGAACCGGGATTTACTGAGATTTGGTCGTACATATAATGGCTTACCTGTCTTTCTTGCTGTGAAAAAGCGCCATTCCAGAGGACAGCGATTAAGAAGATCAGTATAATTTTTTTCATATTTTTCCTACCTTACTTTTTATAGAAATTCCTATAAATCGCCCAATTAGCCTATATAAAAGGTAAAATAAGCAAAAATATTGTATAACAACAAATCAAAATTAACACCAACCTGTTAATAAACTTTTTCACAAATTGCTCATATTATACTCAAATGTTAAAGGAATGTTACTTTCGCCTGAAAATTTTTTAAAAATTTTATAAAGCATAGTTGCAAACTACGCTTAGCGTCATGCCTACGCTTAGTATAATACGCAGATATTCTATATGATACGCTGGGCGAAGTTTGTAACTCCGCCTAAATTGATAACTCCTGAAACGGCCTCCATTCACTATTCACTATTCACTCCTACTTCACCCTGTAATTGTACAAAAAATTATCCCCGCTCCCCACCACCAGGTTAAACCTCGACAGGGTATCGCCGAAGTTTCCGATGCTGAAGGGTGTATTTCCCTGCAGGGGGAATCCGGCATAAAGCTCACCGTTGTTGTTGAACAGGAAGATCTTGTTGGCAGGGCGGTTAACCACCCCGATTTTCAGATCGGTGGCAGAAAACTGGTAGAACAAGGGCCGGGAAGCAACCGGGGCGTCGAAATCAAAATCAAAGAGCCGGGTCAGGTCACTGTTCAATACAAGCATGGATCTTCCTTCGATGAAGATCAGCTCAAATTTTCCATCGCCATTCAGATCCCTGTATTCGAAAAAGTGACCGTTGGTAAATTTCCTGCCCGGGTCAAGGGTGGTTGATTTCCCGTTAAATCCTATCCTGTAAACCAGGCCGGTTGTATCGGTGGTGGCGATACCGGGGCCCGAACCATCGCGGGGTGAATACAATATATATCTATTGTTGGCAGAGCGCGGGAAGTAGGTTTCCACATCCATACGCGTATTGCCTTTCCTGTCGAGTAAATACGTTTTAAACCCGTCACCGAACACGATGAAATCCCTGTCCCCGATCCTGAAGTGCTCGACGGGCTGTGTAACTTCTCTTTCCGACTTATCAAATCCCCAACCCGGCAACAGGTTGCCCTCTTTTGTATAGACATACACATGCCTGTCCTCGCAAGCTATAAAAATGCGGTAGTCACGATTCCTGTCATAGTCAAAAACGGCCACACCGCAGGTCGAGGGTGACCTGAGCTTGACCGGGTACTTCTCCACGAAGTTGCCGTTCCTGTCGATCAGGTAAAGTGAGCTGCGTGTGCTGAAAAGCAGCTGAAGCTTTCCGTTGCGGTAGTAATCCACCTGAAATACCTCACTGTTTATGCGTTCGGGCAGTTGGACCTTCCATAAGATACGCCCAACCTGGTTGATCAGGTAGATGTTGTTCCTCATGTCCTGTACGAATACTTCATTTTGTTTGGTCTGGTGATTCATGGCAAAAACAGGCTTGAAATCTGCCAGGGTATCCAGTTTGCTTTCCCACACGGTTTGCGTGACATTGTTATAGGCCGAAAGAAACCGAAGCAGGAAATTGCTGTACAGCATTTTACTGTTGGAAAACAGCTGGAAGCCCATGATCTGTACTTTCTGGAAGACCGGAAGGTAAGCTGACCATTGCTGATGGATGGCATGGGTCAGGTAGGGAGTGTAAACACTTTGCGCCTTGCTCAGGTTGGAATAGAAGTACAGATTGGAACGCGGTGAAACGTTATTCTTAAATTCCCGGAATGCAGCGTCATTGGCCAGAGTTTTATTTAAAATCAGGCTGTGTATCAAAGATTTAATTGATTCAATGGAAGATGAGAAAACCACATAATTGTCGAGAATGGTGAAATAGTGTTCATCCAGCGCTGAGAAGAGGTTGCCGAAAACTTTCGCCGAAAATTTACGGACCGGCAGGTAGTAGATTTTATAGCTCAGTTCATTGTCGAGCCTGTACAGGGTGGTATAGGAAGAAAGCGGCCTGGATTCAACGGCAGCAATCCTGGCAACCATGGAATTCAGTTTTTCCTCGGCCTGGGTGCTGCTTTTGATCCGCATGAGGAAGTACCGGTGGCCCGGACCACCTTCGCGGGTTCCCGGATCAAAGGCCTGGCTGATCTCGTTGTCCATGATTTCCAGCAACTCACGCGGCACATCAATGCCGTATGTGCTGTTGAGAGAAGTCAGTGTATTCTGGTAAGTGGTATACAGGCCCTGTTCGCGGAGGAAATTTTGGTAATCTGTGAAATAGCGTGCCGGGTCGGACAGGGTGATCGTAAAAAACGATGCCACGGATCCGGGGAGAAATTCATCAGCCGTTATGCGCTGGGGGGTTTGGTTGATAAAGAGGGAAGCCATGGAAGATAACGAATCCGGGGGATGCACAAAACCATTCATCAGCAGCATGTCGGGCAACAGGTTGATATCCATTTCAGCCCATTCAGCAAAGTGCCTGACCGAGCGAACCTCTGCCTTGAATTCAGGGCGGACCAGAACAGACAGGCTTTTGGGAAAATTCTGAAAATTGATGAACAGGTTGGCATCCACATTTTTACCTGCCGTGGCGTAGACAGCCCTGAATCCTTTCATGGACAGGATGTTATCCTCAGTGGAGATCTGCCGGATGGCATCCTCGAGTACCGTGGTGGAAAAGCTGAGCATTAAAATATCCCTGTACACGGCAAAGGAGAAATTCCGCACTGTGTTTTCATTCAGGAGTGCAACCTCATGAACAGAAACATTTTCATACTTCCGGATACGCATGGTGCCGGAGTTCACTACAAGGCCCCTGATCAGGTCCACGATCTTCTTTTCGGAGTATCGGGGTGGTAATTGAAATATATGCATGAGGCTGACCTTGTCTTTTCCGGTGAAATGAGCTGAAAGGAAAGAGGGGGAATTTTTCAGAATCTGCTCAGCGTCAGGTACGAATTTATACAGTGAATCAAGAAACTGCAGTTGTCTGTCGATCCTTGCAAAGTCAGGTATGGTTTTGAGTTCATTCCAGATGGAATTGCGAACAGATGCTTTTTCAAACAGGTTCCTGAAATCATTCACCTGCATGATCAAAGAGGCTGACACGGGAATGGCCCTGAGTGGCTCAGCAGGGGGGGAAGGTTTATGAAGTGCTATAAAGTACAGGATAACAAGCAACAGTGCAGCAACTCCTATAAATGGCACAATGGTCCATTTATTTTTCTTTGACATGGGGCCGGCAATTGATGGTTTTCCAAAAATAGGAAATCTTTACTATTTTTAGATTGTAATTAAGCTCCATGTATCAACACCGCCGAAAATTCCTGCTTATCCTGCTGTTGGCCGGTATGGGTACTTTTTGCCAGGGCGCCGGAGAGTTATCAACAGGGTTTTCCGCAGGCCGCTGGCTCCTGGTTTTCTCCAGCCTGGTGGGTGGCCTGGGATTGTTCCTGATGGGAATGAAAATGATGAGTGACAGCCTTACCAAGTCGGCCGGCAGTCATATCAGGGAACTTCTGGCCAGGCTCACGCAAAACAGGTTTGTCGCCTTTCTGATCGGCATTTTTGCCACCATGGTGTTTCAGAGCAGCAGCGCCACCACGGTGATGCTGGTAAGTTTCGTGAATTCAAGGCTGATGAAATTCGCCGGCACCATTGGAATAATACTGGGGGCTGCTGTTGGCGCCACCATTACCATCCAGCTGATAGCATTCAGGCTGGCCGACTATGCGCTGAGTGTAATTGCCCTGGGATTTCTGCTGTATGTGATTTCAAAGCAGCCTAAACTGCGAAGTATCAGCCTTACCGTTGTCGGATTTGGTGTTTTGTTTCTGGGTATGAACCTGATGTCGCAAAGCATTGAACCTTTGCGGACAGCGGAAGGTTTAACATTCATCCTGCTACAGCTCGAGAATCCCTGGGCGGGGATCCTGGTTGGGGCTCTGCTGACGGCCCTGATACAAAGCAGTAGTGCTTTTATCGGCATTCTCATTATATTGGCGGGACAGGGATTGCTGACACTCGATGCTTCGGTACCCCTGATGATCGGAGCGAATATCGGAACAGCGATCACCGCCATCCTTGCCTCCTCAGGCGGATCAAGGGAATCCAAGCAGGTAGCCCTGGCACATACCCTGTTCAAAGTCATCGGCGCCCTGATCATCATTTGGTTCATACCCTGGTTTGTCAGGCTGATCACTTTCATCTCTCCGCCGGAGTTGATCGAACGGCAGATTGCCAATGCGCACACCGTATTCAACACCCTGATTGCCTTGGCCTTTTTCCCTTTTACCGGGTTTTATGCCCGGTTCATTAACAGGTTGTTGCCAGTTCGTGAAGAGAAACATGCTTCGCTCACCGCATGGTATCTTGATGAAGGATTGCTTCAAACTCCCGCCCTGGCATTGGGGGTAGCCCGCCAGGAAGTGTTGCGGATGATGGAGATTGCGGAAAGGATGACGGAAGAGATCATCATCCCCTTCATGGAGAAAAAGACCGATGTTCTGGTGAAGATCAGGAACCGTGAGCAGGAGTTGAATTTTCTGCGGGATGCCGTAAATGGCTATCTCATTAAAATCATCCGGCAGGACATCACCTCCAGGCAGGCGGAAGAAGCTTACCAGATGTTGTATGCCGTGGATGAGTTTGAACAGATCGGGGACATTGTTTCCGTGACCCTGTATGACAAAGCGGAAAGCTGGTGCAGGAGCGATCATCATTTCTCAGTCCAGGGAAGGGAAGAGATCCTGGATTTTCACCTGAAAACACTGAAGATAATGTACCAGACTTACAAGACATTCGGTGATGCAGACCTGAAGGGAGTCAGGAAAGGAGCCAAAAAATCAAAGGAGAAGTACAGCCATTACAGAACCTTGTTTTTTGACCTGGAAAAGCAGCATTATGAAAGGCTGAAACAGGAGGTGGAAGAATCCATGGAAACCAGCCGTACCCATATGGAGATCATTGCTTCGCTGAAAGTGATCGGAAGCCATGCAACCAATATAGCGAGAATTTTGCTTAAAGAAGAAAAAAATGGAGGTGAATCCGCGCATCGAGGAAAGCTGGAAGGCCATCCTGGAGGGTGAGTTTGATAAGCAGTATTTCAAGGAATTGAAAGAATTCCTTGTAGATGAAAAATCAAAATACGCCGTATATCCCCCCGGCGGGCTCATTTTTAATGCTTTCAGGCTCACACCTTTCGACAGGGCAAGGGTGGTTCTGCTGGGGCAGGATCCTTATCACGGACAGGGACAGGCGCATGGGTTGTGCTTTTCGGTTCCGCCGGGGATCGCCGCTCCGCCATCACTGGTCAATATCTTCAAGGAAATCGAAAAGGACCTGGGCATTCCTGTTCCTTCACATGGAAATCTGGAAAGGTGGGCCCGGCAGGGTGTGCTTTTGCTGAATGCCACACTTACGGTACGGGCAAACCAACCCGGCTCGCATCAGCGGAAGGGATGGGAAAACTTTACCAATGCGGTGATCGGCAAACTTTCGGAAAAGCGCGTGGGATTGATTTTTTTACTGTGGGGGAAATTTGCCCAGGAAAAGGAGGCTTTGATCGATACCAACCGGCATTATATTCTTAAAGCCGCTCATCCTTCGCCTTACTCTGCCTACAACGGATTTTTCGGGTGCCGGCATTTTTCCAAAACCAATGAGATTCTCAGGAAACATGGGTTGGAGGAGATGGATTGGAGGGTATAGGGACGAGGGGATTGGGAGAATAGGTGATTGGGTGATTGGGTGATTAGGTGATGGGGTGATGGGGAGAATAGGTGATTTGATGATTACCGATTACCGAATACCGATTACCGAATACCGAATACCGATTACCGTTTACTTTTTACTGTTTACCGTTCACTGCCCTATTCCTCTTCTTCGGAGACATCATCTCCAATCTCGAGGCTTTCAAAATTGTCGAATTCATCAAACGAGGAGGATTCTGTTTCTTCCTCTTCTTCAGCCGGATTTACGCGGGGAAGTTTGATGAGGTAGTAAATATCTTCGGTTTCAAAAGGGATGGCTACTTCAATCTCACCTCTTGGGTTCGTGAAAGTAATGGTACGGTCTTCATAGCCATCGGGATACTTCTCTTTTAATTTTTCCACCAGCTCCTCCGACAGTTGCTCATATGACTTGATTATTCTTTTCTTTCCCACGGTTTTACAAGTGATTTAGATTGTCTGTTCAACTGGGGGTAAATTTATATAAATTTTATTCTTAATTGCAAAAGCAAAATGTGATATTTTTCTTACGACAAATCTTAATAAAAGTTCAGATATTATTTTCAGTCAGCACCATATTCACGGAAGGATCACCAAGCCATTTTGCCCGGGCAAGTTTTGCCAGGTTAATTCTACCTATCAGGTAATTAAAACCGGGTGATTCATGCTTCACCGAGATATTGATAAAATCCCCGGCATCTGGACTTACAGCGCCGTTGTAACTTACATATATCTCGAGTTCTATATCACGGGTGTAGCTGTGATTCAGTTTCTGGTTCAGCTTTTTGTACTCGTACCGGTAATCATAGGTCAGCGCGGAAATGTCGGAAAGGACTGCTGAACCGGTCGCGTTTCCTCCCGCACCTTTGCCCATGAAAAACTGGTGTTCGGCAAAAGCACCTTCGAGCAGCAAACCGTTGTATTCATAGGTCACCTTGTTCAGGGTGTCGGAAAGGGGAATAAAACGCGGCATGCAGTAAGCATACACCTGGTTGCCGGTTTTGCTGCACCTGGCTATGAGTTTAATGCGTGCGTTCTTTTCGCGTGCATACCTGATATCAGCATCTTTCAGATTTTGGATGCCATAATTAAATATGTCCCCCGGTTCAAGAATAATTCCGAAGGCATGCACCAGGATGATCAGCAATTTGTATTTGGGATCGAGGGCCCTGATGTCGAGGCTCGGATCACTTTCGGCATAGCCAAGTTGTTGCGCGTCTTTCAGCGCTTCATCAAAGGCCTTGTTGTTTTCGAAAATATGAGTAAGGATATAATTGGTGGAACCATTCAGAATTCCTTCAACACTGGTAAGCAGGTCATTGTCATAATACTCTTCGAGATTCCGGATGACAGGGATACTGGCGCAGCATGAAGCCTCGTAAAGAAAGGGGGTCTCATATTCCTGCTGGAGTTTCAGCAAGGCCGGGAAGTTTTCAGCGATCATCTTTTTATTGGCCGATACCACTGCCTTTCTATTCTTCAGGGCTGAAGAAACAATTTCAAAGGCGGCATCCACCTCATCGATGAGCTCCACAACGACATCAATTTCAGGATCATTCAGAATTTCATTGCGGTCTGTTGTAAAGAATGAAGCATCAATCGGTCGTTTTTTATCAGGATGTTTGATTACAATTTTTTTAATTTCGGCATTGATGCCCCTGGTCTGATGCAGAACGCTATAGAGGCCCTGACCGACACATCCGAATCCGAACAAGCCGAGCTTAATATTCTTTTTCATGGTATACATGTGATTTTATCCGGAAGGGCGCAAATATAGGACTATTTTGTTAAGAAAATAAAACATCTTTGCGCATTACACGGTAAAGTACATGTTATTTTCCATTTTGAGAATTTCACCATCAAAATGAGAATAATTAACACTTCGGAAGCAACCAGTTGAGGGTATGCCGGATTGTGCATGATAGGCGCGGCCTATTTTATGTTCCGCCAATAAACCGGTTATTTAATCATGATTTTTTCGGTATGGGTGATCTTACCGGGGAAGACAATCCGAACCAGGTAGATCCCTTTTTCCATTTTATCGAGCTCAACAACAACCGAATTGGTATTGGGCTGATAGTCCTGGTTGAATACCATTTTACCCGTAATATTCAGAACCTGCACAGAAAGTATGCTTTCTGAGGAGGTAATGGTGACACGGCCCTCGGTCACGGGATTGGGAAAAATTTCCACGTCTCTTTCCTGCTGACCGGCGCTTTCCTGTATCGCAAAGGAAAAACTGGCGTGAGAATCCGAGAAAGGGATCAGATCACCGGCAATGGCTGATGCAGCCCAAAAAAAGAGAATTGCTGTAAAGGGTAACCATTTTTTCATAGGCCGGGTATTTAAAGCAAATTTAGCACAAAAATCATTCCAAATTACACTTCGACTTCGCTCAGTGTGACGAAAAAAACGCTTTGCGTACGCTCAATTTGACAGATGCGTCAGGCTGAGCCCCGCCTGACCGAAGTCATTCGGGCAGGGGAGTCGAAGCCTTTTTAATTATAACATTCCCAACTCCAGCAAGGCTTCTTCCGACATCATCGACTGGTCCCAGGGCGGATCAAATACCAGGTTGATATCCACTGAGGAAACTCCCGGAATATCTGCCACCCTTTCCTTGATCTCATTGGGAAGGATGTCGGCAACCGGACAATTGGGAGCGGTTAGCGTCATGGTGATCTTCACCCGGTTCTGATCATCCGTCTCAATATCGTAAATCAGTCCCAGATCATAAATGTTAACCGGGATCTCGGGATCGTATACATTTTTCAGTGTATTCACAATCTCGACCTCCAGGGATAATATATTGCCTTCTTCACTCATTACTCATCACTCATTACTCATTACTTTTCATACTTTGTCTTAAAAGCCAGGGCATAAAGTTTCATTTGCTTGATCATGGAAAGCAATCCGTTCGACCGTGTGGGGGATAAGTTTTCGCGCAGGCCAATCTGATCCATGAAAGAAAGATCGGCATTCATGATCTCATCCGGCGTCCGGCCGGATAAAATACGGATAAGCAGGGAGACAATTCCTTTGGTGATGATGGCGTCGCTGTCGGCTGAGAAATGAATGATGCCGTTCTGATAATCGGCATTCAGCCAGACTTTGGACTGGCAACCGCGGATCAGATTTTCATTTACTTTTTGCCGGGGATCAATGACCGGCAGATCGCGGCTCAGTTCAATCAGGCAATTGTATTTGTCCATCCAGTCCTCATACACCTCAAATTCAGCTACAATCTCTTCCTGAATATTGCGGATACTTTTCACATCTGAAGTATTAACAATTGACATATAAGATAGTTCTTATTATACGAAATTTAGCTGAACATGGTTTTTACCTTTTTCACCGAATCGACCAGTGCGTCCAATTCTTCGCACGTGTTGTAGAGCGCGAGGGAAGCCCTTATGGTTCCGCTGATCCCGTAATGCTGCATCACCGGCTGGGCACAATGCGTGCCTGTGCGCACGGCAATACCCATTTTATCCATTATCATACCGGCATCGTAAGGGTGTATGCCGTCGAGGTTAAACGAGATAACAGCGCTCTTGGGCCGGGTTGTTCCATAAAGTTTGACATATTCCAGCTCACTGAGTTTGGATATTCCATAATCAAGCAGTTCCTGCTCATAAGCCGCTATATGATCAAGACCGAGACCGGATATGTATTGAAGTGCCTCGGCCAGGGCAATGGCGCCTATGTAGTTGGGGGTACCGGCTTCAAACTTAAAGGGCAGGCCGTTGTAAGTCGTCTTCTCCATAGTCACAACATCCACCATCTCGCCGCCACCCTGAAACGGAGGCAATTCCTCGAGCCATTTCTCCTTGCCATAGAGTATGCCGATGCCTGTCGGGCCATATACCTTGTGTCCGGAGAACACGAAAAAGTCGCAATCCATTTTCTGAACGTCGATCGGCGTGTGCTGAACCGACTGAGCTCCATCAACCAGCACGGGAATGTCTGACGCATGCGCTTTCCGGATGATCTCCTCTACAGGATTGACGGTGCCCAGGGTATTGGAAACATGAATTACTGTTATCAGCCTGGTTTTTGGCGTAATCAGCCTGTCCAGCTCATCGAGCTTTAATTTTCCTTCGTCGGAGAAAGGAATGACCTTCAGAACGGCTTTTTTCCGTTCACAAAGCATTTGCCAGGGTACAATATTGGCATGGTGTTCCATTTCGGTGATCAGGATCTCATCACCCGCCTTCACATACTTTTCGCCGAATGAAAAAGCAATCCCGTTGATGGAAGCTGTGGTGCCGGGTGTAAAAATGATCTCGTGGGGATGCAGGGCATGAATAAACTGTTGAACGGTTTTCCGGGCGTTTTCAAATTCCCCGGTGGCCTGTTCACTGAGATAATGGACACCCCGGTGAATGCTGCTGTTCCTGAACCGCTGAAAATCACGGATGCAATTGATTACACGCAGGGGTTTCTGGGTTGTGGCGCCGTTATCGAGGTAAATCAACGGTTTGTTGTAAACTTCGCGATGAAGTATCGGGAAATCATTCCGTATGGCATTGACATTGTATTTCATCATCCTGAATGAATCTATCCGCAATGAATATTACAGTCATTGCAAAGTGAGAGCTCTCCCCGCAGCCTTTTTTCCACCAGTTCAATGATCCTTTCCTTTAATATGGGAATAGAAATACGGCTTACGATCTCATTGGCAAATGCATACATGAGGAGATGCCTGGCTTCTTTTTCCCCGATTCCCCTGGAACGGAGGTAAAACATGGCTTCGGTGTTGAGTTGTCCGACAGTTGCGCCATGGCTGCACTTGACATCATCGGCATAAATCTCGAGATGGGGCTTTGTATTCATCCTGGCCGCAGAAGACAGCAGGAGATTGTTATTTTTCTGGTATGCCTGGATTTTCTGCGCATCTTTCCGGACCAGTATTTTACCATTGAAGGCTCCCGTGGCATCATTGTCGAGTATGCCCTTAAACAGCTGGTTGGACGTACCGCGCGGACTTGCATGATCAACAAGCACAAAATTGGCGACATGCTGAGAATCATCGCACAGGAAAAGGCCGTTCAGGTTGCTGTCACAATCGGGACCGTTCTGCCGGATATAAAAGTTGTTCCTGATCAACCCTCCGTGCAGGGAGATGCTGTTGCCGTTAAACCGGCTGCTCTGAAGCTGGTGCACAAAGAGATTGTTGATCTGCGTGGACTTGCTGTTCTCGTTTTGCAACCTGTCAAATGCAATGCCGGCATTTTCCCCGATAAAAACTTCTGTCAGTGAGTTTGTGAGGTAGCTTTTGTTACAGAGCGTATGGTCACAGACAACAATGCTGGCGGAAGAGTTTTGCTCCGCCACGATAAGGTTTCTCCGGGTTATCCTGAGGTTTTTTAAAGAATGGCTCAGGTTGATAACCTGCAGGGGTTTCTCCATAACCGTATCCCGGGGAATGTAAACAAAAACCCCATCCTGGGCGAAAAGGGTGTTCAGGGCAACCAGACCGTCAGTTGAGGTATCTGCATAATGCGAATAATGCTTGTGGAACACATCGGGAAAGCGGAGAGAAGCCTCTTTCAGGCTGCATACCGCAACGCCATCGGGGAGCGTTCCGGCAGGATTGCCGTTATAGTAAAAGCCATTTAAAACAAGCACCACATGGGTATCGAGATCGGGAACATCACATTTGAAAATACTTTCAATATCGTATTTAAACGGATTGGCATTCAGTTCCACATCGTAGTTGCCCTGAAAGTATTTTTCGAGGGGTGTATACCGGTAGGCTTCATTTTTGGTGGAGGGTATCCCCAACCGGTCGAAATCGTGAAAGGCCTGTTCCCGGTATAAATTCAGGATACGTCCGGAACCTGTTTCAAGTATACCGTTGTTTTGACGGAACAAACTGATCAGATCGCGTTTCAGTTCAGTAGCCAAAGTAGAATCATTCGTCATAATCCGTTCTCATTATTCTTCTCCCTTGATCCAGTCATAGCCTTTTGCCTCGAGTTCCAGGGCCAGTTCCTTGCCGCTCGACTTCACAATCCTGCCTTTGTAAAGAACATGCACATAATCGGGGATGATGTATTCGAGCAAGCGCTGGTAATGGGTGATGATAACAGTGGCATTGTCTTTCCGCCGCAACTGGTTCACTCCGTGGGCGACCGTTTTTAATGCGTCAATATCCAACCCCGAATCGGTTTCATCGAGTATGGCAAGCGCAGGTTCAAGCATTGCCATCTGAAAGATCTCGTTTTTCTTTTTCTCGCCGCCTGAAAAGCCTTCGTTAACCGACCGGTTTGTAAGGCTTGTTGTTAATCCCACCAGTTCCTTCTTTTCACGCATAAGCCGCAGGAAGTCGGAAGCGGAAATAGGCTCAAGGCCCTTAAACTTACGCTGCTCGTTAATGGCCGTTTTCATGAAGTTTACGATGGAAACGCCGGGAATTTCAACCGGGTACTGGAATCCCAAAAACAATCCTTTTCGTGCACGGTCTTCCGGACTCAGTTCGAGAAGATTCTCACCCCTGTAAGTGACCTTACCACTGTTAACCTCGAACATTTCCCTTCCTGCGAGCGCTGCTGCCAGCGTACTTTTGCCTGATCCGTTGGGACCCATGATGGCATGTACTTCACCGGCCTTTACCTCGAGATCGATGCCTTTCAGGATTTCCTTTCCGTTGATGCTGACGTGAAGGTCTTTGATTTGTAACATGTAATACAAAATTATTTTTTAATTATAACACCCTATCCAACACTGCCCTCCAGGCTGATGGCCAGCAATTTCTGCGCTTCCACGGCAAATTCCATGGGCAATTTATTCAGCACTTCCCTGGCATAACCATTGATAATCAGTCCGACCGCACTTTCGGTATCGATACCCCGCTGGTTGCAATAGAAGATCTGGTCTTCCCCGATCCGTGAAGTGGTTGCTTCATGCTCAATGACGGCCGATTCATTTTCAACCTCGATATACGGAAAGGTATGAGCGCCGCATTTATCACCCATCAGCATGGAATCGCACTGTGTAAAATTACGGACCTTATCGGCGTTCTTCACTACTTTCACCAGACTCCGGAAACTATTCTGGCCATGTCCGGCAGAGATACCCTTGGATATGATGGTACTGTGACTGTTTTTACCGATATGGATCATTTTTGTGCCGGTGTCAGCCTGCTGGTAGTTGTTGGTGACAGCCACCGAATAGAACTCGCCTGTTGTATTTTCACCCCTAAGTATACAGCTCGGATATTTCCAGGTAATGGCGGATCCGGTCTCAACCTGCGTCCAGGAAATCTTGGAATTGTCACCTTTGCAGATGCCCCGTTTGGTCACAAAATTGAAAATGCCGCCTTTCCCGTTTTTATCTCCGGGGTACCAGTTCTGCACGGTGGAGTATTTCACCTCAGCATTTTCAAGGGCAATGATTTCAACAACCGCCGCATGAAGCTGATTTTCATCGCGCATGGGAGCCGTACAACCCTCAAGGTAGCTGACATAACTGTCATCATCTGCAACCAGCAGGGTGCGTTCGAACTGACCCGAATTGGCGGCATTGATCCTGAAATAGGTGGAAAGCTCCATAGGGCAGCGCACGCCCCTGGGGATGTAGCAAAAGGATCCGTCGCTGAAGACGGCGGAATTCAGAGATGCGAAATAGTTGTCGGTATAAGGCACAACGGTGCCGATGTATTTCTTAACGAGTTCGGGGTATTCACGAATGGCATCGCTCATGGAGCAAAACACGATACCCAGTTCAGCCAGGGACTCCCGGAAGGTTGTTTTTACGGAAATGCTGTCCATTACAGCATCAACGGCAACACCGGTAAGCAGTTTCTGTTCTTCGAGCGGTATGCCGAGTTTGTTAAATGTACGGAGGAGTTCCGGATCAACTTCATCCAGACTGCTCAGGCTTGCCTGCTGTTTGGGAGCGGCATAAAAAATAATGTCCTGGTAGTTGATCTCGGGGATGGTGAGGTGCGCCCATTGCGGCATTTTCATCGTGAGCCAGTGCCTGTATGCTTTCAAACGGAATTCAAGCATGAAATCGGGTTCATTCTTCTTGGCGGAAATGAGCCTGACGACATCCTCACTCAATCCTTTGGGAATGGTTTCGGTATCAATATCGGAGAAAAATCCATATTTATACTCACTGCCCGTGACTTCTTTCAATATATGATCGTGTTTTTCTTCCATCGACCTTGCATTAATATCAGGAACCAAAAGCTTATAAATATTTAGACTAAATCTAAATAATGGCAAATATACTAAATCTGTATCAAATTATGCAGATATTTACGGCGTTTTAGTGCGTTCGCAAATGAAGGATACCCATAAACACAGCGATGAGATATCTGATCTTGGAGAGTTTGGATTGATCAGGCATCTTACACGCGATCTCAAAATTAAAAACAAAAGCACCTGCAGGGGGATTGGTGATGACGCGGCAGTGCTTAATTTTGAGGGTAGCAGGGTAGTCATTTCATCGGACTTGTTGGCTGAAGGAGTTCATTTCAACCTGGTATACACACCCTTGAAGCACCTGGGCTACAAAGCAGCCGTGGTGAATTTCTCCGACATTTATGCCATGAATGCCCAACCCAGGCAGTTGCTCGTTTCACTGGCCATATCCCGGAAATTCACGGTAAGCATGATTGACAGCCTGTTTTCGGGCATCAGGCTGGCCTGTGAACAATACGGGGTGGACCTGGTTGGCGGAGATACAACCTCATCGTATACCGGTTTGACAATCAGCTGCACAGCTGTAGGGGAGGCTGCGGATGAAGAACTGGTATACCGGAACGGCGCAGGCAAGACTGATCTGATCTGCGTATCGGGTGATCTGGGGGGCGCCTATATGGGATTGCAGCTCCTTGAAAGAGAGCGGAAGCTTTTCGAGAAAGAACGGGAAATCCAGCCCGCTCTTGAGGGTTATGATTATGTTTTGGAAAGGCAGCTTAAACCGGAGGCCCGCAGGGATATAACAGCCCTGTTCAGGGAACTTGGCATTCAGCCTACCGCCATGATCGACATATCCGATGGCCTTTCCTCGGAATTGATACACATTTGCCAGAATTCGGACAAGGGGTGCAGGATCTTCTCAGACAAAATCCCTGTACATCCCGAGACAGAAAGGGTGGCCCGTGAGTTTGGCATGGAACCGCTGATCGCAGCCCTGAATGGCGGCGAGGATTACGAATTGCTTTTTACGTTACCGGTAAAAATGTTTGAGAAAATCGGCAACCGTCAGGAAGTCAGCATAATCGGACATATGGTAGATGTTGCCGAGGATTTGAAAATGATCACTGCGCAGGGGGAGGCCATAACCCTTGAAGCGCAGGGGTGGAATGCGCTGCGGTAATCAATCCGGATCTTCGGCGATCAGGCTCTTGATGATTCCCCGTTCGGAAGTCCTTATAAACTCAATGACATGATCACGTTCTTCGCATTGCGGGATACTGGCTTCAATGGTCCTGATCGCATCCGAGTTGTTGAGTCCTCTCTGGTAAATGGTACGGTAGATCTCCTGGATTTCCTGGATCTTATCAGATGAAAAATCACGGCGCCTGAGGCCCACCAGGTTCAGTCCGGCATAAACAACCGGATCCCTGCCTGCCATTACGTAGGGGGGGACATCTTTTATAACCTTGCAGCCACCCTGGATCATAACATGACTTCCGATGCGCACGAACTGGTGAACCAGGCTTCCGCCGCCCAGAATCGCCCAGTCTTCGATGACGACTTCGCCGCCAAGACCGACATATCCCGAAAGGATACAGTGGTTGCCAATCCTGCAGTCGTGGGCAATATGAACATAAGATTGCAAAAGGCAGTCAGAACCAACCACGGTTTTACCCTTGGATTTGGTGCCGCGGTTAACTGTAACATATTCCCGGATGGTTGTATTGTCGCCGATCTCAGCCGTGGTGATCTCGCCCTGGAACTTGAGGTCCTGCGGTATGCCGGCAATAACCGCTCCGGGGAAGATCCGGCAGTTTTTCCCGATGCGGGCTCCGTCCATAATGGTAACATTGTTGGCGATCCAGGTATTGTCGCCGATCTCAACATCTCCGTAAATAGCTGTAAAGGGACCTATTTCAACATTTTTCCCGATTTTGGCATCGGGATGCAAATAATAAAGGGACTGACTGCTCATCTGAGAGTATCTATTTTAATTTATTTGGTCATCAAACTACAGGCTTACGGGCCAATTGCGCCATGAATTCAGCTTCTATCACCATGGTCTCACCTACGAATCCTTCGCCACGGCACAGGGCTATTCCCCGCTTAATGGGTTCTTTCAATTGCATCCTGATATTCAGCGTATCGCCCGGTACAACCTTGCGTTTGAATCTTACAGAATCGATGCGCATGAAATACAGGAGATGGTTATCGGGATCCGGAACGGAACTTAACAGAAGCACTCCGCCGACCTGCGCCAGCGCCTCGATCTGCAAAACACCAGGCATGATCGGCTCTTCAGGGAAATGTCCTGTAAAGAATGATTCATTCATGGTTACATTTTTGATTCCGGTAACAACCCATTCGTCCAAAGAGGTGATCTTATCCACCAGAAGGAACGGATGACGATGCGGTAATATTTTCTGGACCTGGTTAATATCGTAAAGCGGAACCTGGTCGGGGTTGTAATGGGGTGGCAGCGGCTTATTATGGCTTGCTTTGATGCTTTTGCGGAGGATTTTGGCAAATTCCACGTTGGCATTGTGGCCGGGTTTACTGGCAATAATACGCCCCTTCAGCCGCACGCCGCAAAGCGCCAGATCGCCTATCACGTCGAGCAGTTTATGGCGGGCCGGTTCATTGGCAAAGGCAAGTTCGACATTGTTCAAAATGCCTTCGGGCTTGACCTTGATGCTGGGTTTGTTAAACAATTTGGCCAGCCTGTCGATTTCATCCTGGGTTACCGGGCGGTCAATGATCACAATGGCATTGTCGAGATCACCCCCTTTGATCAGATTATTCTTCTGCAGGTATTCGAGTTCATGGAGAAAAACAAAGGTCCGGCAGGCGGAAAACCCGGACTTGAATTCACTGATGTTTTTCATGGATGCATATTGGTGCCCGACGACCTTCGAGTCATAATCAATGTGCACATCCAATAAAAAGTCATCATCAGGATAGGCGACAATTTCAATGCCCCTGGCTTCATCTTTGTATTCGACCTTTTCACGTATGGCATAGTAAACCCGGTCGGCCTCCTGCTCAACAATTCCTGCTGAAAGTATTGCCGATACGAAAGGTTTGGAGCTGCCATCGATAATGGGAACTTCGGGGCCGTTGATTTCCATAAGCGCATTATCAACACCCAAACCGTATAGCGCGGCCAGTAAATGTTCCACGGTGGTTATCGAAGCGCCCTTGTCAACGATGGTGGTGCTCCGTTCGGTTATTTTCACATACTCAGCGAGCGCCCTGATGACCGGGGTGCCTTCCACATCTGTCCTTTTAAACTGATATCCGTAATTTTCCGGGGCAGGATTTATGATTACCTCAACTTCAACTCCTGAATGCAATCCATTTCCTTTAAGACTTACCGGTTTAGCAATTGTTCTTTGCTTTTCAGTCATTACTTTGCATTAAGATTTCAATATGAAAAACAGGGCGAAATTATAAAAAATTATTCAATAGTAAGTTATGGAGGTGATTTTTAGGAGGAAAGTAATATGGGTTGTAGGTTGTAGGTTGTAGGTTGTAGGTTGTAGGTTGTAGGTTGTAGGTTGTAGGTTGTAGGTTGTAGGTTGTAGGTTGTAGGT
>JAFGGU010000012.1 GCA_016930375.1 Bacteroidales bacterium | reverse complement strand
GGTTGAATTTGTCGTTGAAATGCTATCAATTAATATTCAACCACTCCGTGGTTGTGAGTTTTTCATTCGCTTGTTTGACACCGGGTTTCACCCGGCGCTATTCACATTAAAGCACTCCGTGCTTTCTACAATAGCTTAAGTTGACAGCTATAGTCACAGACTACAGTTGCAGCAAGCAGAGTTAAGAAAACTCTGCTTAGCGCCGGGCTTTGCCCCTAATAATCCGGCATGAAAAAAGGGCAGCCATCAGGTATAGCTGCCCAATAGTAATCCCTCCAAAACTCTTCACATTTTTGAGGACCACTAAGATACTGAAAATCTTTGAATGTACATGATCAGATGACCATTTTCACACGAATTTAACAAGCAAAAACCATAAATGGATCAATTGCAAAAAGACTCATGGTAAGTCCCCGGTTACCCATGAAAGTCCATTTGAACAACACCGCAATTTATTTCTTTCTACCGATCGGGACAGTTATTCCCAGAAAAGGAATCGCCACAAAGGAATCCATTTCGCCGCTGAACGGAAGCCACAAGCTGTAGTCGAGGCCAACGCTGCGGATCATCGTCCTGCCTCCCAGGGAGACAATGACAACAGTTGCATCGGAGCCGGAAATGATATAATTTTCCGTGATCAGGTAGCCTTTCGGACCGGTCCGGATCATGCTGCTGATATTCCAGAGCGGCCTTTGCATCCATTGATCCTGGCTGAATCCGTAAGCCATACCCAGACTGATGTTCCTGTCTCTCGATCCAAAAGTGGAAGTGCCGTAAAGCAGTCCGAACCAACCCGTCTCCTCTCCCAGGATCGTGCCCAGAAAAGCACCTGTACCTACACTAAATTTATCCCTGACAACCGGTAGAGAGATCTTGGGCACGAAGAAAATCGGTGTCGATGCTCCGGCAAACAGGAACAAAGGCAACATACCTGCTCCGATTGAAAAGTTTTTGGTTAATCCAACAGATACCTGATTGTATAAGATCCATATATTCTGGTAATAAGCCGAGCCCTCTTCGAGTCCGTACCCGTTCGGAGCCCAGAAATAGCGTGATGACTGGGGATTCGGCAGCCAAAACTGCCCCTCCACCTTTTTAGCAGCCGACAATTCTGTTCTTGACTTTATATCAGCCAGGGGAATATGGATTACACCAAGTCTTTCTGTCTTTACTACCAAAGTCAGAGAATCCTCGGTAATCAAATTACCTATGTAAATGTTCCCGTCTATTGTTTCAATTCTCAGTGTTTTGGTTGAGTCTGTCAAAACCTGTCCGTAACATGACAGGCCCTGGAACAGAATGCCCATGAACAATACAAGTATGATTTGCAGTTTCATGATCCTTGAATTAAAATTTATAATATTCACGTGCATAAAGGTAACCTTATCATCCAATAATGGCTATCTTGATTTCCACCTTTGTTGTATCACGGAATCAATGGACAATTTGCCTGACCCATAAATGAGAAGAAAAACAATAAGCATGGTCATGGCAAAATCTGTCCTTGCTTCATGAGCCATTGACCAGAATCCTTTCCCCAGTAAAATAGGAATCTTTGTTGTCGCAATTGCAGTTATCATGATGATTAACAGAGGTATTGCAGCAATTCTAACCGATAAACCAATTAAAATGAACACACTGCAAACAATTTCAAAAGAGGCAACAAATGATGCCAGAAACTCAGGATTTGCAAATCCGATTTTTTCAAACCGACCTGCCCCTGTCAGTTCTGGAAAAATAAACTTCTGTATTCCTTCTGAAAGGAATACTAATCCGACAATCAATCGGGGCATTACAGACCTGTAATCGTCTACCGTTTTAAAAATGGCAATTTGAAATTTTTTCATGTCCCCAGGGTTTTAGATTATTCCCGCTCCCAACGCAATGGCAATCAGGAAGAGCATTATTGCAATCAAGACTTGAATAAACCTTAATGTTATTTTCTTCAGGAGTTTATTTCCAATAAATGCCCCGGCAATGGCTGCCATTGTTGCAGCGATGATTAATATCAAATATTCATGCAGGTTCGCTTCTTTAAATCGTGATGAATAAACTGAAAGTCTTGTGAAATCCACCAGACTTGCAATTACAACTCCGGTGGCAATATATGCTTCTTTTGTTAATCCACTCTTTATTAGGAATGCGCTTCTTATCGCCCCCTGAATACCTGTTAAACCACCAAAAAAGCCACTTAGAACTCCACCAAGAGCGAGTTTATTTCTGCTGAATTGAATTTTTTTGACGGACGGCAAAATTTCAAGTAGTGAAAAGATAACTAACAGTATAGCGATTACAAGTTTAACGGGAGTAATTTCAAAATTCTTGTCCCACAGGTGATATTCGAAAATTGATGGCATCTTAGTGATTCTGAGTAATAACCATGCCCCCGCAAAAGATGCTATGATTGCAGGAATTCCGAATCTAATCAGAACTGTTTTATCAGCATGCTTGCCGACCAAAGAAATTTTGAAAAGGTTATTGGAAAAATGTACCACACCAGTTAATGCAATCGCAATGTCTATCGGGAAAAAGATAGCAAAGACAGGCATTAAGATTGTCCCAAGTCCAAAACCAGAAAAGAATGTAAGAATGGCTGTTAAAAATGCAGCCAAACTAATAACTACGATTTCCATAGAGCGGTAATTCTATGTTAAACAAAATCTACCACAATATGTTCATACAGAATATTATAAAGAATACTGAATAGACATAACTTATAGGCTTTTCAGTAGAATTTTTGTTTCGAACTTATCATTTAATAATTGCATTTATGGTTTAGTGGCAAAGATAAATGCGATACTAATGCAATTGCGATTCTGGAATCTGGGGCCATGTTGACAATCCCCCAGGTAAAAACTTACCCAATTCGTCAAAATGCACTTGACTTCAGCTCCAATATGTCGTAAATTTAATTTCCCTTCTCTGACCTGTGGTCAAAACTAACTCACAAGTATTTACCTAAACCCAAAGCTTATGAAAAAAATTGGCTTAACCATGACGATCGCGGTATTACTTTTAATCTGTGCCAATGGAATACTCGCGCAAACTGCACAGACACAACTCAATCAGGTGGAGTTAATTCAACAGTTCTTAGGCACCTGGAATTGTGATATTAATAAAGACACTGTTGAAGTGTGGGAGTGCATACCCTATGGAAAAACACATACAACAACTGTATCTCAGATTATCAAGGGTAAGAAATCCGATTTGTATCTGAATAATGCTGGTTTTGATAAAAGAGATGGTAAGTTCAAAGGTTTATTACTTTATCCCAACGGAGATTACTATACATGGATTGGCTTGTTCACTACTGATAAAAAGCTAAGTGTGGATATAGTTGATAACTTAAACCCTGAAAAAGTTCTTGCTAAATATGAATTTGAATTTAAAACTCCAACAAATAGGACTATGACGCAATTTACAGCTGATGGTGTAAAAGTAGGAGAATTCAAATTTATTAAAGTCAAATAGTCTATTTGTATTTACGCAAAATAAAATAATGCCCTGAAATGTTAATCTCAGGGCATTTTTAAGGGTAATATGTTTCAGGAAAATGATTGCCACTCCGAATTCTATAATTGCTTTAGAGGGGCAAAGTCTCGCGTTTTGCGAAATTTTCTTGACCTCGCCAGGGGGAAGCAAGAGTAAAACAAAAAGAAGTCATAAATTTAAACTAAAATGGATAGATTTGTATATCCACTTTTTAAGATGAGAATACTCTTTAAAAATCAGCAACTTCAATATTTTCTATTTAGTCCGGCCAAAGTAGTCAGATTGTCCGGATATTGTAATGTACTGCCTAGAATCATTTAAATCTCAATTATCATGAAAAATGTTTTATTTATCATCGCAACAATTTTTATTTTATTCGCCACAAATTGTAAAAAAGAGGAAGAACAGATTCTTTCTGAATTTATTATTGGTGATTGGGAAGCTCCAAATCGTGAAATTAATTTCGATGAAAACAACAAATACATATTAAATATTATCGGAGTTCAACCCAGTGCTACCTGTAATGCAACAACTTATCTTGTAAATGATTCAGAGAATACAATTACCATTGATTTGCCGTTTTGCTCCCAAGCTTCTGTTCTGATTATTCCAGCAGATACATATGATGTGCTATGGAGTACAGAAAAAAAGACTATGTCATGGACTGTTCATGGTGGTGGTGGTGAACCAACAATAACATGGACAAAACAATAGAATTAAAACGGATAAAATGCCTGACTAACACTCCTTCGCTCAGCGAAGTTTTTTTAACTTCCTCCCCTGTTCGGCTTAGGCTGTGCCTAAGCCGAGCCTATCCTTTCATGCTTTATGGCCTGAATTCTATTCAATTTATCAAATTGACAGGCACAGTCAGGAGACATATATACGGCTCAGGCACAGCCTAAGCCGAACGGAGAAATTTGACGAATCTGACAGGCATTAATTGCCTTTAACTTTCCTGCCGCGCTTGGCGTTCTCAATCCTTAACCTGCGTTCCTCGGCATCTCTCAGCCATTCACAACCGCATTCATTCATACTGAATTTTTTCCCGCAATCGAAAAACAGATTCACGCCGAACCTCAGATTGGCACTTTTCATGCTCAAGGGCAAAATGAAACCCAGGATATTATCGCTGACCACATACCATTGCAGGGGATTTTTGCCATACCCGATACCAAAACCCAGGTTGGTGAAGCTTCGGTTCATATACGATACGCTGACACTCGCCTCCAGCTTATCCGAAGGCCTTGTCAACAAGGAGACTGTTGCCCCGGTCTGCAATTTGCCGGGTAGAAGCCGGTTATAGAGCAGGAAATTGAGGTCGAATTTCTTGTTGAGTTGGTATGCGGCGCCAAGGTATAGCTTAGGATCAAGAAAGTACGTATAGGGTTCGTCGGTAATTTCTTCATCCATATTCTGGTTCAGCTCGTCGAACACATCCCAGAGATAGTTCTCATTAATGGGCCCTGTGCCGAAGGGTCCGTAATAGCTGTGATTCCCCTGAAGGGTATACCCGGTAAGATTGCTTCTGTAAAAGATCATTCCCAGGTCGAGCAGGCTTCCCGACAGGGTCAGGCGTTCGCTATAACGGTATATCATGCCGAAATCGAATGCGAAGCCCGGATTGCGCCCATTCATCAGATGTTTGAAAATGGAGGCATCATACCGCGTGTAAAAACGATACGTACCCACACCCTCCATCCTGAGCGAAGATGGCATTGAGCTGTTAAAACCACCATCGATATCAAATACAATATCGTCTGAAGTTTCATCAACAAATGCTTCAATCTGACTGTTGCCGGTGGTCAGGTTGAATTTACCGAAAAGAAGTTTGGCTTTCAGTCCGAGTGTGAGACCGTCACCATAGTTTTTTGAAACTCCGAGAGCGTATTCCCGGTAATGGTTGAAATTAAGTCTTGCTCCTTTCAACTGAACGGCCTGTCCCTCAAATTCCTGGCTGCCGCGCAGGGCGAAAGCAACGAGATCCCTGGTATACACTCCGATGGCATTATCTTTCTCTATGGCCGTGAAGGTATAGTACAGATCATCGCGTTGAATACCTACTGCCAGAAGAGTGGTATGCAGCTCAGTGACAAAATAGTTCAGTCCCCTGATCTTTTGGGTGTTAAAATCAGACTTTCTTTTGAAGGTATTATCGGTATAAATGGTTACCACATCTCCCAAAACAAATCCGCTGTTGGCGAAATTCATATGCACGGAAGAAACCAGGGGCAACCCTATAAAAACCCCGCAATCTCCCTGTACGGCAGGATTAATGAAGTTAGACTCCGGTATTGAATGCATGAAAAACAGGGTATTGTTTTGCTGGGCTTTCAGCGGATTGCAAACCAGTGAAATCATCAGTGCAATCAGGGTTACGGCCGGAGTTATGAAATGGAAAAGCTGTGACATACAGGTAGGTATGGAAGGTCAGGTATTCAGCTCAATGTAATGAATCAGCGCATGAATGATCTTGATGTGAATTTCCTGTGTCCGGTCTGAAAATTTCGTATACGGAGCCCTGATTTCAACGTCGCATAACCCGGAAAGCCTGCCTCCGTCCTTTCCTGTAAGTCCGATTACCTTCATACCCTTTGATTTAGCAGCCTCAGCGGCATTTATAACGTTGGCCGAGTTGCCGCTGGTACTGATGGCCAGCAGAACATCGTGTTGCTGTCCCACTGCTTCAACATAGCGCGAAAAGACATGATCGAATCCAAAATCATTTCCCGCACAGGTGATGTGTGAAGGGTCAGAGATGGAAAGAGCAGCCAGCGCTTTTCGCTGGTTGCGGTATAAACCTGACAATTCTTCGGCAAAATGCATGGCATCGCACATGGATCCTCCATTGCCGCAGGAAATGAGTTTATGTCCTGCTTTCAGGGAATCAACCATGATAGATCCCGCAAGTTCTATTCCTGCAAAGTTGGCGTCATCGGACAGGAATGCGTCCAGTACCGATTGAGCCTCCATGAATTCCTGTTTGATGCTGTTCATTGTATTCCTGTTAGCAAAAAAATAATGTCCGGCAGGTCAGCTTTCTTCCGGCTGATCCTCTTCGATATCGTCTTCCGAATCTGTCATTTCAGGCAAATACTGAGCGGCTTCACCCTGAGGCAGAGATTCCACATCCTTCAGCCGTCGCTGAATGGCCTTTGTTCTTTTGCCCACCAGTTCATCCAACTGGTTGGTTGCGGTATGCAGGTTTTTCTGCGCTTTCTCCAGCATGCCGCCAAATTTTCCGAATTCGGTTTTAATTGCGCCCAGCACCTTCCAGACTTCACTGCTTCTTTGCTGGATCGCGAGGGTTTTGAATCCCATTTGCAGACTGTTCAGGATGGCGGCCAGGGTAGTCGGACCGGTTACCATGATCCTGAAATCACGCTGCAATTGTTCAATCAGCTCGGAACGCCTTATGACCTCCGCGAAAACACCTTCGAAAGGGAGGAACATGATCCCGAAATCTGTGGTATTGGGAGGATCAATATACTTTTCCTGGATATCACGGGCCATCTTTTTGATGATCGCCTCCAGGTTTCGGGAGGAAGCCTCAATGGCATCCGCATCACCGTTTTCATAAGCCTCGGTGAGATGGTGATAGGCTTCCTGCGGGAACTTGGCGTCAACGGGAAGATAAACAACACCTCTTTCCTCATCCCTGCCCGGCAGCTTAATGGCAAATTCAACCCTGTCAGAGGATCCCTTCTTGGTTTTCACATTGGCTTCATATTGCTCAGGGGCAAGGATCTGTTCCAGTAACATTTCAAGACGCACCTCACCCAGGCCTCCCCGCATTTTCACGTTGCTCAGCACCTTCTTCAGTCCACCGACATCCTGGGCCAGATTCTGCATTTCCCCAAGTCCTTTTTGGACGCTCTCCAGCTGACGGCTTACCAGTTCAAAGGACTGCCCGAGCCTTTCATTCAGGGTCTTTTGCAGTTTCTCGTCCACAGTCTCACGCATCTGCTCGAGTTTCTTTTCTGTATTTTGTATCAACTCCTGCTGCTTGATTTCCAGCTGCCCGAATTTTTCTCTCTGCAAGGTATTAAAGGATTCCACATTCCGGTCAAATGACGTCTGAAATTCCTTGAGCACACGGGTTAGTTCCTCACGATTTGAATCAGAAATGGCTTTTAGCTGATCGAGTTGTGATTTCGAAGTGATATTCTGGGTTTCAAGAAATGAGGATTGAAAACTGCTGAGTGTTCCCGAGAGCTCCTGGCGGTTTGTTTTTACTTCTTCCCTGACCGTATTCTCAACCCTTTCACTGTTTTTATCGGTTTGGTCGAGCCGCGCCGAAAGACCGGTCAGTATTTTCCCCGGAGGTGAAAGCAGTTGAAAGATCAGGTTCACCAACAAAAGCACGAGCGCAGCAATGATCAGATAAAGTTCCATGCAAAAACCGTCAGTTTATTCAATGACTTACTTTTTACTTCTTAAATAGACTGAATTGTTGTGAAAATAATAATTTTATAAAGTATTTGAACTTGTTAAAGATAACAATTAATACGCTTTTCATACATAAAAAACCATTCATATGAAAGTCAAACCATCACGCAGAAGATTCATCCGGCAATTGGGAGGCACATCCTTACTGATCGCCGCAGGCTCACTGAAGTCCTTCGCTTCAGAAGGCAGTGAGAAGAGGGTAATTCCATATAAACCGAGGATCAGCTCCAACGATAAGATCCGCGTTGCCACCATTGGTATGGGCATCATGGGCCATGCCGACACGGATTCGGCGCTCAAAATACCCGGCGTTGAGCTGGCTGCCGTGTGTGATCTGTATACCGGCAGGCTGATTCGTGCCAGGGAAAAGTATGGCGACCACATCTTCACTACCCGTGATTACCGTGAAATATTGCAGCGCAAGGACATTGATGCCGTCATTATTGCCACCAGCGATAACTGGCATGCCCGGATTTCCATCGATGCCATGAACAGCGGTATGGCAGTGTATTGTGAAAAACCGGTCGTTCAGAAGATCAGTGACGGACTTCCTGTGATCGCTGCCCAGAAAAAGACCAATAAACCCATGCAGGTGGGTAGTCAGCGGGTCAGCAGCATTGTTTATGCAAAAGCCAAAGAATTGTACAAGAGCGGGGCTATTGGTCAGCTGAATTGCATTGAAGCCTCATTCGACAGGCAGGATGCCCTCGGAGCCTGGGAGTATACCATGCCGACCGACGGATCTCCGCAGACCGTTGACTGGGATCGCTACATCGAAGGCATGGCAAAAATGCCCTATGATCCGAAAAAGTTCTTCTGGTGGAGAAATTACAGCGATTTCGGCACCGGTGTCGCCGGCGACCTGTTTGTTCATTTATTATCCGGCATTCACCTGGTAACCGATTCACTCGGACCAAAGACCATCTTTGCATCCGGACAGCTTTGCTATTGGAAAGACGGCCGTGATGTTCCGGATGTGATGACTGCCGTTATGCAGTACCCTGAATCGAAAGAGCATCCTGCTTTCCAGGTAATGTTAAGGGTGAATTTCGTCAGTGGACTGGGTGACAAGGGTGTGACCCGTTTTATTGGGAGTGAAGGCGCGCTGGAAATGCTTGATAACGGCTTCAGCCTTACCCACAGCATCATGTCGAAAGCCCCGGGAATCGGCGGCTGGGATGCTATTTACTCTTATCCGCAAGCCATGCAGGATGAACTCATGAAACAATATGATCTCAAGTACACGGCGGAAGACCGGAAAAGGCCGGAAGTGCCGGGTGTTACTTACGTGGCGCCGGAAGAATATGACGAGCACGTGGAACATTTCAGAAATTTCTTCGATGGCGTTCGTAACAACCTGCCCCTGGTGGAAGGACCCGAGTTTGCTTTCAGGGCGGCAGCTCCCACACTGGCCTGCAACGACAGCTATTTCCAGAAAAAAATCATCAACTGGGATCCGGTGAATATGAAGGTTGTTTAAATAAAAATGTAGAGACGGGTTTGAAACCCGTCTCTACCTATTTTTACACAACCGTTTTTGTTTTCTCGTCCCAAATAACCTGTTTCTGCCGGAAATACGATTCGTTCGCCATGTGACAGGCAATGGCGGCATGATTGCCGAAAACTGCGTCCTGTGCCACAGGTTTGCGTGATTTTACCGCTTCGAAAAAATTGACCAGGTGGGGCACCATATCGTCATAATCATGTCCACTCCAGGTTGTCTTATCGGATAAGGGTTCCCTGCCGGGTTGGGGCGCATTTTCCTCTTTCCACCTGCTATAGTATTCTTCCTGCATTGCCCTCGGAAACCCGGAGGCATAATAGCTGGGGTACGTATCAATTCCGGGTTGCGGCGACAGCTGTATTAAGGAGCCCTGAAGGTCGAGAATTCCCTTTGGACCATAAAAACGGGCCAGTTCGGGTGATTCGGTCCCCAGGCCTAACCGCACATATACCGGTACGCCATGGAAATCGAAAAGTACCAGGTGCAGATCGGGCATATTGCGGCCATCCTTCCAGCGGAAGATGCCGCCGAGGGATTGTGCCGACCGGGGGATCTCATTCCATCCCAGGGTATACAGCATTCCGCTGATCAGGTGCACCATCAGGTCACCGCCGACACCGGTACCGTATTCCTTCCAGCAGCGCCACCGGGCAAAATGCAGGGGATTGAACGGTATTTTCGGGGCGGTTCCCAGCCAGGTATTCCAGTCGAGGTTGGCAGGAGAAAGATCTGTTGGCGGCGGATACTGCCATGCCCCGGTGGGATCGTTCCGGCCGAGTGAAAGCTCAACATGTTCAATTTCGCCGATGACGCCTGCTGCGTAAAGTTCACGGGATTTTGCACAAATGGCAGAGCTGGTGCGCTGTGATCCTATCTGTATAATACGGTTATTCCGGCTTGCGGCCTCCACCATTTCAAAACCATCTGCAATACTGTGCGACATGGGCTTTTCACAGTAAATATCCTTGCCGGCATTGCAGGCATCTACAACCACCTTTTTATGCCAGTGGTCGGGCACCGCAGCAATAATGCAGTCGATATCCTTCCGCTCCAGCAGATCCTGGTAACGACGTGTTGTAAACAGGTCAGGATTACCGGTAATTTCTTTGGCAAGGGTGTGACGTCCGTCATACAGGTCAGCGGCCCCTGCACATTCAACACCCGGGATGGACAGAGCCCCGGATAACAGTCCCGATCCCTGCATGCCAATGCCTATGATGCCGAAGCGAAGTTGATCGCCCGGCGCTACTTTTCTGGTTTTCAAAACAGGGCTTGCTTCAAGCCTTATGGTGTTGGCTGTCACCAGACCTCCTGTGGCCAGGGCGCTTGTTTGCAGAAACTTCCGGCGTGATAATTCTTTTTTCATAATTAAAATGTTTAATGAGGGGTAATTATATTTTCGGAGGCAGTTTTTTCAGGGCCACTCTCCTGTAAAAAACCACATCATGCTCACCGTGGTTTTGCAACCCGAAATACCCTGAATCAGGCCTGGGTCCGGGGAATGGCTCAAAATCAAACTTGCGTTCCGGTATGGGATCACCGTCGGTATAATCGGTAACCTTCATGCCGTTCAGGTAAACAACAGTCCGGGGACCATCGAGGGTAATGTCAAAGGTATTCCATTCCGGTCCCGGTTTCCAGGCTTGCGCAAGGGGTTTTGTCATGGCATAGATCTGACCGGTGGCATGGTATTCATCCTCACCCGAAAGTTCCGGGTGGTTGTCCACCTGTATCTCGTGACCATAAAATACCGGCATCCAGGCCTCTTTGGGTTCAACAGGGATCCTGACGAATACCCCGGAATTGCTGTTTTCCTTCTCCATTCTCCATTCCACGTGTAAAATGCAGTTGCCGATCCTGCTTCCCGTCCAGTAAAGCAATCCCATGCCACCGTGCGTCCGGATGATCCCATCCTCTACGGTCATAAAACCATCTCCCACATGTTGCCATCCTGTGAGATCCGTTCCGTTAAAAAGTTCATGCCATGCCGTGTCAGGCGCTTCTGATTGTAATTCTTCACCTGTTGCAGTCGTGGTTCCGGATTTGCCTGTACAGGAATAATTCTGCAAAAAACAGGCAAAACACAAACTAGTGATCCAAACTGAAAGATTTTTTACCTTTTTCATAATAAACCTCTAAAATATTGGATAAGTTCATTTACCTCAGATTCCGGCAATAATGATCAAACCCAGGCCTGCGACAAACAACAGGAACATCAGGGCAAGCAGTAAATTCGTGCCTTTGGGTGCCGCCTTGAATTCCTTCCAGATGAAAACGCCCCACAACGCACCGATGAGCGTTGCTCCCTGCCCCAGTCCGAAAGATATCGCATACCCTGCTTTTCCGGCTGCTATAAGACTCAGGGCTGTTCCAAGCGCCCAGATCATGCCTCCGAGGATTCCCGCCAGGTGTCCTTTAGGCCCTTCACTGAAATATTGTTTGAAAGTAACCGGTTCACCGGTAATGGGCTTTTTCATTAAAAAGGTATTGAACAGCAGATTGCTGAGCACGATACCCATGACAAAGAAAAAGAAAGCCGTATAGGGAGTGAGCTTCCCTGCTTCCGGAATTACCGGATCAGTGGCAATGGAACTTGCGACAAAACGAAAGAACCAAGCCATCAGAAAGCCTGCCATTACGGAAAGGATGATGCCTTTGGCCGGTGTGGTTTGCTGACTGCTGGTCAGTTTGCGATAAGCCAGGGCATCCAGCACAATGGCCAGTGTAACCAGTGCTACCCCGACAAACAAGGTGACTGCATCTCCCCTGGGCGTTGCAATATAATTGATGATTACGCCAAGTACCATGCAAAGACCCACACCTACGGGAAATGCGATGGACATGCCTGCAACGGCAATGGCTGCAACCAGGAGGATATTCGACAGGTTAAAAACGACACCGCCCAGCATGGCATTCCCTATATTCCGGGCGGAAGCCTGTGAAATACTATGGGTAAAACTCATTCCTGCAGATCCATTACTGCCCAGGGTAAATCCAAGAATCAATGAGAAAATCAGGATTCCCAGCACATAGTCCCAGTAAAAAAGTTCAAAACGGTAGCCCCTGGCGATTTTCTGGGTGTTGGCCCATGATCCCCAGCACAACATGGTAATGAATGTGAGGACAACGGCAGTTGTGTACGATTCAACGATGTACATGATATGCTTTATTATTTTTCAAAAGAAAATTTGTAATTCACGCTATTCTTCGGGGCAGTATTGAAAATAAGGGCTTCGGTAATATATACCCGCGTTCCCATGGATTCTGCCCGCTTTTCACCTTTCACTTTTAATTTGATGGTGTGATTTCCCGGTGCGAGTCCGAAGACATGCCACAGGTTGATATCATAGTGTTCCTGGTTGCTCCGGAAGAAATAAGAATCAATTGTCCTGTTCAATTCCCCGTCGAGATATAGGTATGCCGTGCCGCCGTCTTTGGTCCAGTTCCCCATCAGGGTTATGCCGGTACCTGTAAAAGTAAGCTCGGCTTCATCACCGGAATTTTCGGAGTAAACCGACTGACTGACAGGATTTTTTTCGCCCCACGGAATGGTTTTCAAAGTTTCCCATTTCCCTTTGAACTTCCAGGTTGACTCACCGAAGACGGAAATTTTGTGATCGAATACCAGGTCAGGAAAAGAAACTTCCAGCGGCAAGGCAACGGGATCCTGCCTTTTAATTTTAATTTCACTGTCTGACACTTTCCCGCCATTTTCCTGAATGAAGCCAAGGGCATAGGAATAAGTGCTATTCACAGCTTTGTTGAAACTGTATGTCGTATTGATGAAAATTGAATCCCCGATCGCATTTATTCCATGTTGCATCCTTACCGGCAGATTACTCAATCCCTTCATAACACCCAATACAGCCATGGCATTGGATGGATTGCAATCTGAGTCCTGTCCGCAACGCGTTGAAATCTCAAGCGTCCTGAAGGGATCCCCTTCTCCATAAAGTAGTCCCATCACAATATAAGCGCCGTTTAGTTTGGCATCTATATTAAAGGTGCTTCCGGCTCCGCAAATATCCTCCCCGCCCCATTTGGATTCCAGTTCTTTCCAGGCCGCTCTCCAATCAGACGGGTATTGCTTGTGAAGCACGATCACATCGCATATGATCCGGGCATAATCACTTTCGGCCGGTATTGATAAAAGTGCATGCTCAATGACCTTGTTCACGTCGGATTCAAAGAAGGCTTCCGCATATAAGGCGGCCACAAAGATTCCTCCATAGAGGCCGTCTCCGTAATTCATGATATGACCTATCTTATCGCAAATACTGACAACCTGTTGCGGCATCCCGGGACACATGAACCCGATGTAATCCGATTCGATCTGAAAATCAATATCATCCGCATGGATGTTGTATTGAGGATTTCCCGACTGAGGCGGAAATATGCTGTCATAATAATTTTTCCGGGCCTGAACATTGGCATGCCATAACGGATAGCCTGCTTTGGCAAACATCTCCTGGTATTTCTTGGCCGGGGCATCCAGGCCATACTGATCCATGGTCATAAGAAAGGTGAGCTGCACGTAAATATCATCCTGCCATAAGCTTTCATCAATATTGGCCGGAGACCAGCGGATCGTGTCTTCATAGGTGGTGCCCTGAGCCCTGAACTCTGTAGGCCCCCCATAGGTGACGCCGATCATTTTGCCGGCCCAACCGCCGGCGATTTTGTCCTTCAGGGTTTCGGGATCAATGATCCGGTATTCCTGATTAGTCTTGTCACAGGAAATCCAAACGGAAGAGAAACAGATTAATGCTGTCAGGATTTTACTTTTCATTGGATATATAGTTTAGTGTTTTGGAATGTGCATCATTCTGTCCTCGATGAAGCGGCTCATCTGATCAACCGGCATATCCTGCACAACATATACATGCTTTCCATCAGCCATGCTGTTCCAGCCATTGCTGCCATCGGGATTTACGGTGATCTCTCCGGGCACAACAGTGAAAAAACCTTTTGTGCCATATACAGCTATCAAAACCACAGTTTCATCCCAGCTCATACGGCCATCTTTGTCCTCTTCAGCCATGGGTAGGCAGATGCTGAACACGTCTTTCACCGGGTTGTTCTGCATTTCCATTTTTATAAGGCGAAGTCCCGTGCGGATTTCCCAGCCGATCTCAAAACCCGTGAAAATTACCCGGGTTGGCCAGTTCTTAAAAACAAACGATGAGGCTGTTGAATCCATGTGCACATTGAATTCCTTACCCAGAGGAAATGTTCCGGCCATGGAAACGAGCTTTTTCACTTTTTTGGAAACCAGGTCTGTGCCGGTTAACGGACAAATGCTGTCAGGTTGGGATCTGAGCAGATTGGCCAGGTTGGTCAGAAAACCAACTGTCACAATAGTGACACTGGTATCCGGCTGGGCAAACAGTATTCTTCTGTAGACATCAACAGCGTCAGGCAAGTCTGATGTCTTTTCAATCCTGTGAGGATACTTTGCAACAAGCGTATCAAGCCAATGTTGCCAGGAGCCCTGATCAACAGCAGCTGATTTTGGAGCTCCCAGGGGCAAACCAGCTCTACCGAACCAGGTATTCAATACTTCAATACCGGGACCAACCAATTCATGCCGGTTACATGACAAAGTGGCCAATATCTCGGCCCTACCACTGTCCGCCATGGCATGCAGAAAAGCCAGCGCTCCGACGTCGTCATAATCGGGCCCGAAATCCGTGTCAAAAATAATCTTTACTGGTTCCTGCAAAGCGGTTTCAGGTTTGCATCCCTGTAAAAACAGCAATGCCAGCGCAAGTGGTGCCAGAATATTTTTTATCATACTATATATTTTATATTAATCAATCTCTCCACGATACGGCGCGGAAGCCTGCGCTCCCATGCGGGTAACCGAAATGGCCGCTGCCTTGTTGGCAAACAGAATAGCATCCTCCATATCCATGCCTTCAGCCAAAGCTACTGCCAGCGCGCCATTAAACACATCACCTGCAGCTGTTGTATCCACAGGCTTTACCTTTTGGGCCGGGATTAATTTCCCTTCCAGACCATCGAAATAAAAAGCGCCCTGGCTTCCCAGGGTCACTATTACCGCCTTTACCCCTTTGTCCGTCAGAATTTTTGATGCTTCCAGCGCAGTATCCGTGTTATTTACAGTTACCCCGGTTAAAGTTCCGGCTTCGGTCTCATTGGGTGTTATCAGGTACAGCCTTTTTAAAAGCTCATCGGGCAATTCACAGGCAGGCGCCGGATTCAGGATCACCTTTTTACCAGCTGTAAATGCCATTTCCGCAGCATACATCACAGTGGACAATGGAATTTCAAGCTGCAGGAGAATGATCTCTGACCGGGTGATTTCCGCCCTGGCCGCTTCGAGGTCTATTACTGAAAGGTTGCTGTTGGCACCTGGAGCAACAACGATCAGATTCTCGGCATGTTCGTCAACAGCGATCAGGGCCACACCTGAAGGATTCATCACGTCGGTGACAACATGATCCGTGTTTAGACCTTCGGATTTAAACAGTTGCAGGGCTTCCTTGCCAAAAATATCATTCCCTATTTTGGCAATGAAATTCACATTTCCGCCCAGCCTTCTGGCTGCCACAGCCTGGTTGGCACCTTTTCCTCCGGGATTCATGAAGAAATCACCTCCGAGGGTGGTTTCTCCCGCTACTGGCAGATGCTTTGTCCTAACCACCATGTCGGTGTTACTGCTTCCGATAACAGCTATTAAAGGAGGATTCATGGTCAAGAAGTATTACTTTTGTATGAATAATGGGTATTGGCGGGTATTAAAGATAATAATATAATTAATAAAAGATCACGCAAATTAAAAACTATTATAACTTAGTCCTGCAGAATTGCTGACACCCAATCATTCAATTCATAATAACCCTTATGGACATCATTGAACTCCGACAGGTTACCAAGAAATTCGGAGCACTTACTGCGGTAAATGAACTGGACCTGAAAGTGCCTTCCGGAACTATTTACGGATTCATTGGCCCCAATGGTTCCGGGAAAACCACCACCATCCGGATGATCATGAACATCCTTTATCCCGATCAGGGGACAATTCTTCTCTTTGGAAAAGAGCAAAAGGATCAGCGCCTTGATCATGTCGGTTATCTGCCTGAAGAAAGAGGATTGTACAAGAAAATGAAGGTATATGATGTTTTAAAGTTCCACGGAGAACTTAAAAACGGGAAAAACATCCGACAGGAAATTGACTACTGGCTCAAAAAACTGGATTTATCAGCATGGAGGGATAAGAAAGTAGAATCACTCAGCAAAGGCATGACACAAAAACTGCAGTTCATTGCCACTGTAATCGACAAGCCCGGGATTATCATCCTGGATGAACCCTTCAGCGGACTGGATCCCGTAAATGCCGAAATTCTCAGGGAAGCCCTTCTCGAATTGCAAAAGGCAGGTTCAACCGTGATTTTCAGCACACACGACATGAATATGGCAGAAAAGATGTGTGATTACATTTTTATGATCCACAAAGGGAGAAAGGTTCTCGACGGAACACTTGCCAAAATCCAGGATCAATACGGAAGTGATACTCTGAGAATTCAGACTGAACTGGGAGCAGATGCACTGGAGGGGATAAAGGACATCGAGAAGATCAGTGATTTCGGACAGGTTCAGGAAGTACGGCTTAGTGCGAAAGCCGATTCCCAGGTCATTCTTGCAGACCTGATGAATAAAACGCGTGTTCTTAAATTTGAAGTTACCCGGCCATCCCTGTATGATATCTTCATACGTATTGCAGCACCGGAAAGAAAGGAGGACAACCATGCGTAAAATATTGATTATCGCCCTCCGTGAATACAAAGAGGCCGTAAAAACAAAAAGCTTTATTCTGGGCCTGGTGCTGATGCCTGTATTAATGGGTGGTGGAATGGCGGCCTTTATGATCTTCAGGAATAAGGTCGATACAGATGATCTGAAAATTGCAGTGATAGATCACTCGAAAATCATACGGGAAACCCTCGAAGAAAGGGCCAGGTACCGGAATGAAAATGAGATCTTTGACAAAGAAACCGGAGAAAAGGTCAAACCGGCATATATTCTGGATTTCATACAACCTGATACTATAAATGCTTTCCAGCAGCGACTTGATCTGTCTGACCGTATCCGATCGGGTGAACTGCATGCTTTTGTCGAGATTGGATCTTCGATTCTGCATCCCGACAGTACCCTTGAAAACGCATTGATCCGGTATTATTCCGAACATTCTTTTATGGACGATGTACGCTACTGGTTTTCTGATCCGGTAAACAACCATATCCGTCAGCTAAGGATCGATGAAATGCACCTTTCGCCTGAAGAAACCCGGGATTTGTTTTACTATATCAATGTGGAGGGCATGGGCCTGGTGGAGGTGGATAAAAGGACCGGTGATGTGCAGGATGCACAAAAAACCAATGAGCTTGAATCGTTCCTGGTTCCTTATTTCATGGTTTTGCTCATGTTCATGCTTGTTATGATGAGCGCAATTCCTTTACTCACAGCTGTGATGGAAGAGAAGATGGAAAAAATTGCTGAAGTATTACTTGCTTCTATAACCCCTTTCCAGTTCATGATGGGTAAAATTCTGGGCAGTATAAGTGTTTCGCTTACAATAGCTGCAATTTATGTTTTGGGCGCTGTCATCACCATGAAACAAATCGGGATGGACGCAGCCATACCCTACCATGTGCTTCCCTGGTTCTTCGTTTACCTTATTCTGTCTGTGATCATGACAGGCTCGGGGATGGCAGCCCTGGGCTCCGCCTGCAATGATAACAAGGATTCCCAGAATTTGCAGTTCCCGGCCATGTTACCGATTCTTCTTCCGTTATTTGTCATCGTTCCGGTTATGCAAAATCCCACAAGCAGTCTTTCCACATGGTTATCGCTTTTCCCACCTTTCACACCCATGCTGATGCTGACCAGACTCGCGACGCCTGTGACCATACCCGCCTGGCAACCTTATGCGGGACTGGCAGGTGTGGTTTTATTCACCATCCTGTCTGTCTGGATCGGCGGGAGAATCTTCCGCACAGGTATCCTTTTGCAGGGTCAGAAACCAACACTTGCCAATCTGATCCGTTATGCGTTAAAAGGTTGAAGAAAATCTTGAACTTTTCTGATATCGGTTGTTGTATCAGTATGAAAATACTATTAATTTGCCTTATTTCCGGTTTTGTTCTTTTTCAGGCTAAAGCACAGGAGAACGCGCCGGAACTGGTGACCGACAGACCCGATCAAACTGAATCTTCAACTGTGGTTCCCTGGAGATCTCTCCAGATAGAATCGGGCTTCGTGTATGCTTTGGATGAAAACTCGCTCGCCAAAGCGAAGAATATAAGCTATAATACCTCCCTCATACGGTATGGCTTGCTCGAAAATATGGAGATGAGACTGGGCATTGAATATGCCGGTGAAGAAGTCACGGATCAAAGCATCGAGAGAAAGACTTCCTCCTACGGATTTTCCCCGCTTTATACAGGATTAAAATTGCAAATCACCCATGAGAAGGGCTTTATGCCCGAAATAGCTTTTCTGGCTGGTCTGGAACTGCCATTTACAGCCCACAAAACATTTAAGACATCCCATACCGCAGCAAATATGCGCTTTTCACTGTCGCATACATTATCCGAAAGGTTTTCATTGGGGTATAACCTTGGAGCGGAATGGGACGGTGATACACCGGTTCCTTCCTATTTTTATTCGGTTGCATTGGGTTTAAGTATAACCGGAAAAGCAGGAGCATTTATCGAGTTTTTCGGATTAATTCCGGAAAAAGGAATTTCGACACATCTGATTGACGGAGGTATTACCTTTTTAATTCAACCAAACCTGCAACTGGATGCATCGGGCGGATTGGGACTGAATGAAGAGGCCATGGATTATTTCATCAGTTTCGGAATCAGCTACAGGCTGCCTCTTTAATGAAGAGGTTTGATTTGGTTTGTAAGTTTATAACGGGAATGCTATCTTTATGCCTTATTCATTGTTATTAATTGCAATTCCATGACCAAGGTTATCACTTTCGGCGAGATCATGCTCCGGCTTTCTACTCCGGGTTATGAAAGGTTCTCCCAATCTCGGCAATTCAACATCCAGTTTGGCGGTGGTGAGGCCAACGTGGCCGTATCTCTGGCCAATTTCGGCATTCCTGTGGATTTTATTACCCGCCTGCCGCAAAACGATATGGCACAGGCGTGTGTAATGGAATTGAAAAGATTTGGCGTGGGAACCGGTAAAATTGTTTATGGCGGCGAACGCCTGGGCATCTACTTCCTCGAGAGCGGCGCTGTGGCCCGGGCCAGTAAAGTCATTTATGACCGTGCACATTCCTCCATAGCCGCCATTCAGCCGGGAATGATCGACTGGGAAAAAGCATTGGACGGCGTATCCTGGTTTCACTGGACCGGTATCACTCCGGCCATTGCTGAAGGAACTGCAAAGGTATGCCTGGAAGCCATTCAGGTTGCCGGCAAAAAGGGGATCACGGTTTCAACCGATCTGAATTACAGAAAGAACCTCTGGAAATACGGGAAAAAAGCTTCCGAAGTTATGCCTGACCTGGTTGCCGGCTGTGACATTATCCTCGGCAACGAGGAAGATGCGGAAAAGGTATTCGGCATTAAACCGGATCATGGCAATGTTACCGGCGGACATGTTGAAGCAGCAGCCTATGAATCTGTCTGCCGGCAGCTGATGCAAAAGTTCCCAAAGGCCAAAAAGGTAATCATTACCCTTCGCGGATCAATCAGCGCCAGCCATAATACCTGGAGCGGGGTGCTATGGGACGGGAAAAAACTAATACAAGCCCCGACCTATGACATCACTCACATCGTGGACCGTGTAGGCGGAGGTGACTCATTCATGGGTGGATTGATTTACGGATTGATTTCCTACCCGGGTGATGACCAGAAAGCCCTGAATTTCGCCGCGGCCGCCTCCTGCCTCAAACACACCATACCGGGTGATTTTAACCTCGTATCGGTGGAGGAAGTGGAGAAGTTGATGGGAGGAGATGCATCGGGAAGGGTATCGAGATAGGCTGTAGGCTGTAGGCTATAGGCTGTAGGTACAACAACCACAACAATCACAACAATCACAACATACAACATACAACATACAACATACAACATTCAACATACAACATACAACATACAACATACAACCCCATACTGCAAACTTAAATCATACTGCCATGCCCCTCTTCTCCCGCCTCCAGGTAGCAACTACCATGCTTGAAACAGGAATTATACCTGTGTTTTATCACAAAGACCTGACAACCTGTAAAAACGTGCTGAAAGCCTGTTACGACGGCGGCATCAGGGTTTTTGAATTCACCAACCGGGGTGATTTTGCCCATGAGGTATTCAGGGATCTGAACAAGTATGCTTCCCAGGAATTGCCCGGGATGATCATGGGTGCGGGTTCGGTGGTGGAAGCCGGAACAACTTCCCTCTTTATCCAGCTGGGAGCCGCTTTTATTGTATCGCCGGTTTTGAATGAAGATATGGCCAAAGTATGCAACCGGCGGAAGATCCTGTGGTCTCCCGGATGCGGATCAGTATCGGAGATCTCCCGGGCTGAAGAGCTCGGTGCCGAGATCATAAAAATATTTCCGGGGAGCCAGGTGGGCGGACCCAAGTTCATTGAGGCCGTGAAAGGTCCGATGCCATGGACCCATATCATGCCCACCGGTGGCGTTGACACCTCTGAGGAGAATCTAAAGGCCTGGTTTCAGGCAGGAGCAGCCTGTGTAGGCATGGGCTCGCAGCTCTTCGTAAAATCATGGATTGAAAGCGGCGATTTCGGTCAGATTACAGACACCTGTAAAAAAGTGCTGGAAATAGCCAAAAAATATAAGAAATAGGGATTATTTCTTTCGCCCCAAGAAAAGTACTATTGCGAGTAATACAGCCAGAACTCCCGTCACTGAAATGATCCAGGGATTTGCGGTACGAGATGTGGCGTACATCTCATAATCTTTCATCATAAAGCTTTCCGGACTGAAATCCCAGTTTAGTTGGGCCCCCTTTACTTCATCAGCATTTGTTGAAAACACAGTTCCCGGCAGGGTGAGGCTTTGGTAGTAATCATCCGTATTCTCAAGGAAATCGAGGTGTTCCAGTTTTTCACGGATGGGCAAAAAGGCCGCCCGGTTACCCGCATAAAGTTCCTTCAATCCACCCGCACCGAGCAAAGAATCCCCAAGGGTAATCAGCAACTCAACGCCCAGAGAATCCAGGGACATAAAATGAGTCTTCTTAAAAACGACATCCGTTAATTGATCGTCCAGTTGACGAACCTGCCGGGTTGCCGGGTTGTCACCAAAATGAGTTTCCAGCAAACTGATGAATTCTTCAACATATGAGGCTGTCATCCAACGGAATGTCTTTTCTTCGCATTGTTCAATGATCTTCTTCATTTCAAGGCTGTCCTTTGGATTGTACTGAAATTCCACCGTATCCTTTTTCCATATCATTTTTCTTTTGGCCGGAGAATAGGCAACCCTGGGATCCTCCTTGATCACGGCCTGTTCCAGCTCTGTCAGGAAACTGTCAACCGGTATTTTCTGGAATGGAAACGACATGGGAAACGTTTCTCTGTAATCATAATAGGTATAGAACCACCGGAAACTTTTTTTCAGGCTTACCCGGATTTTTTCAGTTGTCCGGGAAGTATCAGAATCCATCCACTGGTTCAGTTCACGCTGATTTTTAAAGGTCCTGGAAGCCTTGTACACATATTGCGATTCGTCGGAAGTGGAGTCATCCTTGTCCTTGTGATCATATAAATGACTGATCTGCCATGGGTTGCCCGACGGAATTCTCAAAGAACCCTGGAAAACATCGGCGGAATCTCCCCTTACCAGGTATTCCCGGTAGATGGATCCGTCCTTGTTCACCCTGGTTTTCACGGTATAATCCAAACACGAACCTGCCAGAATTAATAGCATTGAAAAAGCCAGAAAACGGCTTCTGAAAATAAAAAGGATCTTTTTCATGGGTGTCTGTTTAATTTGATTTGGTATTTGTCAATACTCCGGCTTGTTGAAGCATTTGCTTCACGCGGTTAACATTTCCGGTTTTTTGTTCGCAAATCTCATGGATATATTGGGCCAGCTGATCTTCATTTACCTGGTTGAATGCCGTTGCTTCGGCAAGAAATGGAGAGTGTCTGCTGATCCTGATCTTTCTTTCCAGTTCCCGGACGCAATCAGCAGCCGGATCTTCCTTTCCTGCAAGAAGAGCGGATTCTTCCAGGCGAGCCTGCATGGCTGATCTCTGACTGTTAAAACTGGTCTGCTCCCGGATAAAAGTTAAGGTCATGAACAGCAACAAAGAAGCAGCCACGGCCTTCCATAACAGATCATATCCATTTGAACGGTCCATGTTCCTTCCCCGGACCTTTGATTTTTCAATCCTGTCCATGATGATTCCTGTCATTTCCTCATCAGTTTCTCTATCGGGCTTGAAATCGGATTGTCCGATCAGCGCGGTCATCCTGTTCACCGAATCATACAGGTTTCTGCAGTCTTCGCAGAACATAAGGTGCCTGTCGAGTCCTGCTTTTTCTTCCGGGGATAGCTCTCCTTCCCTTATCAGGTATATAAGAGGCTCCATTTCTTTACATTTCATAAATATCCTCCCTTCAGTAATTTTTCACGCATGAATTTCCTAGCGTGATAGAGATTTGATTTTACCTTATCCGTATCATAACCTGTTATCCTGCATACTTCATCCACAGGAAGATCCTGCAGATCCCTTAAAACAAATACCTGCCTCTGAACGGTGGCCAATTTTTCCGAATACATGGAAATGGCCCTGGAAATGGTTCGGGAGTCCATGTTTTGCGATGGGTTCTCTGTTTCAGCCTTTCTTCCAGGTTCATTCATATGTTCTTCTGTCAGGCTTATCTCCATTCTTCTGCGATTGATGCGAAGCTTGTCCAGGCATAGATTAAAAGCAATGGAATAAAGCCAGGTAGTAAATAGAGAACGCTTATCATAACTACCCAGGTGTTTCCATATCCTGATAAAGGTATCCTGCACCACATCGCGGGTATCTTCATGGCTGAGCAGAAACCGCGAAGCTATGCCCGCCACATAACCGCTGTGTTTTTCTATGAGCATCCTGAAGGCCAGTGTATTACCATGAATAGTCATGTCAACCAGTTTTTCATCGCTGGTACCTTTGTGAATATTACCTGTTATAGAAGACTCCAAATGCTGTTATTTTTACCAATGATACGACACAAATGTTCATTGGTAAAAATCATTCGGGTATTTTTTATTGCATCCCGAAGGGATTTAATTTCAATAACCGCGGGTGAAGCCCGCGGTAAAGTCAAATCCCAGACATATCAGCCCCGAAGCGGGCTGAATTACACCAATTGATTCAGAGATTTAACTAACCTTTAACAAAATACCACGGATTAAAAAACATCAATCCGGTAATGTTTAGTAAATTTCCAACACTTTTAAACAAATTCGTTTCGCCACAATTTCTCATTACCCAAAAAAATACCCAAAATGAAACCCAATCATCGTCGCGACTTTCTGAAAAAAAGTATCCTGGGGCTTTCAGGAGCAGCCCTGATCCCCGGATCGATAAAAGCTTTTACCCCGAAACCCGCTGCTGATCCTTCACAGGCATTGCCGTTAAGAACTCTTGGCAAAACCGGCCTGAAGATACCGCTGTTGAGCATGGGTACCGGGGACACCAACAATCCCGCTCTGGTTCAGGCAGCCCTGGAGAAGGGTGTCAGATTGCTGGGAACCTCCACTTACTATGGTAACGGCAACAACGAAACCATGCTCGGAGGTGTCCTCAAAAATCGCCCGAGGGAATCCTACCTGATTGCCACCAGTACCATGCCCAAAGGAACCGATCATCAGAAGGGACTCTTCACTGACCCTGAAGCCGGAACTGCTTTTCAGAGTGATATCGAGAACAGCATGAAGCGCCTCGGAGTCGACTACCTGGATATTCTCTTTTTACCCTTTGCAGCCAAACGTGAATCAGTATTTTTCGAACCCTTGCTCAGGGTGATGGAAGATTTTAAAAAGAGTGGCAAGGCGCGTTTCATAGGTATTGCAACGCACAGCTATGTGGATGAGGCCATCCGGGCTGCTGCAGATACCGGAATATATGATGTTGCAATGGCAGCCTATAATTTCAGATTGCAGAAAATGCAGGAGGTGAATGAAGCCGTTCAGTACGGCGCATCGGCCGGTCTGGGTATCATTGCCATGAAGACTATGGCAGGCGGCTTTTGGGATCAGAACCGCACTCAGCCTATCAGTTCAAAAGCAGCACTTAAATGGGTAGCCCAAAATGAAAATGTTCATACCCTGATGTCAGGCATGACCAACTTTGAGGAATTGCAGAATAATATAACCCTAATGGGGGATCTCAAAATCACGGATGACGAACTGAAGGATTTAAAACTGGCGCAAGCCGGACAAGGACTTTACTGTCTGCAGTGCAGGAAGTGTAGCGGTCAGTGCCCGCATGATCTCGATATTCCCACTATCATGCGAAGTTTTATGTATGCTTATGGTTACAGAAATCTTGATCATGCGCAGCAAACCCTCAACCTGGCTGATTTATCCGGCAAACCGTGTGAACAGTGCGACGTATGCCAGGTGGAATGCGCTGTTGGTTTTGATGTAAAAAGCAAGATCGAAAATATAGCTCGACTCCGGGATGTTCCCAGGGATTTCCTATTAGTCCGCAGCTGATTTCAAATTACCGGAACAAAGGTTTCAGGTGCCGTTCCAATAAGTTATACTTCACCTTGGAAGCAATGATCTCATGATGCTTATCCAGGGCTGAGAGAAAACGATCTCCCATTTCCGCGGCAATCTTGTATCCTACATGGATCAGCTGCCTGAAATGCGGGTTGTAGTTTTTGCAGCTTTGATCGTGCGTAAGCGCTTCACTGAATTGTTTGCCATTCCAGGAATTTACCAGGGAAACTTCCGGAAGCAATTGCCGGTTTATTTTTAATACTGTGGCATAGGGTCCGGTAAGTTCATCATAACGATCCATGGATTTCGCATAAACAGCCCTGGCGATTTCAAGACCGTCATCACCCGCTTCAGCCAGTCCGATCACTTCCTCCAGCCAGTTTGTGCCGGCTGTTTTCACATGTATCCCTGCATCAAATTTCCGGATTGCTGCCCGGATGGCAGGATAAATCGAAAACTTGTCGCTGCCGCTGTGCACGCTTAACTTGAGGTTTTCCGGCAATCCCAGTTCTTTTACCGCATGTTTAACTACAGCTACATCCTGTTCAAATTCTCTGGCAAATCCCTGCACGTCTCCGATATAATCGACGCCCTTGGCAAACAAGCCTGAGAACTTGGGTGCAATGGTCTGAACCTCCACGCCTTTTTCTTTCAATTCAGCGAGAATAAAAAACAGTTCCAGCGGCCCCTGCACTATTTCTGCCTCGTCAACGGATACTTCCGCTACGAAGTTTGCCTGGCCTTTAATCGTACAAATGTGATCATAGATCTTTTTTACTTCCTCAATGGCTGCAAGATAGTCTTCGGCAAGGTGAGTCAAAAAGCCGGCCGTGACATTCAGCTTTTGCCCGATACCCGGAATGTTCATATCACCGAGATATTTCGAGTACCTTGTTTGAAAATCAGCAATGGCCTCCTGTGATGCTTTCCTGCCAATGAAATGCGCCACATCAATGGTAAAGAAATTGCTGCTGTCGACAAATCTGTCCACCGTATCCAGATTGATATGATCCGCGTCAACATAGTAATTGCCGGTATACCTGCCTTCTGCCACTGCTGCTGCCGCTTCCTGCTTTACGTCGGAAGGAACGGAATGTATAATGGAATGTTCCCGGTTGGACTTGTTCCAGACGGGCACCACCGGTATCCCGAGGCGGTTGATATCCTGAATGGCCTGTAATTGGGCAAGACCTTCTTTTCCAAAGCGGTCGCCTGTTCCGAAGGAGTATTTTTCAATTTTCATAAGCTTATCATTGAGGTAATTTCCAACCATTCTGGTACTCCGGTGTAATCATTTTGTTGGCCGCGGGAGTACTGAACAATTGTTTGTCATCATCCCAGTATACTTTTTCTCCTGTTCTGTATGCAATATTTCCCATTTGCGCTACAAGGGCCACGTTTCTGCCTACGTCAATGCCGGCATGAAGTTCCCCGGGAGCATTGTTTTTAAGGCAATCGATAAAATTCCGCACATGAAGGTCGAGGCCAACGCCCACATTCTTTTGCACGGGAATGGCCTCTGTTTTTTGTTTTTCCGGCACCACTTCCCATCCGTTACGATCCAGTACCAGGGTGCCGTTCTCGCCAATGTAAGCCATACCATGAGGCCTTCTCCAGTTCCCAAGCCCGATGCCAATGGTGTGTTCCCAGATCATGGTGAAATCTTTGAAATCATATACGGCGGTCATGGTATCGGGCGTAACCATGTCATCCTCGGGATAAGCATACTTCCCGCCGGTAGCCATCACCGATACCGGAATGGCTTTATCCATTCCATATAAAATATAATCAATCAGGTGTACTCCCCAGTCGGTCATCAGGCCGCCTGCATATTCCCAATACCAGCGCCATGTAAAATGAAACCTGTTTTTATTAAAGGGACGTTTGGGAGCGGGTCCCAGCCACATGTCGTAATCCACCCCTTCCGGTACAGGTGTGTCCGGCACTTTGGGAACCGGCCCTTTCCAGTCGACATACGACCAGGCTTTGCATGTGCGGATGCGACCCAGGGCTCCCGTCTTCAAAAAACGGATGGCATCCACGAAATGGGGCTGGCTTCTTTGCCACTGCCCTACCTGAACCATTTTACCATACCGCTTTGCCGCCTTCTGCATGATATTGATCTCAGCAATTGTGTTGCCCAAAGGTTTCTCAACATATACATGTTTCCCGGCTTCTAAAGAATCAACAAACTGCATGCAGTGCCAGTGGTCAGGAGTGCCTATGATTACCACATCGATATCCTTGTACTCCAGCATCTTCCTGTAATCAGCAAAATGTTTCGGCTCGGGCGCGCCCAGTTCCGTAAGGTCTTTTGTCCGCTTGTCCAATACATTCTTATCCACGTCGCACAGGGCGGTACATGCGATTTCGGGATTTTTCAGAAAGGAAGCCAGGTTGTTAAATCCCATACCGTTGGCACCAATAAGCGCCACACGGATTTTATCGGTTGCTGCGACTTTCCCTTGGACGAAGGGAAATGCATTAACTGGAAGAGCCGCCCCGGCAGCCAGCAGGGAAGCGTTTTTAATGAAACTTCTGCGTGTTGAATTCATGGTATACAATTTATTAAATTTTCGGTTCCCATCCCTTTTCATATTGCCTGTCCCAAAGTTTCATGGCTTCGGGATTGTTCAGAATGCGACCGTTGCTTTCATCCATGGAGAGAGGAGCATTCACCCGGTAGGAGATGTTGGCCAGATGTCCGAGCAGCGTGCTTTTGGCTCCCTCCGTTATGGGCTGGTGCTGCAATACGGCAGTACCGCGTATTGTATTAATGAAGTTCATGATATGCAGTCCATCCATACCTCCGGCTCCGCCTGGCTGGGTGGTCTGTGCAACCTCATCGGCCTTCCGCTCACGGGTAAGCTGGCCCTGCAAATCAAATACCTTGTAACCATTCCGGTTAACTACTGCCGTTCCTGTTGATCCGTAAATGATACTGCCCCGGTCCATGCCATAGGTATAGTAATTGGTGCGGCTCTTGCCGTCCCATTTTATGGTCTTTCCGTTCCCGAAAATAAAATCGGCATCCATGGTATCATACATCTGCCATCCATCGTCGCGAAAATGTTGCTTTGCGGCGTTCACGATTACCTGTTTTGGGTAATCGAGCTGCAGCGCCCAGCGGCATACATCGAGCTCATGCACGGCATTGTTACCGGTTTCACCGGTGCCGTACTGCCAGAACCAGTGCCAGTTGTAATCAAAATAAATGTCCATATAAGGTTCACGCGGAGCCGGCCCCTGGAAAAGTTCCCAGTTAAGCGTGGGCGGAGGCGGAACCTGCCGGGGATTAGGCACACGACCCCTGCTGTTGACATAAAATGCAACACCCAGATAGGGATCTCCAATCAATCCTTTGTGAATTTCATCGACAATCTCCCTTGTTTCAAGCGCTGAACGCTGCTGTGATCCCATTTGTATGACCTTGTTGTATTTCTTCTGGAAATCAACAAGCAGTTCCCCCTCACGGGGATTATGAGAACAGGGTTTCTCCAGGTAGACATGTTTTCCGGCCTGAAGTGCCATGAAAGTGGCCGGAGCATGCCAGTGATCCGGTGTGGCATTGATGATGGCATCCACACCCTTGTTTTCCAGTATTTTTCGCAGATCCTCCTCTGCGCCGGGCATCATGCCCATCTTCTCTTTCACTTTAGCCTGCGCTTCCGATAACCTCTTCTGATCAACATCACAAACAAAAGCGATGTTTAAATCATCGCTGAGTTTGGGCAGTGATTCCATAAGCGCGTTAAACCGCCTGTAACAGCCAAGGATGGCAATGTTCATCCTTTCGTTTGCGCCCCTGATGCGTGCATAGGAAGAGGCAGATAATCCAAGTCCGCCCAGGGTCAATGATGCCGCACCCAGTCCTGCTTTCTTGATAAAATCACGACGCGAATTGTGTTTTTTTTCTGATTTCACAGTATTCTCTTTTTAGGGTGTTTTAAAAATTGAAATAATTTCGTGCATTATGGTAACATACATCCTCCACGATTTTGCCCAGCCAGGTTTTGTCATCCGGCAATTCTCCGTTTTCAACGTCATTCCCGATCAGGTTGCAAAGCACCCTGCGAAAATATTCGTGGCGGGGGTAAGACAGCAGGCTGCGTGAATCGGTAAGCATACCTACAAACCGGCTGAGCAATCCCAGGTTAGAGAGTGCATTCAGTTGTTTCTCCATGCCGTCCTTCTGATCCAGGAACCACCATCCCGAACCCCATTGAATTTTGCCCGGTACCGTACCGTCCTGGAAATTCCCGATCATGGTTGCCATTACCTCATTATCCGCAGGATTCAGGTTATACAATATCGTCTTGGCCAGTTTGGCTTCTTTATCGAGCCGGTCGAGAAAACGAGATGCAGGTATGGCGACACCATAATCACCTATGGAATCGAAGCCGCCATCAGGTCCGTAAGTTATGAACATCCGGGAATTGTTATTGCGCATGGCTCCTATGTGGAATTGTTGTGTCCATCCTCTATCACAATCCATGACAGCCAGGTCATAAAGCATGGCTGACCTGAATTTGGAAACCTCAGCGGGAGCCAGATCGAAACCCTTCCTGATTCTTCCAAAAATCGCATTTATTTCAGTCAGTGTATAACCGTCGCAATAGAAGCTTTCCAAGCCATGGTCAGAGAGCCGGCAACCAGAGTCATGGAAGAATTCGTGCCTTTTGTCCAGAGCTTCCAGCAAATGACCATAACTGGTAATATCAATTCCGGATACAACCGCCAGTTTGCCGATGTATTCATTAAATCCTACCGGATTATCCGCCATCAGCACTTTATCCGGTCTCCAGGCAGGAATTACCCTGATCCCTGCTGTGGTTTCCTTGATCTTACGGTGATATTCCAGCGAATCCACAGGGTCATCCGTGGTGCAGACGATCTCTACGTTCATCCTTTTTATAAGGCCAACGGGGCTAAAGTCTTTTTGTCCGAGCATGTCCGACGCCTTTTCGTAAATGGTGGCTGCGGTTTTGGGGCTTAAAAGATCGGTAATGCCAAAATACCGCTGAAGTTCAAGATGTGTCCAGTGATAAAGCGGGTTTCTCATGGTAAAGGGCACGGTTTCCGCCCATTTCTCATACTTTTCCCAGTCGGTGGCATTGCCTGAGCAATACCGTTCATCGATGCCGTTGGAGCGCATGGCGCGCCATTTATAATGGTCGCCATACAGCCAGGGTTGGGTGAGATTGTCAAAATTCTTATTTTCAGCAATCTGTTTCGGCGAGAGATGACAGTGGTAGTCGATGATGGGCATCCCGGCTGCATGCTGATGGTAAAGGTATTCCGCAGTTTTTGTATGCAGAAGGAAATTTGAATCTAAAAAACCTTTCATCCTTATCCTTGTTTACAAATTTTCAACACGTTTTAATTTAGGCACCATAAAATGCATGAGGAACCAAGCCAGGATATAGGCAATTCCGCAAAAGATGAACAGGAATGCATAACCCGCCTGGATATTGCCGAGCGCTGAATAATGTTTTAAAATCAGACCGGCTGACTGCGCGATCAGTATGCCGCCTACAGCACCTGCCATTCCCCCGATGCCGGTGACAGAAGCAACAGCCCTTTTGGGAAACATATCAGTAACCGTGGTGAAAATGTTCGCCGACCAGGCCTGGTGAGCTGCGCATGCAATACCAATGATGAAAACGGCATACCATGTGTTAATATGGCCCAACCTGCTGGCTAACAATACAGTAAGGGGGAATAAAGCATAAATAAACATCGATGTTTTACGGGCTTTATAGGATGCCATTCCATTGTTAATAAATCTTTTGGGAAGCCATCCTCCATACACCGAACCAATTGTAGAAATCGTATAAACCACAGCGACTGCCAGGGTCCAGCTGATGATCCCCGGTATGCCGGATTGATCACCTGTAAAATCGGGATTAGCTCCCATGTATTCCTGGATCTTCCGGGTGTTTTCGCCGCTCAGAAAGGCAGGCAGCCAGAACAGGTAAAACCACCATACGCCATCTGTCAGGAACTTACCGAAAAAGAATGACCAGGTCTGGCGATAAGTCAGGAGCTTAAACCATGATACCTGGTCGCCGCTTTTTTTCTCTTCGGCCTGCTCATCCAGGTCGCTGTGGATATAATCATATTCAGCCTGTGAAAGAACGCCTGCTTTAAGCTTTTGTTCAGGTGAACCATAAATGCGAAACCAGAAATAAAGCCAGATCAGACCGATAGCGCCAACAAAAATAAAAGCCCATTGCCATCCCCATACCCTGGCCATCCAGGGAACAAACAACGGAGTAACGATGGCACCTACATTGGCGCCTGAATTATAAATACCGGTGGCAAATGCTCTTTCCTTCTTTGGGAACCATTCTGCCATGGTCTTGTTGGCTGCCGGAAAATTTCCTGATTCGGTAAAACCCAGCGCGGCCCGCCAAAAACCAAATGAAAAGGTATTGTGGGCGAGGGCATGGCCAATGGCAGCAATGCTCCATCCCAGCAATGAAAAGGCATATCCCTTTCTTGTCCCGAACCAGTCGATAAGCCTTCCTGCCAGTAACATGCCAATAGCGTAGGCAATCTGAAAACTCATCACCACATAGGAATAATACAACTCCTGGTTGGGTTTGTCCGCGCCGAATATGCCTGCATCAGACAGGATGGGCTTTAAAAGTCCCAAAACATTGCGATCAAAATAGTTAACTGTGGTGGCAAAAAATACAAGGGTGCAGATTGTCCATCGGTATTTACCAATTTGCTGGGAGATTGTTGTCATGGTTTTACTGTTTCGTTTATTTAGTATTCACTAATCCGCTGATAATCTTCATATCTTAAATCTTTAGTCTTTAATCTACAGCCTCTCCTTACACGCCCACAGCCCAAGCGCCGGATTGGAAATATAAAAGACCACTTCACCGTCCTCCTGCAAATTGTAGCCTTCCTTCATGGTTGCCGGGTTATACTTCACGAGCATATTCTTTAAGGAACCGTACTTGAAATTCACCTTTTCGATTTCCCGCTTGGTCAGGTGACCGGGACAATAGGTGATGGTGAACCTGCCTTCTGAACTGCCGTGGATTAGATGGGCGGCTGCGCTGAGGTTACCTTCCAGGTCTTTGTTTTCTTTCAGGTTCTGAAGCGTTTCCGTGGTTCCAAAGTACCCGTACTTCCTGATCAACTGGTCGATCTCCGGGTCTTCCCCGAATTCTTTCACTCCCGGGGCAAGAACCAGGAGTTCACCTCCATCCGCAATGGCCATCCGGGTTCGGTAAATGCTTTTATTGCCCAGCCACGTGCTTTTAAATTCTGCGGGATCGAGATAAACAACAACCTTTTTGACCGGCTTATCAAGCACGGTGAAATTCACTTTGAGGGATAAGTCGGCAGCACGGGTGAATACCTGCTCATCATCTCCGATATACAGGCCCCTCACCACCAGGTTCTCATTGTCATCTCTGCCCACCACGGTATGCACATAAACAACAGGCAGTTCACTGATAAAATGTGACGATGCATAATTGAGTATTTTCCGCACCGGATTATCTGCCCGGCCCATCATGCGTTCCATTCCATAAACAGCGCCCAAAAAGTGGCTTTTGTTGATACCCTCGGCTCCTCCGGTACCAACAAAAAGATTCTTATTATAGTTGGCCATTCCGATGACCTCATGGGGAACAACCTGTCCCAGGGATAATATCAGATCGTGCCCGCCCTGACAAACCAGTTTATTCAGCTGGGCCGGCCAATCGTAATTCAGGGCATTATCGGTAATCTCGGCAATATAATCCCCGGGAACTCTTCCTAAAGTGAGTACATCACTGCGCCAGTAATGCACCCTGAAGAGCTCTTCCGGTATGCCCGGAAACATGGTGCTCAATTGATCCGGCGTCATGGGTGAATGGGTTCCCAAAGCCGGAAGTACATCTGTCAGCTTATTGCCGTAATACTCGTACACCATGGATGTGAGCTCCCCGGCATGAGAATGAAAACGGGTAAAGTCGGGGGGAATGGCCAGCACCTTTTCCCGTTTTCCCAGTTTGTCAAGAGCACTGAACAGTCCCTCTTTCAGATCCCTGTCTGACAGAACTGTATTTTCGGATCCCTTCTCATAATATATCATCTTCGGTTAATTTTTAAACAAAGATTGTTAAAAAGTATCAATATCCCCCGCCGGCGGGGGCAGGGGGTGGATCTGCAACCATTTATACTCCCCCGTAGGCGCTGTATCCGCCATCAACCGGCAACACAATTCCGGTAATGAAAGAAGACAATTCAGACAGCAGGAAAAGAACAGCTCCCTGAAGATCTTCAGGCTGACCATATTTGCCCGTCGGTGTATTGCCGATTATTTTCCTGCCACGAGCCGTGGCCTCTCCTGTTTTTTCATCGGTCAGCAGAAACCGGTTCTGGTTGGTCAGAAAAAAACCCGGGGCAATCGCATTGACCCTTACACCCGTTTTGGCCAGGTGAACTGACAACCACTGGGTGAAGTTATTCACAGACGCTTTGGCAGCTGAATATGCGGGAATTTTTGTGAGTGGTCTGAATGAGTTCATGGAGGAGATGTTTAAAATCACTCCCTTCCCGTTTTCAACCATTTCCCTGGCAAAAACAAGGGTTGGTAAAAGTGTCCCTGTGAAATTCAAAGCAAATACCTTATCAAATCCGGCCATGCCCAATCCAAAGAAGCTGTCGTCGAGCTGAGCTTCTGAATCAGGAATCTGTTCCAACCGGGTAGTTGCATCGGGTGAATTGCCTCCTGCGCCATTGATTAAGATGTCGATGGAACCGAGCTTTTCATGGATCAGATCTCTGGCCTGGATCAGTGATTCTTTATCAAGCACATTGGCCTGCACCCCGATGCACTTTGTGCCATATCTGCTTGTAAGATTCCCGGCCATTTCCTCCGCCGCATCCAATTTCATATCGCTGACGGCGGTTTTTATTCCGTTTGCAGCCAGGGCTTCACAAATGGCTCTGCCAATTACCCCTGCGCCACCGGTAATGACACAGACTTTACCTTCGAGATCAGAAAAATCAAGCTTTTTCATGCGTGGTAAGAATTGTTTATGTTTTTATAATACCCTGAATTTTCTTTAATGATGATATCAATAGGGCTGTAGTTCACTTTTTCAACCGGTTTTCCGGTAAGCAGATAATTAAACATCGCCATGGCAGATTTGTATCCCTGATCTTCGGGTTTCTGGCAGATCAGAAAATCCACGATGCCGTTCTCCACAAATTCCAGGTTGGCATGAATCAGGTCGTACCCCACAAGAAGTATGCCTCCTTTTTTGTGATGGGTAAAGTACCTGGCCACCTTGTGGACCCTGGAATTGGTGACAAAGATCCCTGCAATATCGGGATACCTGCCGAAAACTTCCTTCAGGCTTCTTTCGGGCTCATCCTGCCGGATCAGGTCAATTTCAACCGAAACTGCCTGGATGCAATTGCCGGGAACAATCTTCTGAAAGTAATCCCTGAATCCCTGCTCTCTCCGATTCATATGTCTTGTGATGACTTTGTTCTGCGCCAGGTTTAGGATGAGGACCGTTGAACAGCCCGGTAATCCGTAATGCATCAACTTGGCCGCCACATAGCCGCTCTGCTGGGCGTCCTGACCGAAATAACCCAGTCTTTTACCGGCGTCCAGGTTATTGTCTATCAAAATCAGCGGAATATTTAATTCTTCACATTTTGACAAATAACGCATTGCAGTTTCATGAAAGGTAGGCGCCATGATAATGCCATGGGGATGAATATCCAGGACTTTGTCGAATTGCCTGATAAAAGATGTCTCATCTCCCTGATCGAAATGGAACACGGAAATCCGGGTATTAAAATCATTAAGTTCCTCAACGGCTTTGGTAAGACCGGCCAAAGGCATTGCCCAATAGGGATTGCCAGGGCCTGTTTCCGGAATCAGGGCAGCAATGGTAAAACTCTTCTTTAAAGCAAGTGATTTGGCAAGCAGGTTTGGCGTATAGCCCAGCTCTTCCACAAACGACATAACCCTTTCATGGGTTTCCTGGTTAACCTCCCCGCGATTATGCAAAACACGATCAACCGTCCCGATGGACACATGGGAAAGCGCTGCGATGTCCTTGATGGTAACGCGTTTTTGTTGTGCCCTGACGTTCTTGCTCATCCCGTGCGGAGTTAATCTCGTGTACGTTCACGGCAAGTTAGAATTTTTTTTCTGATTACAAGCAATAATCCTTAAAAATAAAGGGGGACAAATCAATAGAAATTGGAGGTTAAACTATTGGTGGAGCGTTAACTTTTCCAATAACAGCGTATAAAATTAATACAAATATATTATAAGCGTCTTTGGTTTTTTTAATTTGGCTTGTACCCCGAAGGGGTGATATCTGAATAACCGTGGGTGGTAACCCACGGATAAGCACCGAGAAAACAATTTCAGCCCCGAAGGGGTTGAATCAATCAGCAATCTGGTCTGTTATTCAGCCCCTTCAGGGCTGTGTTGTTAATTACAGCTGATTTCTGTGGGTTACCACCCACGGATATTCAGATTATGCCACTTCGTGGCTCATAACCAAAAACTCAGGCTACTTCATTTCCCTCATCCACTCCTCGTAACCCTTCGCCATTTCTTCAGGCGTAAGTTCCCAACGGTGCGATGCAATTCCCCAGGCATGACCAAAGGGATCAACGATGTTGCCCATCCGGTCACCCCAGAAAGCATCCATCATCGGATGTTCCACCTTGCATCCTGCAGCAAGAGCTTTGTTATACACCGCATCACAATCATTCACATACATGAACAGGCTTGCCGTTGTGTGGTCCACCGGGCCCTTCTCCCAGCTTCCCGGCATGCCATCCGCCATCATGATTAATGTGTCACCAAATTTCATAAGAGCATGCATTACGGTCTTTCCGCCCGGACCATCCATGATCTCTCCGACCACGGAAGCGTCAAAAGTCTTTTCATAAAACTCGATCGCCTGCCGGCAGTTACCGTTGAACAACAGATGTGTGGTGACAGTATTCATGCCTTCAGGTACTGGTTTGGGTGCTTTTTGTGGCATAATATTGTTGTATTAATGGTTTAATGGAACAACAACTGCGCTGCAAAAATGTTAATGCAGATCATCATAAGGTACCACCGAATCATTCAAATGTTAACTTTGAATCCTGGAATAAATTCTACAGACCATGCAAACCCGCCCGCCCAGACTGTTCAATATTCTTGTTGTCGTAGCCTCCCTGGGTTACTTCGTTGACATCTATGACCTCATCATTTTCGGAATTGTCAAGAATCCCAGCCTCACTGACCTGGGACTTACCAGCAGCGCTGATTTATTCAATACGGGTAATTTTATTCTAAGTATGCAAATGGCCGGCATGCTGATTGGCGGGATTGTGTGGGGAGTGCTGGGCGATAAAAAGGGCAGGCTTTCCATCCTGTTCCTGACAATCCTGCTTTATTCGGTAGCCAATATCGCCAATGGTTTTGTAACCAGCATAAATCAATACGCCTGGCTGAGGTTCGTGGCAGGATTCGGACTCTCGGGGGAATTCGGCCTGGGCGTGACGCTTATTTCCGAGGTTATGTCAAAGGAAAAGAGAGGGTTGGGGGCCAGCATCGTTTCAGGCATTGGCATTCTGGGTGCTGTGCTGGCCTATGTTGTTGCCGAACGTTTCAGCTGGCGGACGGCTTATTGGGCAGGCGGAGGATTGGGACTGGTATTGCTTTTTCTGAGACTGGCAGTGTATGAATCAGGGATGTATGAAAAAACAAAAGCGCAGAAAGTCAGTAAGGGTAATTTTCTCGCCTTGTTTACAAATAAAACAAGGTTCCGGAAATTTCTTTTTGCCACTTTGCTTGCCCTGCCCTGCTGGTATACAGTGAGTGTGCTTACCATTAACGCGCCGTCATTTGCGCAGGATGCCCTCAGGATAACCGGTACAGTAAAAGGATCTACCTCGGTGATGCTCCATTATACCGGGGCCGCCATCGGAAGCTTCCTTTTCGGTTACCTGTCCATGATTTTCCGGTCACGCAAAAAAGCCATTGTCCTGGCCACATCTTGTATCGCCATTTTCACTATCGCATATTTCTCACTGTTTGATGCCGCACCTTTCATGCTTTACCTCGATTTGTTCATTCTGGGTATCCCCATGGGTGGTTTGTGGGCGATTTTTGTGGCTGCTGCATCTGAACAGTTTGGCACGAACATAAGGGCCACGGTTACCACAACGGCTCCGAATTTTGTGCGGGGCGCCACCATACTGATGACCTTTCTCCTGGGAACACTCACCCCGGTAATGGGATTGTGGACCTCCGGAGTGATTGTAGGGGTGATCTTCATAGGAGTTGCCTTGTGGTCGGTATTCCTCACGGAAGAAACCTATGGAAAGGAATTGGATTATGTGGAAGAAATTGCTTAAAACACCAGTGTGAAAACAGTTTCAACTCCCGGAACCGAGTGAAAAGCTATTTTCCCGTTGTGCATCATCATGATCTGGCGCGACAGACTTAGCCCTATTCCTGATCCCTTTTCTTTGGTTGAAAAAAATGGTATGAATATCCGGTCCCTGATTTCTTCACTGATACCAGTTCCATTATCTGTTATCTGAATGAATACCTTGCCGGCTAAATCGTTAAAAGCAGCCATTTTTATTTTTCTCGGGAATTTTTCAGGAAGAGACTGTATTGAATTGGTTACAAGGTTTATTAAAACCTGCTCTATCAATTGTTTATCTGCAGTTATGGTAAGTGATTCAGGATTAACCACAACCGACATCTGAATGTGGAGATTCCTAATTTCCGAAGAAAACAAGTGTTCAATCCCGCTTAAGAGCTCTCTGACCTCTAATTTGGTGAGATTAAGTGCGGGGAGTATTGTCAGACTGCGGAATTTGCCCACAAAGTCAAGCATCCCCTGAGCCCTCTCATCAATAATATCCAGTCCGTGTAAAGTATCCGTCAATGTTTCTTTTGGGAACTCCAGGGACTTACCATAGGATTCCTCAGCTTTTTTTTCGTAGAACGAACGGATTGTCTTTATCGTGGATGAGATGGGACCAACGGAGTTCATGATTTCATGCGTCAGGGTCCGGATGAGCTTTTGCCATGATGCTTGTTCATTTTCCTCCAATTCATTCTTTATACTCTGAAAGGTGAACAACCGGATGGTATCACCGCGGAAAGTAAAATCACTGGCCCTTATCGCGAGAGGAAGGGTATCCTGACCCGTTGCCGTTTTCAGCAAGCGTTGTTCGCCGGGCCTGATTTCCTTAAGTTGCGACACAACTGATGTACCGATATCACTGAAATATTGTGTTCCGTTTGTGGATGAAAGATTCAGTAATTGCCTGGCAGCCGGATTGATGATGTCTATCTTGTCCTCTGAAGTAATGGACAGGATTCCGATGCCCGCATTATCCACAAGGTGCTGCAGGTAGAATGAACGTCTGCTGCTTTCCAGTTTAAGTTGCTGTATTCTATGGTTAACATCATCAAAAAGCTCATAAAGTTTCACAAATGAACTGCCGGGGGCAGCTTTTGTATATGAAACCGTAGTTTCGTCACTGGATACAGCGCTAAAGAAGTGGGTCAGATCACGGTTAACCCGGTTTATAAAATGAAACAGGAGAAAAACCTGGATTATAATCAGCAATATTACGTTCAGAGAGATATACAGGTCATTCCGCTGAATAACAGTATAGGCAAGGATCAGACTGGTAACAGTCAGGAGAATTACCCGGAATATAACATTGATATAAAACCTATGGTGTATCATGGCTGAATAGATTTCTGCTTAAAAAATTCAGATTTTATATTTGGCAATTTTCCGATACAGGGTCTGCCGTCCAATACCCAATTCCCTGGCAACTTCTGTAATATTCCAGCTGTGATTTTTGAGGGAGAGTGCTATGGCTTTCTTCTCGACCTCTTCCAGTTTCACACCGGGTAAGGCAATGTCCAGATTCAGATTATCCGCATCAAAAGAAAAATCTTCCGGAACAAGATTTGCCGAATCAGTTAGTATAACAGCCTTTTCAATAGTGTGACGAAGTTCACGAACATTTCCGGGCCATGAATAAGCTTTGAGCTTTTCGGCTGATTTATTCGGGATTTTTATTCCTTTACGGCCATAACGTGCAGCAAATTCCGCCAGATAATGTTCGGCCAGCAGAAGTATATCATCTCCGCGATATCGTAAGGGTGGTATTTCGATCTGAATGGTATTGATCCTGTAAAACAAGTCCTCCCGAAAGAGTTTCTGCTTTACCAGCGAATTCATGTCTTTATTGGTTGCGCAGATTATCCGGATATTCACATCATGCTGCCTGTTTGAGCCAAGCGGTGTGATCTTCCTTTGCTCAATCGCCGTGAGTAATTTTGGCTGAAGCGTATAACCGAGATTCCCTATTTCATCGAGGAAGAGCGTTCCTCCGTTTGCAGATTCAAAACGGCCCATGCGATCTTCACGGGCATCGGTAAAGGCACCTTTCACATGCCCGAACAATTCGCTTTCAATTAAGGTGTCGGGCAAGGCTCCCAGGTCGACCGATATAAAGTCGTTTTTATGACGATCTGAAAGCCTGTGAATTTCCCGGGCAACCAGTTCTTTTCCCGTGCCGTTTTCACCGGTCAGTAAAACACTGGCATCCGTTTTAGCCACTTTTTGTATGGTTTTAAAAAGTTCGGTCATAACCGGTGAATCTCCGATAATTCCCGAAAAGCCCTTGCTGATATCTTCTTTCAATTGTTTTTCTTTCAGCTGCAGATACCTGACCTGTGTTTTTGATTGACGTAGTTTCATGGCCGATTGCAAAGTAGCAAGCAACTTGTTGTTATCCCAGGGTTTCAGAATAAAATCCGTGGCGCCTTCCTTAATGGCTTTAATGGCCAGTTCAATATCACCATATGCTGTGATCATGATCACTACAGCATCCGGATCTGCCTTAAGAATATTGTTGAGCCAGAATATGCCCTCGTTTCCCGTATTGATACCCGCGGCAAAGTTCATATCGAGCAGAATGATATCAGGAGACTCCTTCCCCAGGAAGCCAGGAAGAAGGTTTGGATTGCGGAGTGTGCTGATCCGCTCAAACTGATATTTCAGGAAAAGCTCGAGTGAATTCAATACACTGGTATTGTCATCAACAATGAGAACATGGCCTGCAATTTTTAACATGATCAGGAGTATTTTGAATGAAGCATTAAACCAGGTTAAAATTAAGAAATATGTACCAGGAACATCCACAGAGTGTATCACTTTGGTACATATTTTTGGAAATCGAGGAGTTGCAGATTCGTATAATTCTGATTTACTTTTAATTATGGTTTATGGCATACACCTTGTTATGTCTTCACCTGAATCCATATATTTTCTTTACAAATACGAACCATGTTTTTGCATAACCTGATCACCGCCTGGAGGAACCTGTTGAAGAACAGGATAATCTCTGTTATTAATATCGTGGGGCTCACCCTTGGCCTGGCCTCCGCCGTAATAGTCATTGCCTATGCGCAATATGAGCTTTCCTATGAGGAATGCCATGAAAAGCTTGAACGGATTTCAACTGTTTTTCTGAATGGCAAATTTGGTGAACTTACTTTTCTGCCTGCTTCATATGGCCCTGAGGGAGAGGCATTGCAGAATATGTTCCCTGAAATAGAGGCACACACCCTGTCCAGAAGATTTTCTTCAACCGTTCGAGCCGGAGAGAATCTGTTTATTGAAGATAACATCACTTTTGCGGATTCCACATTCTTTAAGATTTTCACCATCCCTTTCAGGGAAGGTTTTCCGGTTTATGATCCCCAAAGCATTGTAATATCAGAGAAGGCAGCAAACCGGTATTTTGGCCGTAACAGTCCGCTCGGAAAATCCTTAAGGATCAACTGCAATGGTGAACAGGTTGATTTTACCGTAACAGGAGTCTTCAAGGAATTGCCTTCCAATACCATTATCCAGACGGAATTTTTCATCCCTTTTTCCTTTGCCTCCAGGTTTGATTACTGGAGATACAAGGAATACCATTCGGCAGAATACAATTCATATGTGCTGCTAAAACCGGGAGCCGATGTGAAACAATTGAACGAAAAGATACTGCAATCCTACAAAATACCGGTCGAAATTGAAAATATATCGGCCTTTCTTCTCCCCCTGAAAGAAATCCATTTCCAGGGGACTTATGAAAATACAAAGGGGAAACTCCTGGTTTTCCTGTTGGGAGGCCTGTTTGTATTGCTGATTTCCTGTGTGAATTTCATTAACCTGACTTCGATACTGTTTTCTACCAGAACCCGCGAAACCGGTATACATAAAGTCAACGGCGCCACACAAATGCATATAGTGACCCAGTTTTTAACGGATACCTTGCTCTATACACTGATCAGTTTTGACCTGGCAATCGTGTTACTTAAGATAGTTCTTCCCTGGTTTAATGCGCAGATGTATACCAATATACACATAACGGCCAGCAAACAGTTTCTGCTGTCGGGGATAATATTGTTTGTAGTCATCACCGTGATTTCCGGTCTTTATCCTGCCTTCAGATACTCCGCCGTGAAACCGGTTCTTCTGATGAAATCCGACAATACGCCCAATCAGTCCGGGGCATACTCAAGATGGATTCTTACTACCCTGCAGTTGTTCCTGAGTGTTGTTTTCATCCAGGTTATCATGGTGATGGACAGGCAGAACATGTATCTCGACAGAAAAGACATTGCAAAGTATGACGGGGAAAACGTAATATGCCTTCCGGGTCACCCCTGGGGAGATTTAACCCGGGTAAAAGATGAACTGAAAAAGAATCCCAGGGTAGAAGCAGTTTCCTGGGGATCCACCATTCCGCCAATGGGCTATCGACTTACCATGGAATGGAAGGATGAAAGCAACACGACTATGGCAGTTGATTATACCTTTGATCCCGATTATCTCGAGGTCTATCAGATCAAGTTACTCAGCGGACGTTTCTTTTCAGAGGAATACCCCTCTGACAAAGAGTCTTCCATTGTGATCAATGAAAAAACTGCCTTCGAACTGGGATATGCCGATCCGATTCATAAACAAGTATTATTCAGGGAAAAGCAATATACCATCATCGGTATAGTGGATGCCTACCGGGCAGTTCCGCCAATTGTAGATCAAATGCCGGCTCTTATCACCTGCAGTGGCAATTCCGATCAATACTTTCTCATACGTATCAGTCCGGAAGAACGGGAGTCCACCCATGAGTTCATAATCAGCACACTCCGAAAATTCAATCCGGATTATCCTGTTGAGATCAAGTATCATGAGGATATCCTGATGGACACGAAAGAGGCTAAATCCTACGGATCCGCCAGCAGGCTGATGCATCTTTTCTTTCTGCTTACCATCCTCAACTCCCTTATCGGGATTTTTGGATTGTCGGTCTTTATTGCCCGGCGATACCGAAAACAAATTGGTATCCGCAAAGTATTCGGCGCAAATGTTACCGGCATGATGTTTAAACTTTCCAAAGGCCTTTTACTGCAAACACTTGCTGCTATTGCTATTGCCACACCGTTGTCCTATTTCGCCACCCGTGCATACCTTGCTTTTTTTCCGCAACATGTTGTACCCGGAATTTTATACTACCTGCTGGGAGGATTATTCATGGTAATCATACTCCTGGCTACAGTGAGCTGGCAGACCTGGAAGGCTGCCATAAGCGATCCGGTGTTATCAATACGTTATGAATAAGAAAATTGCACTAATTTTAGTGCATGGAAAAAATTAAAATTTCAACCGCCCAGTTTGAAAACAAAAGCGGTGATAAGGATTATAACCTGTCGGTAATAGATTCCCTTTCCCGGAAAGCAGCCCTGCAGGGGGCACAGGCCATTGCCTTTCACGAATGCTCTGTCACAGGCTACAGCTTTGCCCGTCATCTTTCCAAAGAACAAATGCTTGATCTGGCCGAACCGATTCCCGGGGGTGAAAGTGTGAACAAACTCGCCGCTGTTGCCGCTAAAAACAATATTGCGGTATTGGCCGGACTTTTTGAGAAAGATATCGAAAACAAGCTTTACAAATCTTATGTATGCGTAGACAAAACAGGCCTGGTGGCAAAATTCAGAAAGCTGCACCCGTTCATCAATCCCCACCTGACGCCGGGCGACGGGTATTGCGTGTTTGACCTGCAAGGCTGGAAATGCGGGATACTGATCTGTTATGACAACAACATCATTGAACACGTAAGGGCCACTGCCCTGTTGGGTGCCGAAATCATATTCATGCCCCATGTCACCATGTGCACACCTTCAACCCGGCCCGGTGCAGGTTTTGTTGATCCTGTTCTATGGGAAAACCGGGAAACCGATCCCACCCCGTTACGACTGGAATTTGACGGGATGAAAGGCAGGGGCTGGCTGATGAAATGGTTACCTGCCCGTGCCTATGACAATGGAATCTATGTGGTCTTTTCAAATCCCATAGGTATGGATGATGACCAGTTGAAAAACGGGTGTTCCATGATCCTGGATCCCTTTGGTGATATCATCGCCGAATGCCGCACCCTGGGCGATGATATAATAACAGCGATGCTGACACGTGAGAAACTTTCACAGTCAGGGGGTTACCGTTACAGAATGGCCAGACGGCCGGATTTGTACAAGGACATTATCGGAAAACCGCACCAGTCATTCCAGAAAGTAATCTGGATGAACCCTGAGGAGTAATGTAGTCGATAGAGCGGTGTAATTCACCCCCGATGAACAAAATGCATTTCAGCGTGTTCTCCTGATATATTAGACACGCATTCATCAACATCAAAACCGACCTATGAAAAGTACAGCAACAGCAGTATGGAAAGGTTCTCTGAAGGACGGCGCCGGAAATCTCAGTTCCGGAAGCGCCTTTTTCTCCAATCTACCCTATACTTTTAATTCAAGATTTGGAAATGGTACGGGAGGCACTAATCCCGAAGAACTTATAGCTGCAGCCCATGCCGGATGTTACAGTATGGCGTTGAGTGCCGGGCTTAGCAAAGACGGCATAATCCCTGAAAGTGTTGAAACATCCTGCACCATTACCCTGGAGGATGGCGTGATTAAAGCATCAAATCTGGTTGTGAAAGCTAAAGTTCCCGGACTCAGCAAGGAAGATTTCGAAAAATACGCCCGGGAGACCAAATCGACCTGTCCGGTTTCCAAAGCACTGAACCTGGAAATTCTCCTGGAGGCAAGTCTTGTATAAAGTGGATCTTGTTATTTATCGAGTTTGACCTGAACGGCTTTGGCTCCTTTAGGTCCCATTTCTACCTTGAAAGTAACCTTGTTGTTTTCAATAATGTTCTCAAGCATATCATTAATATGGACAAAAACACTTTGTTGATTCCCGAGGTCCCTGATGAAACCAAATCCTTTTGATGCGTTAAAGAAAGTAACTATACCTGTTCTTGTAGTGTCGGCCTTTTCATCCGTCAGCCTTTTGGGAACGCTGATCTCGATATCTTCGACTTTTACCTTTTGTTTCCTGGTGGGATCAGGAGGGGTGGACGTAAGTCTTCCATTCTCGTCAACATAGGCTATCATATCTTCGAAGCTTCTGCTCTCAGTCGCATTTTCCCTTCGTTCAAGCCTTTTTTGTTCCTTCTCTTTCCGCTTCTTTTCTTTCTTGTTTCTGACTTCCTTTTTGTTATAGGTTTCCTGTGTTTTAGCCATAATTAATATTAGTTATTAAACGATTCCGGTAAGCCCGGATTCTCAAATCTTAATTGGCAAAGGTATAATAAACTACAAGAACAACAAAAAGTATTCTGCATCCATATACTAATCAATGTTCAAAATACTGCTGGAATCATTAATCTCACAGTGTGAAACAATAAAAATAAGTTTCTGAAATTCTTCCTCTCCTATAACCTTATTTATTAGACGAATACACTCTACTGTTGAGGTAAAATGAAGGTCGTTTATAATCTTTTTCTCTGGTTGAGAAAATCAAAGAGCCTTCCCATTTGTTTAATACACCAATACTCTGCCTAACTTTTCATGAAATATTTACCCATGAAAGAACTGATTACATCAATACTTGTCGTTTTTCTTCTGCAACCGTTGAACGGTCAGGTATTAATTAAGGGTCGCGTGGTGGATGATCAGAAAATATCATTGCCCGGCGTTACGGTTCAGGTAAAGAATACCCTGAGAGGTGCGGTTACCGATGTTGACGGTAATTACTCGGTATCGGCCCAACCGGCAGATACACTCGTTTTCAGTATGGTCGGAATGGAACCTCAGCAGGTTGCTGTAGGTAACCAGACCGTGATCGATATTATTCTCGCAACACAGGCAACCCTCATGGACGAAGTAGTTGTTATTGGCTACGGAACCCAGAGAGCAAAGGACCTTACCGCACCCATTGTTACCGTTAAGGGAGAGGATCTCTCTCGGCAGATAACCTCCAATGCCATGCAGGCCCTGCAGGGGAAGGTGGCCGGACTGCAGATCATCAGCAGCGGGGTGCCGGGCAGCGGGGCTTCCGTAAAAATAAGGGGTGTTGGTTCCATTGGCGATTTTGCCAATCCCCTTTATGTTGTAGACGGCGTATTCGTTGACAATATTGATTTCCTCGGTGCCGGTGACATTGAAGATATTACCGTGCTTAAGGATGCTTCAGCAGCAGCCATATACGGCGTGCGGGCTGCCAACGGGGTAATACTGATCACAACCAAAAGAGGCATCGAACAAAAACCCTCCATCAGCTATGAGGGATATTATGGCATGCAGATCCCCGTGAATATCCTGAAAATGGCAACTAAAAATCAGTACGTTGAGCTCATGAATGAAGCCAATGCAGATGCCACAGGCTATATTCCCAAAAATCCTGACGACTATCCGGTAAGTACCGACTGGTACCAGGAACTGGTGAGACCCGCTCCCATGAGTGGCCACAGCATTGACATTTCCGGGGCTGCTGATAAAACTTCCTATTCATTCGGAGGGAGTTACCTTTACCAGGATGGCATCATGGATACCAAAAATGATTTTAGCCGCTTTAATATCCGCGGAAGACTTGAGCAGACCGTTAATGCATACCTTAAAATCGGCCTGAATACCATTGTTTCGCGTTACGATAAGTACAATCCCAATCAGGGTGCATTTTTCAATGCATATGTGAATCCTCCTGTTTACCCCGTATATGATCCCGGTAACACAGAGGCCTACCCGGTATTGTTCGGATCACCCCAGACCTATGGTTTTGGCAACCAGTATGGCAATCCGGTTGCTGCAGCTTATTACAACGACAACTATGAAAAGGGGAATAAGCTTGTATTCAATGGATATGCTGAATTCTATCCGGTCAAGGACAAGCTGACCTTTAAAATTTCATACAACCAGGATGTCAGCAACTGGACAACCCGGAATTATACGCCCGCCTTTAATGTGGGGGGATCACAGGGTGTAAAGAAATCCTCCCTGACCAAGAAATCGAGTAACGGATCCAAGCAGATCATCGACAACCTCCTTACCTATAAGAACCAGTCGGGTAAAGTCAACTACTCCATCATGATCGGTCAGTCGACCCGCATGGAAAAATCGGAGTATCTGTCGGGCTCCGCCATTGATGTTTCAGGCCTTGATGATCAGTCGAAATACCTGGTCACGGGTTCATTCAGGGATCGTTATGCCTGGGACGGCGCAGACAGATACAACGGCCTTTCTTTTTTTACCCGGGGTATCTTCAATATCAGCGATAAATATTTGGCTACCCTGACTTTCAGGGCGGATGCCAGTTCAAAATACCAGGAAAAGTGGGGATATTTCCCCTCCGTTGGCCTCGGTTGGAATCTGGCACAGGAAAGATTCATGGAAAATCAGAAAGTTTTCAGCTATCTGAAAGTCAGGGCCAGCTGGGGCCTGCTTGGCAACGACAATGTGCCGGCCAATTCTTCGGTTATCCTGGGACAATCGGGAGCCGGAAGTTCAGCCATTTTCAATAACCAGCTGATCGACGGTATGGGAGCGCAGACCGTGGTTCAGAATTACCTGCGGTGGGAGGTGGTGAATGAGTACGATGTTGGTTTTGACTTCACCCTGACCGGCAATAAATTATCGGGTAATCTCGACTTTTATCACAGGACGACAAACAACGTTGTGTTTTTTGCGCCCATCGCCACAGGTGGAGGAGTGGCCGAGCTGCTCGACAACAATGGAAGCGTAGTGAATGCCGGGATTGAACTCAGTTTAAAATGGACCAGGGAATTTGAGAATGGCATCGCTATGAATGCCGGTTTCAATGCAACCACAGTCCACAATGAGGTAACGAGGCTCGATGGCCGCAATTACATTCCGGGCGCTTACGTGAGAGGAAATTATACAACACGTACCGCTGTGGGCCATCCCATTGGTTCCTTTTACGGGTATGAAATAACCGGCGTTTATAAAAGTGAAAGTGAAGCATTGCTCGATCCGATCGACCAGACCATAAAAAATGCAGGATTCTTCAGGTACAAGGACCAGAACGGCGACCAGGTGATCAATGAAGAGGATAAGGTATACCTTGGAAGTGCCATACCATGGCTTGTTTCGGGTGTTGATGTCGGGATTACCTACAAAAACTTTGACCTGAACATCTCTCTCATGGGACAGCTGGGAAACAAGATCCTGAATGCAAAAAGGATGAACAGGGATGTATTTACCGATGGCAATTACGACCGGGATTTTTATGAAAACCGCTGGACAAAGGACAGTCCATCAGATAAGTATCCTTCGGCCACGGCCTATAATTATTCTTTTATCCAGCAGGCCAATGACTTTTTTGTCGAAAGCGGATCGTATATCCGGATCCAGAATATCCAGGCAGGTTTCACAACCACAAAAATACCGTTTATTCCCCAACTGAGAATATACATCGCTGCGCAACGGCCTTATACCTTTTTCACCTATAACGGATTTACGCCTGAGATTGGAGGAAGTCCCATTTCAAGCGGAATTGATAATTCGGTATACCCTCTCCAGTCGGTTTATACCGTTGGCATCAAAGCAAATTTTTAACTGTTTATGAGTCAAAAAATGAAAAGAATCAGTATCATACCCGTTATAACAGTCCTGTTATTGGTGACAGGTTGCGAAGATTTCCTTGAAATTCGTCCGGAAGCCACGATACCTACTACCGGCATCGATTATTCAAAATCTGAAAATATTTTTCTTTCAGTCAGCGCTTCCTATGCCAGCCTCCGTAGTTACGGAGCCCACGTTTTTCCTTACATCGGCGCCTTTGAGATCGCATCGGACAATGCCGACAAAGGCAGTACGCCCGAGGACAATCCACCCATGCTTGAACTGGATAATCTGACCTATGAAGCCGACAATGGTCTCATCAATGATCTGTGGGTGGCCTATTATAATATAGTCAGCGGGGCCAATTATGCCATACACCAGATGCCACTGTTCGAACAAACCCTGCTGAACAGCGCAGATAAGCTTTACGCTACGCAGTGCCAGGGTGAAGCCAAAACAATACGGGCCTATGCCTATTTCAACCTGACCCGGCTATTCGGCAGGGTACCCGTCATTGATACCTTGCTGACCGCAGAACAACTTGCCGCTGTAAGTCAGTCCTCCACCGCACAACTCTATGAGTTTATTGAGAAAGATCTCAGCGAAGCCATAAACGTGCTGCCCGCAAGCTATACGAACGAATGGGCTGGCCGGATCACGAAATATACCGCAATGGGGCTTAAGGCCAAGGTGCACCTTTATCAGGCAGAATGGGACTCGGTGTCCTCCCTAACCGACCGGATCATTGCATCGGGAAGATTTGACCTGCTCGATGATTTTCGCGAAGTTTTCAGCATCGATGGCGAAAACAGCGAAGAATCACTTTTTGAACTGCAGAGCTCAACTCTCGGTAAAACCATTGGTGAACAAACCTTTATTGAATATGCATATGTCCAGGGGCCGCGCGCCAACTACCCCAGCAATATGCAGGGCTGGGGATTCTGTGTGCCCAGCCAGAAACTCATCGATTTCTACTCGGCAAGGGGTGAGGTGATAAGACCGGAAACAACATTGCTTTACAGGGGCACCCTGACACCGGAGGGTGACAGCATCAAGTCGATTTGCATCAACCCGGTCTACAACGGAAAGGTATATACACCATCGGTATACAACAATTGGAATTACAACGGATACGGCTTCGATCACAATGTAAGGATACTCCGGTATGCCGATGTATTGCTCATGTATGCAGAAGCCAAAGTGCAGGGAGCCGGTTATGCAACGGTGAGCGGTATGACCGCCGACAATGCGGTTAACCTGGTACGTGAAAGAGCAGGACTGGAAGCACTTTCAGGTGCAACACTTCAGCAAATCTGGGACGAGCGGCGAGCAGAACTTGCTCTTGAAGAAGACAGGTTCTTTGACCTGATCAGGACAGGACAGGCGGCGACCGCCCTGGCCGGCAGATTTATCTCCGGGAAGCATGAAGTATACCCCATACCTGCTGCCCAAAGACAATTGAATCCGAATCTCGTGCAAAACAATGGATATTAATTTTAATCAATTTAATGTTTAATCTAATACGACTATTATGAAAAACAAATTTGGTTTATTTGGTTTCTTGTTCGGAACACTTCTCCTCGGAGGAGTAATGATTTCCTGTTCCGATGATGACGATGATGGTGGTGATGACGGAAAGATCGATCCCAACACAATTGCAACTTCCAGCCTAATTGCCTACTTCCCGTTTGAAACACTGGATGAGGAAGTTGAATATTCCAACAACACCATTACATTCAGTGATGACGTTGGTGGCGCAACCCTGGCGGTCGGAAGAAGAGGCAATGCCTATAAGGGAAGCACAAGCGAAGCTTACTTTGAATACGATGTTGCTTCCGGTACAGCGCTGAAAACTTTGGATGAAATTACCATGGCTTGCTGGATCAAAACACCCTACACTACAAGCGGTGCAGCCAAGATCTTTACGATCAACGGCGGTGATGCTTTTATGGGCGCTTTGTCTCTTATGCAGGAGAGCCAGGCAGAAGGAGATTCGGTGGACATGAAGTTCTACCTGTATGACAGTGAATCTCCGGATTGGAAAGGGCAGGATCTCAGAAAAAACAGTGTGAAATTCGTGAATGACCTGTGGTTTCACCTGGTGGCTTTATACAATAAAACCACTTCCACCATGGAGTTCTATGCCAATGGCACCAAAGTGTTCTCACAGAATAAGTGGGCAGGTCCCGAATCAGGTGGTACACAGCCGGCCCTCGGCCCCATCAAGCTCGGACAGGATATGACCAAGATCCACTTTGGCGCCTGGACACAGCAGATTGCCGGCACACCCGAAGGCTGGATGAACTATTACCAGGGCATGGTCGACGAATTCAGGATCTACAACAAGGCATTGTCCCAGGCAGAAATTACTGCACTGTACGAAGCCGAAGTAACGCAGATCAATCCGTAATCTTTTCAATCGTTAGGAGTGGAAGCTGACCGTTTTTTCAGTCAGTTTTTGTTCGGCGGAGTTTAAAACTCCGCCGAGCTTATCCTATATTTATCAATCTGATTAAAAAAATATGCCCAAATTACTCTGGATACCCGTTCTGTTCTTCATCCTCGCTTGTAATAAAGACCCGGAAAGTACCGAGGGTGGCGAGATCCTCATTGATTCGCTTTACATAAACAACGTTTATGTTACCAACAATGGCAATATTGAAAATATAGATTATAGCAGCGTTGAGATCCGGGTGAAGTTCCATTCCCGCGTCGATACCCTGCAATTCAGCAAGGACAAGTTGTTTATTACCGGGGGTGTTGACACCAATTATCTCCACCGGTTCGGGGATGACAGGCAAACTCTGATCATAACCCTTTTGGACCCGCTGGAAGGATTATCAACGTACCGGGTCCTTTTTGATCAGGGTCCGACCCTGGGAGGAACCATTTATAAAAGCTATTCCTTTGTATTTGTTACCCGTCTCGATGAGACACCCAAGTTTCCTGCCATTACCGAAGATTCTCTGCTTACGCTGGTGCAACGGAAAACCTTTGATTACTTCTGGGAATACGGGCACCCGGTTTCGGGACTGGCCCGGGAACGATATGACTCGGGAGACATTGTTACAACGGGAGGAAGTGGATTTGGACTGATGGCCATTCTTACAGGCATCGAAAGAGGCTTTATCACCCGGCAGGAGGGACTTGACAGACTAAAGACCATCGTCAGCTTTCTGATTGATCCGGCCACTGACAGGTTCCATGGTGCTTATCCGCACTGGCTGAATGGTACTACCGGAAAGGTACATCCTTTCAGCTCCAAAGACGATGGCGGCGACCTTGTTGAAACGGCCTTCCTGGTGCAGGGACTGCTTACTGTGAAAGCATACTTTATCAACGGATCAACGGCAGAGAAAGCCCTGTGTGATTCCATTACCAAGATCTGGGAGGGTGTGGAATGGGACTGGTACAGGAACGGCGATCAGAACCGTTTGTACTGGCACTGGTCTCCCAATTATGCCTGGCAGATGAATATGCCTGTCACAGGCTGGAATGAAGCGCTCATAGTATACGTTCTGGCTGCCTCATCCCCTACACACACAATAACCAAGGAGGTGTATGATGCAGGATGGACCCGCAACGGCGCCTTCGTGAACAACAAGACATTTTATGACATCCTGCTTCCGCTCGGGTACGATTACGGAGGCCCTCTCTTCTTTGCGCATTATTCATTCCTGGCACTGGATCCAAGGAACCTGAGCGATCCGTATACCGGTTACTGGACACAGCTTACAGCGCATTCGCGGATCAATTATGAATACTGCAAAGCAAATCCAAAGCAATACACGGGGTACGGATCTGATTGCTGGGGCCTTACTGCCAGCGACATACCCGGCGGCTATACTGCCAGCTCACCCACGAACGACCAGGGTGTCATCGCACCTACCGCTGCCGTTTCTTCTCTCCCATACACACCGGCTGAAAGCATGGATGCTTTGAAGTTCTTTTATTACATCCTGGGGGACAGGCTATGGGGTGATTACGGTTTCTACGATGCTTTCAGTCTTGAAGAGCCCTGGTTTGCTTCCTCCTACCTGGCCATTGACCAGGGTCCTATCGTATGTATGATAGAAAATTACCGCACCGGTCTCCTTTGGGATCTCTTTATGACGGACGAAGATATCCTTGCCGGATTGACTAAACTTGGATTCACGTATTAAGCGCCATGAAAAAAATTCTGATACTGTTTCTACTGACCGGATTATTCTGGAGTAGCTGCAAAAATACAAGGAACTTATCCCCGGCAGTTAACCATAAAGTCGAGACCAGAATAACCGATGATTCGCTGCTCACGCTTACCGAATACCGGACCTTTCAGTACTTCTGGGACGGCGCTGAACCCATTTCGGGGATGGCCCGCGAACGCTATCACGTCGACGGCATATACCCCGAAAATGATATGAATGTGGTAACCACAGGGGGCACGGGTTTTGGCCTGATGGCCATCCTGGTTGGAATTGAACGGGGATTCATTACCCGGCTGGAAGCTTTTGAGCGCCTGAAACGTATTGTTGATTTTCTGGAAACTTCCGACAGGTTCCATGGAGCCTGGCCGCACTGGCTGTACGGAGAAACAGGACGTGTGAAACCTTTCAGCCCGAAGGACAATGGTGCCGATATCGTTGAAACAGCTTACCTTATCCAGGGATTGCTGACTGTACGCGAATATTTTAAAACCGGCACTGTTGAGGAAAAGACACTGGCCGGCAAAATTGACAGGCTTTGGCGGGAGGTTGAATGGGACTGGTTCACCCGGAGCGGCGAGCCTGTAATTTACTGGCACTGGTCACCCAACTTCGGATGGGAAATGAACTTCCCCATTGAAGGTTACAACGAGTGCCTGATCACCTATGTGCTGGCGGCCTCATCACCAACGCATCCGATAGATGCGGCAGCCTATCACAAAGGTTGGGCCCGCAGCGGAGGCATGGTTTCAACGAATCAAATGTATGGTCATCCCCTGATCCTTAAATACAACTACGCAGAGGAATACGGCGGACCCTTGTTCTGGGCACATTACTCCTACCTGGGACTGAATCCCGGGAAGGTCAGCGACAAGTACGCCGATTACCTGGAACTGAACCGAAACCTGGCGCTTATCAACTGGCAATGGTGCAAGGAAAATCCCCTGGGTCATCCGGGCTACAGCGACTCGTGCTGGGGTCTCACGGCTGGTTATTCACCCATAGGTTATGCTGCCCATGCGCCGGGAGAGAAAAATGACCTGGGAGTGATCACCCCTTCGGCGGCCTTATCATCCTTTCCCTATACGCCCGAAGAATCCATGAAAGCCCTTCGGTATTTTTACCAGGAACTGGGAGACAGCATCTGGGGTAAATATGGATTTTATGATGGCTTCAGCATCGGAAAAAACTGGTATCCCCAAAGGTACCTGGCCATCGACCAGGGGCCCATCGTGGTTATGATCGAGAATTACCGGAGTGCTTTGCTCTGGAACCTCTTTATGGCATCGCCGGAAATCAGGACCGGGTTGGAAAGACTGGGATTCACTGTAAAAGATTAACCTGCCTGTTTCACGGATCACGGATCTTGAATCTTGAATCTTAGATCTTAAATCTCATACTCATTTTTTTGTACTTTTACCCGGATGACAAAAAAGTGATTTGTATGCCCGGCTGTAAAGTTATTCTAAACAGATGGTTAAGTTTGTGCGTAATACTTCAACTGATTACCGGAGTTGTCATTCACGCGCAGGATCTTTTTCAGAATGACATCCTCCAGACAAAAATTTCGAATCATCTGCCGCTTGAAAACCAGAACTGGGAAATCAGTCAGAGTCCTGTGACAGGTTTTGTGTATTTTGCCAACTCGGCAGGATTGGTTGAGTACAACGGCATCAGTTCAAGGGTATTCCCTTTGCCTTTCAGGCAGGGTGTCCGGTCGGTATATGCCGATTCTTCCGGTATCATCTACAGCGGATCATTCGAAGATTTCGGTTTCTGGGAAAATGACGGTCAGGGCGGACTTACCTACCACTCGCTCGTCCGGGATATCCATGTTGAAAAAAACGATGAGATCTGGAATATACTCGAAAAAGACGGAACCATCTATTTTCAATCGTTTACCACGATATACGCCTGTAAAGGAAAACAGGTCAAAAGTATACGCGGGCCCGCAGTGATGCTCTTCATGTTCAGGGTCAGTCAGGGTTTTATCGTGCAGGCACTGGGCAGGGGATTGTTCTGGTTTAACGGTGAGCATTTCGATCTTTTGGAAGGCAGTCAGGTATTCGGCACGCTGAAAGTACATGCGCTTATTGAAAAAAAAGATGGTACACTCTGGATATGCACGGCCAGCAACGGCATCTATCAGTATGACGGCCAAACATTTTCTTTGCTGGAAACCGGGGTTTCCCGCTTCTTAAAACTGCAGACCTGCAATGCAGGCCTGGCCATACACGATTCTCTGTTTGTTTTCGGAACCATCCTCAATGGGATTGTCTTTTGTGATGACCAGGGAAAAATTACGAAGCTGTTTAACTCTGCCGGCGGGTTAAATAACAACACGGTCCTTTCGCTTTACAGGGATGACAACCAGGGATTATGGATTGGCCTCGATGAAGGAGCCAATTACATCAACACAACCTCTCCTTTTAAGCTATTTACGGACAGAGACGGGATCCTCGGCACTGTTTATACCCTTGTCCGGAAAAATGACCTGTTGTATCTGGGTACGAATCATGGACTATTTGTTGCCGACATCAGGGGGGAAAACAGTGATTATGCTTTTTCGAATCTGAAAATGATTCCGAATACCCAGGGCCAGGTTTGGAAACTCTTTGAATTCGGAGATCAGATCCTTTGCGGACACAATGATGGCACCTTCCTGGTGAAACAGCAGACATTCCGGAAAATCTCAGAGGTAACCGGCGGGTGGTGCTTTGCGGGCTACAATGACCTGCTGCTCGAGGGGACCTATACAGGCATTGTCACCTTCAGGAAAGACAATGCCGGTGATTGGAGTTTCAGGAACAGGGTGGAAGGCTTTAATGAACCCACCCGGTATATCGAGGTGGATTACCTGGGATATGTTTGGGCCATCCATCCGCAAAAAGGGATCTACAGGCTGGAGATTAACGAAGGAGCGGATTCTGTGCTGAATATGCTTCATTTCAATTCCATTGCTGATAGTTCTGCGAAAAACAGTATTTCCATGATCAATAACCAGGTTGTGTTCATGACGGGATCCAATATTTATTCCTTTGACAATGAAAGTCTGTCCTTTTATCCTTTGGCTTCATTGCAGGCCGGCCTGGGCGAATACATAAAGGCTACCCAGATCAGTTATCATGAAAAAAACAGTTACTGGTTCATGCTTGAAAACAAGATCGCCCTTTTTGACATTTCAAAATCTTTTGAAGCCCGTAAAATAACCGAGCTGATCCAGAAGTACGCAGATCTTCCCAACCGTGAACAACAGATTATGCGGCTTGACGGAAATACCATGATGATACCCACCCGGCAGGCATTTACAACTTTCAGCCTGGCCCGCCGTGCTGAAAAAGAAGTAACAAAAGCCCCTGTCATTGCCCGCCTGGTATTCAGCGGTAAATCAAAAACAAGGGTTATTCTGCCTCAAACATCTAAAAAAAGAGTTGTTCCGAATGATCAGAATAACTTGACAGTATATTTGGCCGATCCTTCGCACTTTGATCTGGATGATAAGGAATTTCTTTACAGGATCCCTGAACTCGATGAAAACTGGCATCGTACGACTCTGGATAATTTTACCTTTCTGAATCTGACATTCGGTAACTATCATTTACAGGTACGATCATCCACCGGTGAGGACATCGCTGAAACCGTGTTTACCATTAAAAGACCCTGGTATTTAAGCATCGCAGCCATTTTGATTTATGTTCTGGCGCTGGCCGGATTGATCCTGCTGGGGCGCAGGATCTTCTCGCATGAACTCAGCCGTCATCGTCAGATCATTGAATATGAGGTTCGTAAAAACAAACTGGAGAGTGAACTTGATTATAAGAGTTATGAATTGATGCTGACCATGCGATACCTGATCCGTAAAACGGAAATCCTGAAAGAGCTTCAGAAACAGATCAACTCAATGAAAACAGATTCCTCCAAATATCCGGTCAGGTATGTCAGGGAAATGGAGCGGATCATTAATGCAGGCTTGGATTCTCAGACCGAGGAATGGAAAAATACCATGAACAATCTCAAACTTTCCCAGGAAGGCTTCTTTCGGAAACTCAAGGAAAAATTTCCTGATCTCACACCCAACGATCTACGTTTATCCTCTTACCTGCGGATGAATTTTTCCACCAAGGAGATTGCCCAACTCCTCAACATTTCGGGACGGGCGGTGGAAATTGGCCGTTACCGCCTGCGCCGTAAAATGCGTCTTGATCACCGGGTGAACCTCACCGAATTTCTGATTGGTGAAGCAGAAGAAAAGTGATCTTGCATAATCTCACAACTTTCGGGTAGAATCCCTGATGACCAGTTCTGTTTTAATTACTTCGGTTATGGGTTTGAAGGACTTACCCTCCTCCTGGATTCGCCTGATGAGAATTTCAGTTGCTTTTTTGCCGATCTCGAAACCATGCTGACTTATCGTGGTTATCAGTGGATCGGTAACCTTGGAGACCAGGCCGTTCGTGAAACCCACTACAGAAACATCCTCAGGAATCCTGAATTCCATAGCCTTTAGCGCATTCAATGTGCCTACTGCAGTCATATCATTTACAGCAAAAATGGCATCGGGCGGATCGGGCTTTTGCATCAGAATCCTGGTAACTTCCAGGGCGGATTCATAGGAATCAGAGATCAGGACCAGGTTGTCATCCAGGGGGAGCCCGTTTTTCTCCAGGGCAGAAATATAGCCCCTTTTACGCTGATAATGGGTTTGGAGGTGCTGCGGACCGGCAAAATGCGCAATTCGTTTGCAGCCCGTTTTAATAAGGTATTCCACAGCCGTAAAAGCGCCTTCAAAATCATCCACAATGACCTTGTCGGTTTCAATTTCATCGGTGGCACGGTCGAACAATACCACAGGAATCCTGTCATCAAGCAGCTGCCGGATATGATTGAAGTTGCTGGTATCCTTGGCAAAGGAAATCAATACGCCATCTGCCCTGCTGGCCATAATGGATTGGATGTTCATGATCTCCCGGTCGTATCGCTCATTCGACTGGAAAAACATGACATTGTATCCCGCTTTGACTGCCGCCTCATCAATACCCGATATAACCTCTGAGAAAAAATGATGTACGATCTCGGGCACAATTACACCTATTATTTGGGTACGTTGGTTCCGAAGACTGAGCGCAATGGCATTGGGCCTGTACTTCATTTTTTCCACAAAATCCCTGACAACCTGCTTCGTGCCCGGACTAATGTCCGGATGATCGGTCAATGCCCGGGAGACAGTGGAAATGGATACCTTCAGTTCCCTGGCTATATCCTTAATGGTTACCCTGTGGGTTTTCATAAGAAAAAGTAATTGTGCTCCTTGATTAGTCCTGTAATGATACTAAAAATTTAGAAAGCAAACGTTACCGCAAACGTTTGCGGAATCGTTTGCGTGGATTTTCCGTGTTTTGACCGTGTATTTTTGGATTATAACATTTTTAACACTATTTTTAACATAATTTAACAAAAATTAAATACTTTTTAATCCCCTTTGTTTCGCGTTCATTATCAACCTAATATACTAATTATTTTAACTAAAAAAGTACTACATTATGGGAACCATGCGGAATTCTGCATCTTTTTTAAGGGGGAGTTTACTGACTCTTCTTTTATTTGGCTTTGCCGTCGGCATAGCCAGCGCTCAGGAAAGAACCGTTAAAGGTAAGGTCACTTCTGAAGAGGAAGGGCCTCTCCCCGGAGTCAACGTTGTTGTCCAGGGAACACTGCAGGGTACAGTGACCGATGCTGACGGTAATTACAGCCTTACAGTGCCCGGACCGGAAACAGTCCTTGTATATTCTTATGTGAGTTATACCAGTCAGTCGGTTACTGTTGGCGATCAATCAACGATCGACGTGGTGCTTGCTCCTTCTGCAACTGCACTGGGTGAAATTGTTGTCATCGGATATGGTACTCAGAAAAGAAATGAGGTAACCAGTGCCGTTTCCACTGTCAGAGCCGAAGATTTCAACAAGGGCAGTGTGAACAGTCCGGTTCAGTTGATCCAGGGCAAGGTGGCCGGTTTGGCCATCAGTAAAGCCGGAGGCAACCCGAACGAGGGATATGAGATCCGTTTGAGAGGTTTGAATACCATTGGTGCCAATACTGCACCTCTGGTGGTAATCGACGGTGTTATCGGTGGAGATCTCGGAAACGTTGATCCCAACGATGTTGAGAATATCAGCGTTTTAAAGGACGGTTCCGGTGCTGCTATTTATGGAAGCAGGGGTTCCAGCGGTGTAATTCTTATTACAACTAAAAAAGGGAGAGCCGGCGTCGCTACAATCGAATACAATGGTTATGTTACTACTGAAATGGTTGCCAAGAATCCGGATGTGATGAGCGCTTCCCAGTGGAGGGCATTATCAGATCAAACTGGATTGGGGACCGACTTTGGCGGTGAAACCGACTGGTTTGACGAAATAGAACAAACAGCCATATCACATGTACACAATATTTCCATGACCGGTGGTACGGAAAAGACATTTTACCGGGCTTCCATTAATTACCGTGATGCTGACGGCGTTATGATCAATTCCGGAAACAATCAGCTCAATGGCAGGCTTAATCTTACCCAAAAAGCATTCAATGACAAGCTTACTATCGATTTGAACATCGGAGCCACAGAAAGAAATGCTGAATATGGTTTCCCCACGGCATTCCGGTATGCCACCCTTTATAATCCAACCGCTCCGGTAAGAAGTGATGATCCTCTTTATGATCAGTATGACGGTTATTTCCAACAGGTGCTATTTGATTATTATAACCCGGTTTCTATTCTGGAGTTAAATAAAAGTGATGGCAAAGACAGATTGACAAACGTCTCGATAAAGGGTACCTACGAAATCGTCTCGGGACTGAAATTTGATGCTTTTTATGCCAGGCAGATGAGTTCCGGCCTTAGGGGTGAGTATCTCGACAAGAACGATTACTGGGGAGGTATGAACAGAAACGGTTTGGCTTCAAGAACACACAATAGTTCCAACAGTCAGCTTTTTGAAACTACGCTCCGGTGGAATGGAAAAGTTGTTTCCGACCTTGACATGACAGTCCTTGGCGGTTATTCTTACCAGGATTTCTCTTATGAAGGTTTTTATGCACAGGGAGGCGACTTTCTGACAGATATTTTTGATTATAATAATCTGTCCGCCGCCCTCGATTTTAAGAACGGCCTGGGTACGATAACCAGTTATAAAAACTCCAACAAACTGATCGCATTCTTCGGACGTATGAACCTGAATTACAAGGAGACTGTCTTTTTAATGGCCAGTGCCAGGTATGAAGGTTCTTCCAGGTTTGGTGCAGATAACAAGTGGGGATTGTTCCCGGCTGTCAGCGCAGGTGTTGAGTTGGCCAAATTTTTGAATGTCAGTGCAATTGACAACCTGAAATTCAGGATTAATTATGGTGTGACCGGAAATCAGCCTGGCAGCAGTTATTTGTCACTGCTCCGCCTGGGTCCCCAGTCTAATAATTTCTTCTACAATGGTGAATTCCTGCCGAGTTACGGACCTGTAAGCAATGCAAATCCTGATCTCAAATGGGAAAGACAAGGTGAATTTGATGCCGGATTCGACTTTACATTCTTTCAATCGAAGTTGTTCGGTTCCATTGACTTTTTTACCAGGACAACTACTGACCTGTTGTTTGAATACGAAGTGCCGGTTCCGCCAAACCTCTTTAGCCAGGCCTGGTTAAACCTTGGTGAAATTAAAAGCAGCGGTATTGAATTGACTCTTAATTACAATGCCATTCAAAAATCTGATTTCACCTATAGTTTTTCGCTCAGCCCATCTTACAACCTGGAAAATAAGCTGGTTTCTCTCTCCGGTGAATACAATGGTGCCGAGTTAAAATATGGGACACAGGATCTGGCCAACATGGGTTCACCCGGCCAAAACCAGGTGCCCCTGGTGAGAGTCGAGGAAGGTGCTCCTCTCGGACAGATTTATTGTCACCGGTTCGTAGAAATTGATGAAGGTGGCAACCTGATATTAAGAGATTCAGATGAAAATGGTACCGTTGACCAGGCTGACCGTCGCGTTGTTGGCAATGGCCTTCCGAAATTTCTCATCGGCTTTGGCAATGACTTTACGTATAAGAACTGGGATCTGAATATCTTTTTCCGGGGCGTATTTGGGCATGACCTTGCCAATTCCTTCCGTGCCTTGTATGAAGTGCCCAATATGATTGGTTCGTATAACGTACCCGCAACAGCCACTGATTTGAAAAACAGTACAACAGGTACACTGATGAACACCTCCCAGGGAAATTTCTCAGATTATCATGTTGAAAATGCTTCTTTTGTCTCTCTTGATAACGCCAGCTTAGGCTACAATTTCAACATACCATCCAATTGGAAGTTCACCAGGATCAGGTTGTATCTGGCCGGCAACAATTTATTCTATATCACCAAATACAAAGGTGTGGATCCTAACCCAAGGTATAGAGACAGTGAAACAGGTAGCGCACTTGTACCGGGCATCGACAGAAGAGACACTTATTTCAGGACCAGGTCGGTAACCTTTGGTGCAAACATTGTATTTTAATCCTGAAAATGAAAATATCATGAAAACAAAAGAAAGAAAACATATGAAAAAAACATTCCTTCTGATCACAGCCTTTCTGGGCGCCTTTTTGGTGCTGCCTGTGAATCAGTCTTGTACCAACCTGGATGAAGAGCTCTACGGCGAGGTAACGCCTGACAATTTTTTCAAAAGTGACGCTGAGTATATTTCAGCCTTAGGAGCTGCTTATACCCAATTGGGGGGGTATGCCTCTGGTGATGTGAATAACCTGCAGGAAGTAACTACCGATGAAATGGTTGTTCCTACCAGGGGATCAGACTGGGATGACGGAGGTAACTGGAGAAGACTTCATTTACATTCGTGGAAATACGAAGACGGTGTAACAGGTGGTGCCTGGGATTTCTGCTTTGGTGGAGTAAATACTGCCAACCGGTTGATTTACCAGTTTCAGTCTCTTGCAGATGAAGGTCAGATAGACGCTGCTGTTGCTGCTGCATACATTGCTGAACTCAAGGTATTACGCGGTTTCTTTTACTGGCAGCTGGTTGACTTATATGGTAACGTACCTTTGGTTACCGATTTTACCAGTACAGATGCCACACCGGCAACAAAGTCCAGGTCGGAGGTCTATGATTTTCTCATAACCGATCTGGAAGCATCAGTTCCCCTGTTATCCAAAGCAGTAGATGGTACCACGTATGGCCGTATGAACTACTATGCAGGAATGACCCTGTTGGCCAAGTTATACCTGAATGCAGGAGTATATACTGGGACTAACAATTGGAATGCAGTAGTTACAGCTTGTAACGAAATCATCAACTCAGGCAAGTATTCCCTGGAAGGCAACTATTTTACCAATTTTAATACCGATAATGCCGGATCCAAGGAATTCATCTTTGCCATTCCTTACGATCAGGTATTCTTCAGGGGATTTAACCTGCCCATGCAAACCCTGCACTATGGCAGCCAGTTTACCTATAACCTGACCGCTCAACCCTGGAATGGTTTCTGTACACTTGAAGAATTCTACAATTCATACGATGAAGAAGACCTGCGGAGAGGTGATGCCGGTACCCTGGCAGGACCTGCAGCTAATCGTGGTAATTTTGTGGCCGGTTATCAGTACATTAATGGTGGTGGTTTGGTTACTGACGACAGTTATGAAGCTCCCATCCCCGACCGTCTTCCGGCTCCCCTGCTGGGTGACCCCGATGGCGCACCTCTGAATCTGGGTAACATTGGATCAACTCAGCCCCAAATCAATGAGCTGGGTCCCCAGGCATACCGCCAATCCGGTGTAAGGATCGGGAAATGGGAATTTGCCATCGGAGCTACCGACAACCTGAGCAATGACTTTTCCGTGTTCCGGTATGCCGATGTGCTGCTGATGAAGGCCGAAGCATTGTGGCGTATAAGCGGGGACCCTGCCGATGCAGCAGCTTTGGTTCTGGTTAACCAGCTCAGGGAAAGGGCCGACGTACCAGATCTTACCACACTGGATGGCCCGGTTAGTTTTGACATGGCCGGCGGTGATGTTGCGGGCGGAGAATTATTCAATGAAATGGGTCGTGAAATGGCCTTCGAACATAACAGAAGACAAGACCTTATTCGCTGGGGATTCTGGAATGATAATGCCAAATGGACCCTTCCTTTCTATAATGCCGGTGACGTAACCAAAACCGGTGACTATCTTAAAATATTCCCGATTAACAAGGCTAAAATAGATGCTAACCCGAATCTCGTGCAGAACCCGGGTTATTAATCCTGAAATATAAATTTTCCATCCGGGAAAGCAGGTAATTGTTAATTTTACCTGCTTTCTTTTTAACGGTTATGCGAATGGTCAGTCGTAGAATTAGGAGTGCACTGACAGGACTGTCGCTTCTGACAGCCCTGTCTTTTTATGCTTGCGGTGACAGGCATCCCGGTGAACCCCGTGATCCTCTGTTTACCCTCCTCAATGCAAAGCACACCCATATTGATTTTATTAACAAGGTAGAATATACCGAAGAATACAATACCTACACCTACCGGAATTTTTACAACGGAGCAGGCGTGGGCCTGGGCGATTTTAACAACGATGGCCTGCCTGATATTTACTTTTGCGGTAACCTGGTTGACAATAAGCTGTATATCAACAAGGGCAACCTGATCTTTGAAGATATTACTGAAAAGGCAGGAGTAGCCTGCCCCGGAGTATGGTCAACAGGTGTGAGCATTGCGGATATTAACGGGGATGGCTGGCTGGATATCTATGTCTGCAAATCCGGTATCCCGGGCGAAGCACGCCGGCAGAATGAATTGTTCATCAACAACGGAAACCTGACATTCACTGAAAAGGCCGCAGAATATGGACTCGACGTACTCGGCCTGTCAAATCACGCATCCTTTTTTGACTATGACCGGGATGGGGACCTCGATTGCTACCTGCTGAACAATTCATTTCAATCCGTCACGGAATTCGATATCCAACCAGATCAGCGACAGGTACGCGACAGCCTGGGAGCCAATAAACTGTACAGAAATGACGAAGGCTATTTTAAAGATGTCAGCCAGGAGGCGGGCATCTACGGAAGTAAGATCGGTTTTGGCCTGGGTGTGAGCGTGGGAGATCTGAACCGGGACGGCTGGCCGGATATCTATGTATCGAATGATTTTTTTGAACGCGATTACCTGTACATGAATAACCAGGACGGTACATTTTCCGAACTGCTCGAAAATCAATTGCGTGAGATCAGCCTGGGAGCTATGGGAGCAGATATTGCCGATATTAATAACGATGCGTATCCTGAAATCTTTGCCACAGAAATGACCCCCGAAGCAAGTCCCCGGATGAAAACAAAAACCTTGTTTGAGGATTGGGATAGATACCAGATGAAGCTGAACAACGGGTATTACCGGCAATTTGCCCGGAACGTGCTGCAACTGAACAACCGCAACAACAATTTCAGTGAAATAGGAAGATTGAGCGGCGTAAGCACAACCGAATGGAGTTGGGGCGCCCTGATCATGGATCTTGACAACGACGGCTGGAAAGACATTTTCGTAGCCAACGGCATTTATAAGGATCTGCTGGACCGTGATTACCTTGATTTTTATTCGAATCCGGCCGCCATGCGGAATATAATAAGGACCGAGGAACAGGCGATCATCAAGGTCATTGATATGATCCCGTCAGAGCCCGTTCCCAATTACGCCTTTCACAACAACCACGATCTGACCTTCACCAATGTATCAGCATCCTGGGGCCTGGGTACCCCATCCTTTTCGAATGGCGCTGCCTATGGAGACCTTGACAACGACGGTGACCTCGATATGGTTGTGAATAATGTGAATATGTACTCGTTTGTATACCGGAATGAAACCCGGGAAAATTCTGAAACCAACTTCCTGATGCTTACCCTGAAAGGCGCCGGGAAAAATACGGCTGCCATCGGAACAAGTATTACGCTTTACCATGAAGGAACAGTAAAATACCAGGAAAATATACCCATGCGTGGTTTTAAATCCTGCGTTGATAACCGGTTGCATTTTGGCCTGGGCAAATCCGTATCCATCGATTCCATGGTGGTCGAATGGCCTGACGGCAATAGTTCGGTTCTACGAAATATAACAGCCAATCAGTTCCTGACACTGGACCAGAAAGAAGCTGTTCAGAAACTCCCGGACATGCCCGGCAGGGAGCTTTCATCGGTTTTTCAAAAACAGGAAACACCCCGGGGCTTTGCATTTTCCCACCAGGAGAACGATTTCGTGGATTTTGAACGGGACCGGCTGCTTTTCGAAATGCTTTCCAATGAAGGTCCGCATATAGCCGTTGCTGACATTAACGGCGACGGATTGGATGATGCGTTCGTATGCGGCGCCAAGGATTCTCCGGGAGCCTTATTCGTGCAAGACAGACAGGGGAATTTCAGAAAAACCAATATGGCCCTGTTCGAATCCGATAAGATTTCTGAGGATACCGATTGTGCATTTTTTGATGCAGACGGAGATAACGATGCAGACCTGTACGTCACAAGCGGTGGAAATGAATTCCCTTCAAGCTCATCAGCTTTGCTGGACAGACTGTATATCAATGACGGACACGGAAATTTCTCCAAATCAAAGCAGATGTTGCCCGTTGCACGCTATGAAAGCACTTCCTGCGTGCAACCCGAGGACTTTGACCGCGACGGTGATATGGACCTTTTCGTTGGTGTTCGTCTCAAGCCCTTTGCCTATGGTTTGCCTGTAAACGGCTACCTGCTCGAGAACGACGGAAAGGGCAAGTTCACCAATGTAACTCCCACCCGGGCGCCCGGATTGAAAGAAATCGGCATGATCACCGGCATGAGCTGGGCGGATATCGACAGCGATGGAGACCCTGATATGGTGATCGTGGGCGACTGGATGCCGGTTAAGGTATTTATCAATAATAACGGGAATTTCACGGATGAATCCGATCACTATGGATTGAAGAATACAGAAGGCTGGTGGCATACCATCATTGCCAGAGACCTTAACGGAGACAGTAACATTGACTTTGTGCTGGGCAATCACGGATTGAATACTTTTTTCAAGGCTTCCGAATTAAAGCCGGCCACCATGTACGTAAATGATTTTGACCTGAACGGAAGCGTGGAACAGATCATTTGTGCGTTCAACGGTGAAAAATCATACCCGGTGGCCCTTAAAGATGACCTGGTCAGACAGATCCCTTCCCTGGAGAATAAATACAAGAAACATGCTGATTATAAGGAAGCTGTCATCAGTGATATCTTTCCGGATGAGATTTTAAAGCGGTCAGTTGTGTTACAGGCACGTTTCATGGAGAGTTGTGTTTTGATGAATACCGGCAGGGGCAATTTCCGGATAATTCCTCTTCCTGCGGAAGCGCAAATCTCTCCGGTCTATGCCCTGGCCGCAGAAGATTTTGACAACGACGGCATTTGTGATATACTTTTGGGAGGGAACCAGTACCGGGCGAAACCCCAGACCGGAATATATGCCGGAGGTTACGGTCAGCTGATTAAAGGGACAATAGAAGGTACCTGGCAGTATGTCCCCCCGCTTCAATCGGGTTTCTTTACTACCGGTGAAATCCGTGACCTGGAAATTCTGAAAATTAATGGACAACGGATCATTGCCGTTGCCAGAAATAATGATAATTTGCGGTTTTATAAATATTGAGAAATGTGTATGAAGAAAATAACTTTTTGGCTTATATCTTGCCTGATAGCAGGAAGTTTGATGACCGGATGCTCACCAAGAGCAAAATATGAACGCAGGTTAAAGCATGAACTGGCCAGTGGTGTAAGATATGATTCCCTGTTTATGGGTATATACCTGGGAATGTCCCAGAAGGATTTTTATACAAAATGCTGGCAACTGAATAAAACAGGCCTGATCAAACAAGGTACGAATAACACATCGGTTGAATACATGACAAAAGACGAATTAAATTATCCGGCTTCCATGAATTTCTATCCGACATTCGTACAGGAAAAAATTGCCGAAATGCCTGTAAAGTTTGCATATAAAGGATGGGCACCCTGGAATAAAAGTCTTTCTGCCGACAGTTTGCAGATGGATGTGCTAAACTGGTACAAAAAGATATATGGCGATGATTTTATTGCTGTTGAACATCCTGAAAAGGGAATAGCCTTTGTTAAAGTGGACGGTAATCGCCGTATTTCCGTTTTTAAAGAAAATGATTTGCATGTGTGGGCTATTTTCACTGACATGCTGGTTATTAATGACTTGGCGGGCCCTGTCTCCGATACTGGTAATGTTCCCGAGAATTTCACAAAAGATCTGGATTAAAAATAAAATGAACAAAACTTATCCATTTAACAGGAATCCGATCAGATTTATCTGGCTCATGTTACCCTTGTTCCTTCACGCCTGTGTGGAACGAACGGTAGAAAAATCCGGAAATACTTTGTTTACACTTTTGCCTGCATCTGTTACTCATGCAGATTTTGTCAATCACCTCGATTATGAAGAGCAACTCAAGAAAAAATTCAATATATACACTTACCGGAACTTTTACAACGGGGCCGGTGTTGCCCTTGGGGATGTAAATAATGATGGTCTGATTGACATCTTTCTCACCTCCAATATGGAGTCCAATGCGCTCTACCTGAACAGGGGCAATTTTGAATTTGAAGATATCTCTGAAAAGGCAGGAATTACAGGTACTGGACAATGGTCTACAGGCGTATGCTTAGCCGATGTCAACGGAGACGACCTCATCGATATCTATGTCTGCAATTCGGGTAATCTACCGGATGATGAAAAACGGAATGAATTGTTTATCAACAACGGCGATCTGACTTTTTCAGAAAAAGCTGCGGAATATGGACTTGATGATCCGGGGTATTCCACGCAATCTGCCTTTTTTGATTATGACAGGGACGGTGATCTTGACCTGTACCAGATGAACAATTCATCCAGGGCCATTGGCAGCTTTGATCTTGAGGATAATCTTCGAACTGAGCGGGATTCACTGGGCGGAGACAGGCTTTACAGGAATGATGGAAAAAGATTCACGGATGTGAGCGATGAAGCCGGTATTTACGGCAGTGTTATCGGTTTCGGGCTGGGCGTGACAATTGGAGATATTGATATGGACGGCTGGATGGACATTTATGTGTCCAATGACTTTTTTGAAAGGGACTATATTTATCTGAACAACCGTAACGGGACCTTCAGGGAAACCTTGGTGGATATGATGCCGACGATTTCTGCAGCCTCCATGGGAGCCGACATGGCGGATATCAACAATGATCATTATCCGGAGATTTTTGCAACCGATATGGTCCCCGAACACAACGACCGTCTGAAAACAAAAACGACCTTCGACAATTGGGAAGGTTATAAATCCAATGCCGATAACGGTTACCATCACCAGTTCACCCGGAATATGCTGCAGTTAAACAATGCGGACGGCACCTTCAGTGAAATCGGGAGGTTTGCCGGCGTAAATGCCACGGACTGGTCGTGGGGCGCCCTGATCATGGATCTTGATAATGACGGATTGAAAGATCTCTTTGTGGCCAATGGCATTTACAAGGACCTCACTGACCAGGACTATATTCAGTATTTTTCCAACCGTGATATGGTCCTTACCATTATAAGAGGTAACAATGTAGATTACAAAACCCTCATTGATGCCATTCCTTCAGTTAAAATCCCCAATTACGCTTTTAAAAACCTGGGGGATTTACGGTTCCGGAACATGGCAGATTCCTGGGGACTTGCTGAACCAAGCTTTTCCAACGGATCGGTATACGGTGATCTGGATAACGACGGTGATCTGGACCTTGTTGTCAGCAATGTGAACATGCCCATGTTTATTTACCGCAATGAGACCAACCATCAGTTGCCGGACAATCACTTTCTGAAGCTTATTTTAAAAGGAGATTCCGGAAACACGCAGGCTATCGGAGCCAAGGTTACGGTCAAACACAAGGGCAATTTCTTATATTTGGAGCAAATGCCCATGCGCGGTTATTTATCTACGGTAGATCCACGGCCTAACCTGGGATTGGGTTCGCTTACCATGGTGGATTCACTCATCGTGCAATGGCCCGATGACAGGATTACCCTGATGACCAACGTAAGCACAAATCAAATCCTGACTTTGCACCAGAAAGATGCCGTTGCCATACCCATTCGTGCCATGGCTCCGATAACTTTCAAATCAGATAACAAATACTTCACGGATGTAACCCCGGATAACATGGTCAGCTTCATCCACAGGGAAGACGATTTCAATGATTTTGAACGCGATAAGCTGATGTATCAGATGATGTCGACCGAAGGACCGCGTATGTGCCGGGGGGATGTGAACGGAGACGGATTGGCCGACGTTTATATTTGTGGTGCCAAGGGACAACCCGGTGAACTGATGATACAACATAGGAATGGTACTTTTGAATCGACAAATAAACCATTATTTGAATCAGATAAGATATCTGAAGATACCGATTGCATTATGTTTGATGCTGACAACGATGGCGACCAGGATCTATATGTGGCCAGCGGCAGTAACGAATTTCCTGAAAGCTCTTCGGCATTGGCCGATCGCTTGTACCTGAACAATGGTAAAGGGCTTTTTGAGAAATCAAAGCAGGTCCTACCGGCCGGAAAATATGAAAGCACTTCCTGTGTTCGCGCACAGGATTTTGACAACGACGGCGTGATGGAGTTGTTTGTCGGTATCCGACTCAAGCCATTCCTGTATGGCGTGCCTGTGACTTCATACATTCTGGAGAATGACGGTAAGGGAAAATTCACCAATGTAACACCTCAGATCGCCCCGGAATTAAAAAATGTCGGCATGGTCAGGGATATGCTATGGGAAGATATGGACAGAGACGGAGACAAAGATATGATCCTGGCCGGAGACTGGATGCCTTTAAGAGTATTCATCAATGAAAAGGGACGGTTTAAGGAAATGAAGGATGCCTTTGGAACCGAAAAAACGGAGGGCTGGTGGAATTGCCTGGCTGCCGTTGATGTAGATGCCGATGGTGACATTGATTTCGTTGCCGGTAACCATGGATTAAACTCCAGGTTTAAGACATCCCCTGAAAAACCGGTCAACCTGTATATCAACGATTTTGACCTGAATGGCAGAGCAGAACAGATCATATGTGTTTATGACGGTGATAAGTCCTATCCCATGGCTTTAAAGCATGATCTGTTATGGCAGATCCCGGGCCTTGCACAAAAATATCCCAAATATGAATTGTATAAAGATCAGCAGATCACGGATATGTTCACCCCCGAGCAGTTAAAGAATTCGGTTAACCTGGAAGCCTTCCTTTTGGAAACATCCCTGTTTATAAATGACGGAGCCGGCCATTTTACAAGAGAATCTTTACCTCTGGAAGTCCAGTTATCTAGTGTTTACGCCGTGGAGGTGGGTGATTATAACCATGATAATAAGCCGGATATATTGCTGGGCGGTAACCTGTATAACGTCAGACCTGAAATCGGACGTTATGACGCCAGTTACGGATCGCTCCTGTTGGGTGACGGACAAGGTAAATTCAGACATGTACCACCCGGGGTCTCAGGATTTCATCTTACAGGTGAGGTACGGGATATCCTGGAAGTGACTACTTCCAGGGGCAGAATGATCCTGATCGCCAAAAGCAATGCTCCCCTGCAGGTTTTTAAAGTACCGGTCCGGTGAGGCAATCGTATGAAAAAAGCAGCATTAATACTGCCTGTACTGTTCACCCTCTTTTCCTGCAAATCAGGAGAAAAAGGTAAGGACTTCCTGTTTTCCCTTCTTTCTCCTGCAGTAACCGGTGTGGATTTTATCAACCAGCTGACCGAAACCGAGGAATTCAACATCATTGAATACCTTTATTTTAACAACGGGGCCGGTGTTGCTGCCGGTGACATCAACAACGACGGGCTGACTGACCTGTATTTCACATCCAGTCAAAATTCCAATAAGTTATACCTGAACAGGGGAAATCTCCGGTTTGAAGATATCACCGACAAGGCCGGTGTTGGAGGTCATGGCACCTGGAAAACGGGTGTCACCATGGCCGATGTGAACGGTGATGGATTCCTGGACATCTATGTTTGCCAGGTTGGTAATTACAAGAATCTGCAGGGAAAAAACCAGTTGTTCATCAACCAGGGAAACCTTACTTTTATAGAAGAGGCAGCTGCTTACGGGCTTGACTTTCAGGGATTCTCCACCCAGGCTGCTTTTTTTGATTATGATACAGACGGAGACCTCGATATGTACCTGCTGAACCACTCGGTGCATACTTCCCGGAGCTATGGCATGTTCACCCTGCGCTTTGACCAGGACAAAAGGGCAGGTGACCGCTTATTCCGCAATGATGGGCCAAAAGGCCAACGCGTTTTTACCGACGTCACCCTTGAGGCAGGGATTTTCAGCAGCCAGATCGGTTACGGGCTGGGAATTAATATTTGTGACATCAGCAACGACGGCTTTCCCGATATATACATCTCCAACGACTTTCATGAAAATGATTATTTATACATCAACAACGGGAACGGAACGTTCTCAGAACGCCTGGCTGAATTTATAGCGCATACCACCAGGTCTTCCATGGGGAATGACGTCGGGGACTTTAACAACGATGGCTTGTTGGATGTGATCGTCCTGGACATGATGCCCAATGAGGAAAAAATCAGGAGACAATCCGCATCGGATGATGACTATGAACTTTATGAAATAAAGAAGGCCCATGGCTATAACCATCAGTTTACACGGAATAACCTGCAACTTAACCTGGGCGGAGGGATGTTCAGTGAAATAGGATTGTTGTCGGGCATATATGCAACCGACTGGAGCTGGTCGCCTTTGTTTTGCGATGTGGACAACGACGGGTGGAAGGACCTTTTTATTACCAACGGGATTTACCGCAGGGCCAATGACCTGGATTATCTCGATTTCCTTACCGGCGGCAACCGGTATTTTCCCGAGAAGGATAACAGCAATGTATCCGACAGCGTGCTCTATTCCAGGATGCCCCTGTATCCGAATATCAACTTTATCTTTAGAAACAACGGTGATCTCACTTTTACCAATAAAGCGAAGGAATGGGGTTTTACCTCCCGTTCCTATTCCAACGGATCTGCCTATGCTGACCTGGATAATGACGGTGACCTCGATCTTATAACGAACAACATCAATGAGGCGGCTTACATCTACAGGAATAATGTTGCAGAGAAAACCGGTAATCATTTTCTTTCAGTGGCATTTAAGGGGAGCGGACTGAACACCCGTGGTACCGGAGCCCGCGTAACACTTTACTGCAACGGGCAGATTCAGATGGCAGAGCAGTTTGCGACCAGGGGATTTATGTCGGCGTCCTCCGATGTGCTGCACTTTGGCCTGGGAGCGGCTGAAAAGATCGATTCATTGATCGTGCGATGGCCTGACAGGTCGGTACAGGTTTTGAAAGATGTTCCGGCTGATCAGCTGCTTACATTTAATTTGTCCGACGCGGTTCAGCCAACTAAAGCTGCTGAAACCGATGATAGCCCGAAGTTGTTTTCTGTTACCCAAATACCCGGACTGGAATTCAGGCACAAAGAAGATGCCTACACAGATTTCAACCGCGAACGCCTGATCCCGCACAGCCTTTCTACCGAGGGACCCGCTTTGGCAGTTGGGGATGTGAATGGTGATGGGCTGGATGACGTATTTGCAGGTGGAGCAAAAGGCCAGCCGGCTCAGTTGTTTGTTCAGAACAAAAACGGCAGTTTCAGGTCAGTCGCAGTACCACTTTTTATACTTGAACAATACTCAGAAGATGTCGATGCAGCCCTTTTTGATGTTGACCTGGACGGGGACGCCGATCTCTACATTGTAAGGGGAGGCAATGAATTGCCTGTTGGCCATCCCCTGCTGGCTGACCGGTTACTGATCAATGACGGGAAGGGAGGATTTGCTGCATGCGAAAAAGGATCCCTGCCCGTAATATCCCACAATGGTTCCTGCATACGACCTGGTGATTTTGACAATGACGGTGACCTTGACCTGTTCCTGGGTTCCAGGTCGGTTCCCGGTGGCTATGGCTGGTCGCCGGATCTTTTCCTGCTTGAGAATGACGGACAGGGTCATTTTAAGGATGTGACCGATGAGAGGATGAAAGGCCTCCGCAATGCCGGCATGGTGACCGATGCAAGCTGGATGGATTATGACGGCGACGGCGATCCTGATCTGGTTGTGGTGGGTGAATGGATGAAAGTTTCCATCTTCAGTAACAGCAACGGGTATTTCACCGACGTTACTTCCACTGCCGGACTGGCTGAAACCTCAGGATGGTGGAATTGCATTGAGGTGGCGGATCTGGACCGGGACGGCGATTTGGACATGATCGGGGGCAACCTGGGACTGAACTCCATGCTGAAAGCTTCCGTAAAGGAACCGGTTGAAATGTACCTTGCTGATTTTGACAACAACGGATCACTGGATCAGATCATCTGCTCCTATGAGAACGGCATAAGTTATCCTGTAGCTTCGCTGGATGAACTGACCGGTCAGTTGGCGGTGCTGAAAAAAAGCTATCCCAGGTATTCCGATTTCGGAGGAAAAACGGCCCGGGATATTTTCGGAAAAGAAATATTGGAAAAGGCTAACTTAAAAAAAGCCGTGATGTTTGAAAGTTGCGTATTCCTGAATAATGGCAACGGCATATTTTCGATCGGCAAACTTCCCACGCCGGTCCAGTTTTCCCCGGTTCGTGACATATTCGTTGAAGATGCCAACCACGACGGAATTACCGATCTGATCGTTATCGGAAACCATTATGCGGTAAGGCCTTCGCTGGGCCGCTATGATGCCAGCTATGGGTGGTGCCTGCCGGGTGGCGCAGATCATAAATACACTGCGATGATGCCGGTGGAAAGCGGATATATTGCAAAAGGAGATGGCCGGAGAATAGCATTTGTTGAGGCGTCCGGTAAAAAGTATATTATAACTGCGTTGAATGACGGGGAGTTGCAGGTATTTAAGCTACTGAAGTAACAAGATACGAAAAGATCAGATTTCTGGTGTTTTAATTCAATCGCTCATGCGCCTTCTTACCGTAGACTTTCTCATAAGCCTGGCAATAGGGGCATACGCCACCTTCAATTCGTTTGACAAACCAATAAAAAAATCCTCTTTGGTTTTTTCTGGCTTTTTTGCATACGGGACATTCGACACATTTTTGGGCCATTTCCCTGTCTTTTTCTGTAATGGTGGCGGTATTCATTAATATCGTAATTTTAAATGATTGGAAACCGATGAAGCCGTAAATATAAATCATTTATGAAAACTTGTTGAAACAATGGTGGTACAATTATTGTTTATCAAATATTAAATTCAAGCGCTTCATATACATTAACTTCAAATTCACCCCCTATGAAAACAAATAAACAACAATTGCCTGGCGGCCTGTTCCGGGTTTTTTCTTTGACTTTTTTGACCCTGTTGCTAGTACAGTGTACCGGACCCGAGGGTCCTATGGGCCCGCAGGGACCACAGGGATATGACGGTATCGATGGTGTCGACGGAACCGCATATGCCTACTCCGTTATTTACGATGTTGAAGCCACCGAATGGATAGGAGATGTTTCCGGATACAGGGCCTGGCTTGACGTGCCGGAAATAACAGATGATATTTATTATGAAGGAGCCGTGCTGGTTTACAGGTTAATTGAAACCGAACCGAAGAGTTTCAACCTGTTGCCCTATACTTATGTGGATGATGCGCTGTTCATTTATATGGATTTTGATGCCTATGTGGGCGGCATCGATCTGATCTATAAAGAGGTCTTCGAAGGCGTAAATGACACCTTTGCACCCGAATCGCTTATGTCGTTCAAGGTGCTGATCATCGAGGGGATTCCTTTAACCACGCTGAAGGGTAAGGTAAATGTCAGCGATTTTGGCGCGGTTGCAAAGTTCCTGAAGACTTCGAATATTGACAATAAGGAGATTAGGATTAATTAATTGGTTGGCCCTCATGCCAGAAGGTGTTTGCAATCATAGTCAACTTATTTCCTAGACAATAATATTGATGTTGGTATGATATTATTGGATTTTAAGGGGCAAAGCCCCAATACGTAAAAGCACAGGGCGGAGTGAAACGAAGCCCTGTGTATGTTACGGATTAGTTATGTGAGCGCTGAAAGTGCGATACGTACTAAACCAAATCTGTCATTTAATATGTGCCGGGCTTTCAGCCCTTGAGTCACTCTATCAACGTTTACACAGGGCTACAATCCCGCTTTCGCGTGATTTCGCCCTTTGCTGTCACGTGCCGTTCCTACGGAACTTAGATTCCACTTCCAACCCATAAAACTCAATACAATTCTTTCCCAGAATCTTTTGTTGGACGTCAACCGGCATTTCTGAAATATAGTTTTGTACAATGCCTATTACATCGGCATATTCACCTGCCAGCAGGCATACCGGCCAGTCGCTGCCGATCATCAGCCGGTCAATACCGAAAGCTTCGAAAACAATATCGAGGTAAGGGTAAATATCTTCCGGTTTTTGATTTTTCCAGTCGGCCTCCGTAACCATACCAGAGAGCTTGCACCACACATTCTTATGCGTTGCCAGCCGTATGAGATCCTCTTTCCAGGGACTTACAATCCGGTCTTTGATCATCGGTTTTGAAATGTGATCGAGCACGAATTTCTGCTCCGGGAAAAGGGATACAACGACCTCGGCAACAGGAAGATGTTTTGGAAACAACAACAAGTCATAGGTGAGATTATATTCCTTTAACAGGCTGATGCCTTTCAGAAAATCATCACGCAGCATAAAATTATCCTCTGCTTCATCGTGCACCACATGCCTTACGCCTGTGAACTTTTTTGATTTGCTGAACTCATCGAGCTGTCGTTTTAATTCATTTTCAGAGCACAGGTCCACCCATCCTACCACTCCCATAATAAAATCATGCTGACCGGCCAGGTGTAACAGCCAGCGGGTTTCCTCCACCGTTTGCCGGGCCTGCACAACAACCGAACCTGATATCCCGACTTTCGCCAGTTCAGGTTGCAGGTCCCCGGGAAGGTAATTGCGTTTTAGCACCCGCATCCGGTCATTTATCCAGCCATAATCTCTGCTGTTGTAAAAACAGAAATGCTGGTGTGCATCGATTTTCATCACTTGAATTTTAGCAGGATTTTTAAGTGCTTATGGGGTTCCTCTTCCAATATTTCAAATGCATGCTGTGCGTTGGACGGGTGAAGAATATCGGTAACGAGGGCGTCCGGCTTCAGGGTTGCCTTGTTCAGGTTTTCGATGGTTTCTGCAAATTCGCCATGCGAAACGCGCGAGGTCATAATAATTCCTTCTTTCCAGATCAGTTCCCGCATGACGATCGGAGATGGTTCGGCAGACAAGCCCAGCACACAAACAGTTCCGGCTCCCCGTATGGCCTGTATGCAGCCTCTGACGGGATTAATAATGCCTGGCAGATCTTTGGTGTGACCGACGGCTTCAAAGGCAATATCAACCCCTTCTCCGCCGGTTAGTTCTTTTATTTTGTCGATGGCATTTACCTTCGTTGCATTGAGGATCGATACATCGCCATAGGCTTTTTTCGCTATGGCAAGCCTTTCGTCGAGAATATCCACCAGAATGACCGTGTTTTGCGTTTTTGTTTTTACGGCCTGCAGGATGCTTTGTCCCACTTTACCTGCGCCCCAGATGACCACACTGTCGCCCGCGCCAACTTTGGCCCGTTTGCAGGCATGAAATCCGATGGACAGCACTTCCACCAGGGCGGCATGTTCATCGGGGATCTTATCCGTTACCCGATAAAGCATGGTCTCCGGCACTTTCATGTATTCGCTGAATCCACCGTCGAGGTCAATGCCTACCAGTTTCAACGAGGAACAGGCCGGGTAGTGATGTCTTTGGCAGGCCGGACAATGGCCGCACCAGATGATGGGATCCACTGCCACCCGGTCGCCCGGTTTAAAATTCTTAACATCGGGACCGGTTTCAACAATGGCCCCGGCAAATTCATGACCTTGTATCAGGGGCAATGTTGTACGCGGGTGAAACTCCCCCAGGAAAACATGCTGATCGCTGCCGCAAATGCAGGCATAACCAACCTTAATTAAAACTTCATTCCCGGAAACCTGGGGTACGTCCACCAATTTCCATTCGATTTTTCTGTATTCGGTCAAGACCGCTGCATTCATTTTTTTCATGATGGGATCATTATTTCTAAAACTGCAATGTTAATCAAAGATGCGGGTATTCCTTATTTATCAATCCCTTCTCAACCATTTCCTTCCAGAAGCCTTCCGGAATTTTGCATGCCACGGATTCCACATTGTTTTTCACCCGGTTCGGATTGGATGTATTCAGCGAAATGCTGATCACACCCGGTGGTGTCAGGGCAAATTGAACACAGGCATGGGCCGGGACAACATTGAATTTTTTACAAATGGAAAAGAAATTTTCCCGCCACAAGAATCTTGACCTGTTCTCATCGGAATCGGGCTTTATGCGGACATAATCAAAGAAATCACCACCGGTGAGAAATCCGGCATGAAAAACTGCTGAATTGATGATCGCTACGCCACTTTTATGAAGCTTTTCCATGAAATCCAACAAATCCTTCGGGTGCCGGTAAATGGTCATGCTGTTGGCAAACATCACCCAATCCAGATCAACTTCACGGGTGATCATCTGAATGATTTTCCAGTTTTTGGCCCCTACTCCGATCGCTTTTGCCTTCCCCTGCGATCTTAAAACCGACAGGGCTTTATAGGCGTCGAGAATATGGCTGAAAAGCGTATTAAATTCCTCCTCATTCCGGGCTTTACCCAGGTATTCATCAGGATCATGCACAGAGACAAGCTGTGGTTTAAAGGTATTCCCGAGCAGAGCATTCCCCTGTTCCCAGCACTCCAGAATTCCTTCATAACCAATGCTCTGCCGGGCATCATTCCCAATGTCCACCCATACCCCTTTTTCAAAGGTTGGTTCGGGAGTTAACAAGGGCGTCCGGAGCCAACCGAGCTTGTTGCTGATGATGATATCCTCCGGTGCAACCTGCAGTTTTTGCAGTATTTCACCCAGCTTTTCCAGTGCCAGTCCTGCGCCGTATTTACCAGCTGAATCAAATACAACAGGTTTCGGAACATGAGAAAGACATTCTTTTACAATTCCGGTTTTTATTTCATCACCCAGGGCCGAGTACAAATTTCCCAGTGCGCTTGTGCCAAAAATGACAGGTGGCAGTTTGATGCCTGTATTTCCGATTGACCTGTGCTCCATTTTATATAGCTGGATAATTCCTTATGGAAAAAATACAAAATACTTTTATATTCTGCCAATATCTTCATCAATAGCCGGAAACTTTTCAACTTCTATAATCATGAGAATGATGTAACTTATTCACCGAATTGTATAACAGTTCCTATGATAAAGGAGCGCAACTTTGATGGGTAAATCAATATTCCAATTATTCATCAATAAACTGAATCAAATGAAAAAATCAATTTTTACATTAACATTATTGGCGTGTGCGGCCATGACAATTTCAAACTCTTACGGCCAGGAACCGGACAAAAAAACTGAAAAAGCCAAAGAAAACCTCCAGGAAGAGAGACTGGATGTGGTAGAAGCAAAAGTGGATTTAAAAGATGCACAAAATATGGACTATCTATCATTCAAGGAAGAATCTGAAATGAAATTCAAAAAAAATGAAGAAAGCATTAACGATTTGAAAATTAAGATCCTGAAAAATGATGAGAAGTTCAGAACTCAAGACCAAATGAGGGTTGGCGTGTTAGAACAAAAAAACATCAGCATGCAAAAGGAAATGAATGATTATAAAGACGAAGGACTGGAAAAATGGACGGCTTTTAAAAATAAATTCAACTACGATTTGGATGAACTTACAAAAGCAATCAAGGATTTTACCCTCTTGAGTTAGAAATAGGGAAATGAAAACCTTTTTGTTGAGGACTAACTGCAAAAAAGCCGTCTTTAATTGTTAAAGACGGCTTTTCATTGAAACCATGTAACTATCTTCTAAACACTTTCAATCCGACTGTTTGTCTCTGATGGTTTGTCGCGTAATTTTCCCCCACTTTTTAATAACATCATCGGTCCATTTGCCATAGGATGAAGCACGTGGAATTAACATGGAGCAGGATTCGTTTTTGTCGGAAATAGACCACGCGATCCAGCTTATTTTGCGATCTTCCATCCAGTTGATGTAGTGATTCCATTCGGCTTCATCAATTGGCCCATCGCCGGAAGCTTCCATGCCGGCACATTCTGAAACAAAGATAGGGATTCCTTTTTTCATGGCTGCATCAGTGCGGTCACGCAGCCATTGTTTATGAGTTCCTGCATAGAAATGCATGGTATACATAATGTTGGTTTGGCCGATAATGGGATCCATGGCCACTGTGTCGATATCCTGATCCCAGTGCGGCGAACCGACCAGAATAATATTATCTTTATCAATAGCCCTTATAGCATCAATCACTGTAATCGAATATTCCTTCACCTCTTTCCAGGTATAATAATCAGGCTCATTCCAGATCTCATAGATCACATTCGGGTAATTGCCATACTTATGGGCCATCATCTCAAAAAACTTTTTGGCTTCCCCGGTATGTTTTTTATGACTGTGAAAATCGATGAGTACATAAACTCCGCTTTTTATGGCTCCCTGTACCACATTATGAACACATTCCAGCGCGAAATCAGGATTTTCGAGGTAGTTATCCTCAATGGCCACGCCCATGGATGCCCGCACAACATTGCATTTCCAGTCGTCCACAATCCAGCTTACGGCTTTTTCATTATAAAACCGTGGCCATAGATTGTGCCACCCGAAACTTGCACCACGAAGCATAACGGGATTGCCCGTTTCGTTAATGAGCTGCGTTCCGGATACAGCTAATTTTCCATTTATTCCTACAAAAGTATCTTTGGGAGCATATGAAGCGCATCTGACCCCAAGTACAAGTGCAATTAGTAAAATGAAGCGGATTGGTTTCATAAATATGAGGTTTAAAACAATTGGTCACTCAATAGAAGCTTATCTGCTCAAATAAACAATTTATGTCGTCAGATAATTACGTTTGGTATTATACATAAGTAAATAGGCTCTCTTGCATTTATCATTCAAAAAGGAATTATTGATCAAGACTTCCACCTGGTTTTGCTTTTCAAGAAATGGTCGAAGAAGTTTCATAACCCTGCTTTCCGTTACCTCAATCCTTTTGGCCAGTTCGGTGAAATCTGCTTGTGAAGGATGTCCGGTTTTCTTGTATTGCCTGCTTTTATAACCATCGGCAAATAATCCATTATCTAGGGCAAAGTCAGAATCATCCACATGCAATCTTGTATTTATCAAATCATAGGTGGGACTCAACAAAAAATCTCCTTTTGATGATTCCAATAATGAAAAATTCTTTAGGTGAGCATCCCCGTTTGAGAACAGGTAGTTGAAAACCACCAGCGCGAAAAACTTTTCAATTTCAATCCGCCACGCCGGAACAAATTTGTGAATAAGAGTTCCAATCTCCTCATAGCTGTATTCATATTTGAAGTTGTCTCCTGCATTGTCCTTGGTTTTGCCAGCCAGTGATGCGAAATCTTCCTTTCTCCATTTACCACCAGTTACCTTTATGTCAAATCGTTTTGTCAAATAAGCCGGTGAACCATTTTTAAAAAACACCAGTGCATTCTCGGCCATATTCATACCATATACCTGCTTGGCTATTTGCATGGTGAGATGTTCGTTGGCCGGGACCTGGTCAACATTCTTTAAGTTGCTCGGGATAGGTTTTAATATATAAGTCCCTTGTTCACCCATTCTTGTTAAACGCAAAAGGTTCTTATCAAGTATTAAACTCAGTTTCTCCTGTACACCGGATATAGAAATACGTTTCCGGTTTTCCAGAAACAATGCTGCTACTTCCTCATTTGTCTGCGGGGGGTCATATGGCAAGATATGATTAACCTTTTTGCCGTTAAACATATTCCGCAGGCAACCCGGACTGTATGTATTAAAACCTTCAGCAAGCGTACCGGGACAATATTTCAATTCTGGCAACCTCATTTTATTTCCAATGGCTTAACAGTAACTGCACCAACTGTATCATACTGTGCTGTAGCCATAAGCAATCCAAAATAATCCTTCTCATCAATTTTTAAAACCTTACACTGTAATTGCTTGTTAACCCCTTCACTCAACATATTGAAGAAAAATGGGAAAAGATATTCGCTGCGATATTCCTGTTGTGTTTTTGGAAGGGTGAGGCTGATTGCTGACTTGTCCGCATCATGATAATACGAATTGTCATACCGAAAAACAAAACTCCTTCGATTTTCCTCGGTTAGGGTGCCTGCCATAGCACCGTTGCAATATACCTCTGACTTTCTCACCTAATTCCAGATTTTTTAACTTCAAGTTTGAGTTCCATACCCAATACATCGGCCAGTTTACTCAATATATCAAGAGAAGGATTGCCCTGACCTCTTTCTAATTTGTAAAGGGTGTTCGTGCTTATTTTTGCCAACTCTGCCAAATGTGGCTGTGTTATTCTTAATTCCTTTCTCCTATTCTTAATCGATGGTCCAATTGTATTAATCAACATTATAATGTGATTTTTATGTAAAGATAGAAAAATATTTAATATTCAGCAGCCTAAATCACATTATAATATGATATACTCATCCTGAATGTCTCAAAAGTCTGTAAATCACACTAAAATCATATTATAATGTGAAATACAATTAATAATCGAATGAAATAATAATATTGCCATTATCCTCCTGACGTCGCTTAATGTCGGACTTCCATGGGGTGTCCTAAATGAAAAAGCCCTTCTGTTTTCACAGAAAGGCTTTTTCATTTGTCGGGGTGAGAAGTATTTTACTATTTACTTTCTTTTTACAACAATCTGACACAATTTTACACTGGTATTTGATTATCAGTTATTTACTATTTTACATCCTTGATGAGGTATTACAAATAGGGATTAAATCGCAGCTATTTTTTTCCGTATTTGTGTTGGAGAATAAATAATGTATAATATATTTGTCATTTTGTATATATTATTTATCTTTGTATCGATAAGAATATACATATAGTATAAATTAATAGACACTAGGAGGTGAAATTATGGGACATCAAGAGAAACAATCAATCGTATCCATTATCGGCTCAGTACTGGTAATTGGATTTTACTCACTGTATGTTTACAGAAACTACATTCAAGCAGATATGGAGTTGCTAAACGATTTCCAGTTCTGGGGAAAATCGTTTCTTTATCTGATACCTGTTGCAATTGTTGTTCAAATAGTGATCCACATAGTGTTTGCCATCGCAAACCGGATTATCACACAAGAGGATATACCCGACTTTACCGACGAACGCGATAAGCTCATTGAGCTTAAGTCCATCCGAATTTCGCACTGGATTTTCATTGTAGGGTTTATGCTTGCTATGGGTTCCCTGGCCATTGCTATGAAACCTTACATAATGTTTCTTACACTTATCTCAACAGGTTTTTTATCCAGTCTGGCATCGGAGGTAGCAAAAATTATCTACTACAGAAAGGGGGTGTAATATGGATAGCGAAAAGGTTTTAATCAGCAATACCATCCGCAAGCTCCGCTTTTTTGCGAGCGAAATGACCCAGCAGGGGCTGGCCGATAAAACTGGTGTTACCCGCCAGACTATTGTGGCCATTGAGAATGGGAAGTATTTCCCGTCGCTTGAACTGGCATTCCGAATTGCACACATCTTCAATGTTCAATTATCTGATGTTTTTACATACCACCTGGAATATGATTCAGTGCTTAAAAAAGTAAAAGCGAAACAAACTAAAAGTGGTTAATGATCAGGCAGGTAACAGCATAAAAAATATAGCATATTATACTAATAATAAAAGAATTACAAATGGAAGCAGTAAAGAATAAGTTAAACCTACGGAAGGTATTTTGGAAATGCGGAACATGTTCCCGAGCCGTTTTCCATCTTCTGAATCATGAATTTGATAATGTGAAACCAAATGAAGAAAAAGCATCAGACATGTTAGCCGGAGGCATTGCTCAAAAAGGGCATCAGTGCGGAATGTTGTGGGGAGGATCATTGGCAATAGGTACAGAAGCTTTTCGCAGGTACAGGGATAAGGATATGGCCACCGCAACAGCTATAAATGCTTCGAGACTATTGGTTGATTCATTTCAAAGAAGAACCCATAGTGCAAACTGCCGCGACATTGCAAAAGTGGATTGGGAAAACAAATTTCAGTTTACCATTTATATTTTGAAAACTATCGCACAAGGTTTTGTGTTTAGCCCTTGCTTTAACCTGATTGTTAAGTGGACACCTGAAGCGGTTCAGGATGCAAATAAAGGACTGTCGGAGCACATTAATTACAATAAACCATGTATCAGCTGTTCAACAGAGGTTGTAAAAAAGATGGGAGCAACAGAAGAAGAATCCATCATGGTTGCCGGTTTTGCAGGGGGAATCGGATTAAGTGGCTATGCATGCGGAGCACTGGGTGCTGCAATATGGTACAAAATGCTGATCTGGGGTAAGAATAATCTCAATAATTCACAATCAATGTTTAATAATCCGGAGGCAAAAAAAGTATTAAGAGCGTTCTATATTCAAACCGACTCGGAAGTGTTGTGCAAAAACATTTGCAGCAAAAATTTTAATTCCATTGATGAGCACTCCGATTATATAAAAAGCGGTGGTTGTAAGAACATAATTGAAGCATTGGCAGAATCATAAAAGAGGATAAGAGTGTTAAACAAATGGCCATGTAAACATCTAATTTACAAAGCTATTCCAGGTTTTTTTGTCTACTTTGATCTTTGATATGAAACCATATTCCATGAAAAAAATGGACATGTTTTGATGGCATGTCCATTTTTATTGAAATATTGGACACGTGCTATTATTCTTAATGAAATACTACATAGTCTTTCAAAACGTATGGAAGAACTGGTTGCTGCAAAGATTTTAACTCCAAAAAAGGATGGAGCGAAGTTTACTATCTGAATGATGACCTGATACGGATCCTGGCAGGATAATGTGATAATATTTTGTACTACTATTTGTACTACTCATGAGAATGGCCTTGTAAATACTTGATTTGCAAGGACTTTTGATTTTGAAAGTCGGAGTGAGAATACTCAGAGTTTCCGATGTTCAATGCAACGCAAGCGTGCATTATCTCAACAAACACAAGATTGCTCCTACGCAACATGCTCTATTTCAATACTTACATAGGTTGCAGCAATTTTACAACCGCCCCCCGAAACCTAAAAAAACAAGTAACAAAATTCGCTCCGTTAAAATCTCTTCCTGGTATTCATATTTAATCACTTTATTTGTTATAGATTACATTTAATACGGATGGCACTTCCACAAAAATTACTAAAAGCAATATATACTTCTCTTCTTTTCTTTCTTTTTGTCACTGTCTCAGGGCAACGAGATATAGAAGTATTCCCAGTAAAAACGTTACCTGCAATTGATGGTAAATATGATGATATTGATTCGCTTCTGATGAATTATAATTTCATTCAACTTGAGCCGCAAAATGGTGACACTTCCTTATCAAACACAAGAATCATTGTCATGCAGGATGAAAAAGCAATCTATTTTGGTATCGCTTGTTATCAGAATGTACCTGTCATAGGCAAAATTCAGGTTCGTGATAGATTCGCTCAAAGTGACGATGGGATATTTATTATTCTTGGAACTTTTAATGACAACAGGAATGCTTATTGCTTTGCGCTGAATCCATTAGGCACTCAAACTGATTCCAGAATAATGGATGATGGTCGCACAATTGATTACAATTGGGATACTGAATGGAATTCCAGCGCACAAATATATGATTGGGGTTGGTTTGCCGAAATGGTGATTCCATTTAATAGTATAAAATTCAAAAAGAATCAAACCGATTGGCAAATAAACTTCAGGCGCATGGTGCGGGAAGAATCAGAAATCTCCTATTGGGCAAATAGTGTTGCTGAGGAGTATAAAATATCGTCATCTGGAAAACTTCTTAGTTTAAGTCCAAAAGCAACAAAGAATACCATATTACTCATTCCTTATGGTATGGGGAAAGTCACAACTACAAATGCCAATTGGGACAAATATATATTTGAAAATCAGATTGGTGGTGATATTAACTGGCAAATAAATTCAAATTTAACTTCAAACATAACTGTAAATCCAGATTTTGCAACAGTTGAGGCTGACGAAGATGTTATTGACCTTACGAAATATGAGGTACAATATCCTGAGAAAAGAGTTTTCTTTCAGGAAGGCAACGAAATGTATCAGACACGTTTAAAAACTTTCTATTCGAGACGCATAGGTGATATATCAGCAGGTATAAAATTAACAGGTAAAGCAGGTAGAACCAACATCAATCTTATTAATGCCTTTGATAAAAATTCCGTTGATTCATCTGGTGCTAAGCCGATGTATACTGCTCTCAGAGTAAAGAGAGATATTCTGAAATCATCAAGTCTTGGTTTCACGGCAACAAATAAACTTATTGGTAACAGGATGATTTCAACATTTAGTCCTGATTATGTTTTGAATCTCGGTTCACTCTGGAAATTTACTGGTCAGTATGTTGCTGCAGTAGATAATTGGAATGTTTTACGCAATACTGGATATGCAAGGTTTGCGGCAGAAAACAATTTTTTTCACTGGCATATCAGGTATTCTTATCTTGAAGGGG
>JAFGGU010000011.1 GCA_016930375.1 Bacteroidales bacterium | reverse complement strand
TTCACTATTCACTATTCACTATTCACTATTCACTATTCACTATTCACTATTCACTATTCACTATTCACTATTCACTATTCACTATTCCCCATTCACTTTCCTGTAAACAAAACATCCCGCCTCTGATGGATGATCTTCTGCAAAATCATCCATTTTCTCTTTGCGCAACAGGTTAATAATCATGAAATCGCCGGCGGCGGCCAGGGTAAATATAATACCAAACAGAAGGAGTGGGAAACTGCCTGTCACCCAGGAAAGAATTGCAGGGATCAGACCCAGGAGGATAGCCGGAGCAATACCCCCCCAGATGTAATGTTTGACCCTAAGCGGTTCTTTACAATGACAATAGGGAGTCATCAGTTCTTTCATGATCCCGAATGTGATCGACTTAAATCCTTTATCCGTAAAAAGAGCCCAGGTTATTCCGTGTATGAGCTCATGCAGGACTATTCCGGCAAAAAGCGCCAACAGGTAAAGGATTGCATTTCCGATGATCCCGATGTCAATTATTTCAAGCATGCTCCTGATGCCTGTGTTTTTGAACACATCATGCCACAGCAGGAAATAGGGGAATGCAAAAACAACTATTATGGGAATAATCATGACAATTGCATTAACATTGGCCTTTACAATGTCGATGGTAAGTTTTTCCTTCTGATAGTTTTCAGGTAGGAACATAGAAAAGACAATTATTTTTTGGAGGTATAAATATATATAAAAAAATAACCCTTCAAGGGTCAAAGACCGCATGAAGGGTTACCTCATCACTTCATCACTTCATCACCTCATCACTTCATCACTTCTTCATCTTCCCCACAAACTCCTCCAGTACCTGTTGCAGATTTGGTGAACCGATTTCCTGCAGTTCGTAGGTTACTCTTACGGTAGGTTTTTTAATCTTCACGATCCGGTTCAGATCGATGGGTGTGCCAATTACCACCACGTCGCAGGGAGTGTCGTTGATTGTCTTTTCGAGATCTGCAATCTGTTGTTTCCCGTATCCCATGGCGGGCAGCAGCGTGCCTATTCCGGGATAGGTACTAAAGGTTTCTTTAATTTTGCCTGCAGCATATGGCCTGGGATCAACCAGTGCGCTGGCTCCCCATTTTAAGGCGGCCACTGTTCCGGCGCCAATCTTCATTTCACCGTGGGTGAGGGTAGGACCGTCTTCGATGGCCAGGCAGGCTTTACCCCTGATCAGTTCAGGCTTGTCAACTGCAATGGGTGATGCGGCATCGACCACAATGGCTTTCGGATTGGCGAAGTTTATGTTTTCACGGACAATCTGAATATTTTCCGGTGACGAAGTATCTATTTTATTGATCACGACTACATCAGCAAGTCGTAAAGTAACTTCGCCCGGATAATAGGAAAGCTCGTGGCCCGCACGATGGGGGTCGGTCACCGTAATTGTAAGATCCGGTTTGTAGAAAGGAAAATCATTGTTGCCTCCGTCCCAGAGTATCACGTCGCAGCCGTCAGGATCCTGCTCAGCCGCCGTGAGGATGGCCTGGTAATCAACACCTGCATAGATCACATTACCCCTGGCAACGTGAGGTTCATACTCTTCCATTTCCTCAATGGTACATTTATGTTTTACCAGGTCATCCAGCGTTGCATAACGCTGTACCTTCTGTTCTGCTATATTTCCGTAAGGCATGGGGTGCCGGACTGCGACCACTTTCAGTCCCATTTTCATCAGGATCTCGATGACACGCCTGGAGGTCTGTGATTTTCCGCAACCGGTGCGAACGGCACCCACGGCTACAACTGGTTTCATGCTCTTCAGCATATTCTGTCCCGCCCCGAGCAATTTAAAGTCAGCGCCAGCAGCGTTTACCCGGGCGCCAATATGCATCACCCGGTTGTAGGGTATATCGCTGTATGAAAACACACATTCATCAACCTTCAGTTCTTTTATGAGCTTTTCGAGATCAGCTTCCGCAAAGATCGGAATACCTTCGGGGTATAACTTGCCCGCGAGTTCTACCGGATACTTTCGCCCGGCAATATCGGGTATCTGGGCTGCAGTGAAGGCAACCACCCTGTAATCGGGATTATCCCTGAAACACGTGTTGAAATTGTGAAAATCTCTGCCTGCAGCGCCAATGATAATAACATTTTTAGTAGCCATAAAAAATAGTTTGAAAATTAGAATGATAAAGTAAAATGAAAAGTTCCGAAAAGTTAGTGATTTTTAGCCATGCAGGAATATGATATTTGGCAGTGTGTGAATCTATAGGTTCTGATAACTTTATGCTAAATTTACTCTGACAGCGTATGGCAACATTTCGTTATGGCATCGACAGGCTAACTCCGGGACTTGCCCTGGATATATGCAGGGGCAAAATCAAAGGGGAGCTCACGGCGGAAATTTCCGGCAGGATTCAGAAAAATCGTGCCGAAGTGGAAATGATTGTCGCAGAAAAAAGAACGGTTTACGGCATTAATACCGGATTCGGACCTTTATGCACCACCCTGATATCGGATGAAGATACCCGCAGGCTGCAGCATAACCTTTTGCTCAGTCATGCCGTGGGCGTAGGGGAATTGATCTCCGAAGAGATCAGCCGGATGATGCTGGTCCTGAAAGTGCATTCTTTGGCTATGGGATATTCGGGAATATCCATGGAAACGCTTCAAAGAATTCTCTGGCACATTGAGAACCATGTCACACCCTGTGTCCCCTCACAGGGTTCGGTAGGGGCCTCGGGCGATCTGGCCCCGCTTGCCCATCTTTTTCTCCCTCTTATTGGGTACGGAACCGTTTTCTATAAGGGTAAGATCATGCCGGCAACCGAACTTCTTTCTTCACAGGGAATGGGTCCACTTGAACCCGGGCCCAAGGAGGGACTGGCGTTGATCAACGGTACGCAGTTCATCGCCGCCCATGCAGTGATATTCCTGGAGAGATTTCAACACTGCCTTGATCAGGCGGATATCATAGCTGCCATGAACCTCGAAGCCATGCTGGGATCCGTGAAGGCCTTTGACCCTGACCTGCATGAGCTGAGACCCTATGAGGGCACGTGTTATGTGGCTGAGCGCTTGCGTACACTTACCCATAACTCGGAAATTGTGGAATCACACCGCAACTGTCACCGGGTGCAGGATCCCTATTCACTGCGCTGCATTCCGCAGGTACACGGCGCTTCGCGAAACGCTTACCTGCATCTGAAGCAACTCCTTACCGTTGAACTGAATTCAGTCACCGATAATCCCGTTATATTCAGCAGGGACAAGGCACTGAGCGGCGGCAATTTCCATGGTCAGCCCTTGGCCCTTCCTCTTGATTATGCCGCTTTGGCGACGGCGGAGCTGGGAAACATCGCCGACCGGCGGATTTACCTTTCCCTGATGGATACCATTGAAGGTTTGCCCAAGCTCCTGATGAAGGAAACCGGATTGAATTCAGGATTCATGATACCGCAATACACTACAGCCGCATTGGTCAGCGAGAATAAATCGCTTTGCTTTCCGGCTTCCGCTGATAGTATCCCAACATCTTTGGGACAGGAGGATCACGTCAGCATGGGATCGATCAGTGCACGGAAGGCCATTCAGATAGCAGGAAATCTTGAAAAGATCCTGGGAATTGAGCTTTTCTGTGCCGCACAGGGATTTGATTTTCGAAAACCGCTGAAATCAAGCCCTTTGATCGATGCATGTCACGATCACATCCGCAAGGTTGTTCCCCATATTGACCGCGATGTATACCTGGGTGATTACATCAATTCGGCCATTCAGATCGTCAGCAGGCATGAACTGACTGACCTTACGGATGGACTGGCAGATACAATGCATTTGGCTTTTAAAAACAGAAACCATGAACTTTTCGGAATTTATTGAGAAATATGCGGATCATCCCCATTACAGGTCGCCGGTGGGTTCTTCCCTGCATGCGCGCAGCTGGCAGACAGAAGCGCCGTTGCGCATGCTGCTGAATAACCTCAACGCTGAGGTTGCTGAGAACCCTGCTGAACTCATCGTTTATGGCGGCACCGGGCAGGCTGCCCGTAATCCCGAAGCCCTGAGGGAGATTATCCGATGCCTGCTTACACTGGGTGAGAATCAAAGTCTGTTGATCCAGTCGGGTAAACCGGTCGGCATCATCCGTTCCCATCCCGAATCTCCCAGGGTGTTGATTGCCAACAGCAATCTGGTTCCTGCCTGGGCTACCTGGGAGCATTTTGAAATGCTCAGGGAAAGGGGACTGATCATGTTCGGGCAGATGACTGCCGGAAGCTGGATTTATATCGGCACACAGGGTATTCTGCAAGGTACCTATGAAACCTTTGCCGAGTGCGGCAGGAAATATTTCAACGGGAAAACGGAAGGCAAGCTGCTCGTATCGGGCGGACTGGGCGGAATGGGAGGGGCACAACCTCTTGCAGCCACCATGGCCGGCTACAATTTCCTGGGTGTTGATGTTGACCCGGACAGGATTAAAAAGAGGCTTCACAGCAGGTATATCGACAAAATGACTTCCTCCTATGCGGAGGCCAGGCAAATGATCCGGGAAGCTGAAGGCACGGGCAGGGCATTGTCAGTAGGCCTGGTGGGTAACATAGGCGATGTTTTGGAGCAGATCTTAAAGGACGGGCTTATTCCCGATGTCCTGACCGATCAGACCTCAGCACATGATCCGCTCAACGGTTACGTGCCGGCAGGCATCACATTGCCGGAAGCCCTGGCCCTGCGAAAGGACAATCCGGCAGCCTACCGGCAGAAATCTCTGCAAAGTATGTCACGTCATGTAGGTTTCATGCTCGAAATGAAGAAACGTGGAAGTATTGTTTTTGATTATGGCAACAATCTCAGGGAATTTGCCCGGCAGGGAGGAGAGAGAAATGCATTTGATTACCAGGGATTTGTTCCGGAATTCATCCGCCCCCTCTTTTGCGAGGGCAAGGGTCCGTTCCGCTGGGTTGCCCTGTCAGGTGATCCTGAAGATATCCTGGTTACGGATGATGCGCTCGTGGAAGCTTTTCCTGAAAACACCCACCTGATCAAATGGTTGCGTGAAGCGGAAAAGAAAATATCATGCCAGGGACTGCCTGCCAGGATATGTTGGCTGGGCATGGGAGAAAGAGAGAAGGCAGGCCTGGTTTTCAACAACCTGGTAAAAACCGGCAAGGTGAAAGCGCCTGTTGTCATTGGCCGTGATCATCTCGATTGCGGCTCGGTGGCATCGCCTTACCGCGAAACAGAGGGGATGAAAGACGGCAGCGATGCCATTTCCGACTGGCCTTTGCTGAACCTGATGGCCAATACCAGTGGCGGAGCAACCTGGGTTTCGTTTCACCATGGGGGTGGCGTGGGGATAGGATATTCCCAGCACGCTGGCATGGTAGTGGTTGCCGATGGCACAAAAAGAGCGGCAGCCTGCCTGCAACGCGTATTATACAATGATCCGGCCATGGGTATTTACCGGCATGCCGATGCGGGGTATGAGGAAGCAATGAGGAATAAGAAAAAATATGGATTGTGATTGAAATCATCCTTCGATAAAAAACCATGCATAAACTCAAATTAATCGGTCCCTTTGCGCAGGCCCTCACCATGGACGGCATTCCCCTGAAAGGTCCTCTGTCCGACGATCGGCTCGGGGTTATCCATAACGCCGGAATTTTGGTCAACGGAATAGCCATTGAAGCCATCGGTACATTCAGGGAACTGAAAAGTCTGGCTTCAGAAGTGGAGCAGGTTGAAGGAGAGCTTACACTCATGCCGGGGATGATCGACGTTCATACCCATATTTGCTGGGCAGGTTCACGGGCTGGTGATTACGCCATGCGACTGTCGGGGAAAAACTATCTTGAAATTGCGCAGCTGGGAGGCGGGATATGGAGCACGGTCACCAGAACCAGGGAAACCGGCCAGGAAGATCTGGCCTTGATCACCGCTAAACACGCAGATAAAATGTTACAGCAGGGTGTAACCACCCTTGAAGTAAAAAGTGGTTATGGCCTGCATGCAGAGGGAGAATGGAAAATGCTGAAAGCCATTCACCGCGCCGGGGAAATTACACGGGCTGACCTGGTGCCGACATGCCTGGCTGCACATATCAAACCGAAGGACTTTGCAGGATCCGCCAGGGAATATCTCGAATATACCGTGAAGAATATTCTGCCTGTGGTGATGAGTGGCAAACTAAGCAATCGCGTGGATATCTATGTGGATGAAGGCGCATTTGATTTACAGGATGCTTTTCATTATCTCAATGAAGCCAGAGAACTCGGTTTCGATTTAGTGGTCCATGCCAACCAGTTCACAAGAGGCGGAGTAAGCCTGGCCGTGAGGGTCGGGGCACTGAGTGCCGACCACCTGGAAGCATGCGCAGAGGAGGATATTCATGTATTGGCTGCAAGCGATGTGATCCCCGTTGCACTGCCCGGTGCTTCCATGGGACTGGGTGCGCCGTTTGCCCCGGCCAGGAAATTGCTTGATTCCGGAACTTCACTGGTCGTTGCCTCCGATTGGAATCCGGGTTCAGCGCCCATGGGCAACCTGCTGATGCAGGCTGCAGTAATGGGGGCGTACGAAAAGCTTACCATGGCCGAAACATTGGCCGCTCTGACATCCCGGGCTTCAGCCGCACTCCGGCTCAGTGACCGGGGGGCTCTCCGACCGGGTATGATGGCGGACTTTATCGCTTTTCCATGCAGTGATTACCGGGAGATATTGTATAATCAGGGGGGAATGGGACCTGAGGTGATGTGGAAGAAGGGGAGAAGAGTGAAGGGGTGAGGTGGAGATGGGGAGACAAGGGGAGTGGGTGACAAGGGGAGTGGGAGTTTCACCCCGTCACCCCCTCACCTTGTCCCCCTATCTTTCCGTTGACGATCCTCAAAATCTCCTGCTCCTTCAGAATCGCTTCAGCCTCAATATCACTGCCTTCTTTAAGCACACGGGATGCAAACTCCCTGTCCCCCAGCCCAGATGCATTGATCTTCACGTTGAGGAAGGCGCCCATTACGGCGCTGCGTATGCAGAGAGCACCTACACCGGCATCGGAAACCGAATTGGGATTACCGGATTCTGCCATGGCTTTGATCAGCCCGAAAGCATCACATGCCCTTTTCATCACTTTCAGGGGAACTTCCGTGGCATAGCGGGAAGCAGACTCAATGGCCGCTTTCCGGACAGCTTTTTCTTCTTCAGAGCCTTTGGGTAATCCGAGGGTTTCCATAACCTGGTTAAAAGCCCGGGTATCCTCATCCACCATGCTAAGCAGGTCCTTCTGAATGGACATTCCCTTTTCGGCATAAACGGAAAATTCTTTCCACCGTGCGTCCCACCCGGCCTTATGCGATGACAGGTTGGCCACCATAGTGCCAAGAGAAACTCCCAGTGCCCCAAGGTAAGCAGAAATGGAACCGCCACCGGGAGCCGGCGATTCCGAGGCGGTCTCATCGGCAAAGTCGGTCAGATTCATTTCCACCAGCCTTTTACCCGTCTTTTCAGCGAGCAGGTATTCAATGATTTTCTTTTTCGGATCGAAAGGAGCCAGATCATCCAGCCCGAGGGATTTAACGGCAATCTTGATGATTTCCTTTTCGGGTATTCCTGTCGACCGGTTTTGCTTCTCCAAAAAATACTTTCCGGCATCAAGCATGGCCTGCAAGGGTACCATGCCCACCAGTTCAGACCCCGTTACCCGCAATCCCCTGGATGAAGCCCGTTCACAGGCAGTGTCAAATACGATGTGAAGTGGCGAGACTTTCAGGTCGGTGAGGTTGATGGAGATCTGGGCAATGCCATATTCCTCGATATACCAGCCGATGGCTTTGACGGCTTTCAGCAACCCGGGTTCATAAACCGGTTCCCCGTTTGCATCCTTTATGATCTTACCTGTTAAGGGATCACCTTCTCTAAGGATGCGGCCTTTTTCACGGATGTCATAGGCAACGGCATTGGCCCTTCGGGTGGATGTCGTATTCAGGTTGACATTATAAGCGATGAGGAAATTGCGTGCGCCGACTGCCGTGGCCCCGGTAAAAGCCACCTGATCATCCCATTCACCCGGACCGAAATCCGGTTTCCAGTCAGGACCGGAAATTTTTTTAGCCAGGCCTTCATATTCACCCTGCCGGCAATTGGCAAGGTTGCGACGCTTCTCTTCAAAAGCTGCAAATTCATAGCAGTAGACCGGTATATGCAGTTCGTCGCCGATACGCTTGCCGAGTGCACGCGCATATTCAACAACTTCATCCATGGTAATGCCGGAAACAGGAACCAATGGGCAAACATCGGTGGCTCCAAACCGGGGATGGGCTCCCCGGTGTTTACGCATGTCGATGAGTTCCGAAGCCTTTTTTACAGCCCTGAAGGTGGCCTCGCAAACTGCCTCAGGAGTTCCGACAAAGGTGACTACGGTACGGTTGGTAGCCTTACCCGGATCTATATCAAGTAGTTTTACACCTTCAACCTTCTCGATTTCGGCGGTAATCCGGCCGATCACCTGCATATCGCGTCCCTCACTGAAATTGGGGACGCATTCAATGATTTGATTCATGGGCAATGATTAACTAACAGTTTTAAATTTACACAAAGTTGCCAATAATCGTTATTTTTAAAGCACTTATTCTAAAACCGGGTTTTATGTTTTTGTTCGATAAGGAACTTTATGAAAAAGTAAAAGCGCCACTGGAAAAAGTCAAATTCAACAGCTTGTTTGCACGGGCAGTGGTCGAAAAACAGGTTGCCGGAACCATTTATGCGGATCACCCTGAAAATCCCGAGACAGTTTATGTGGTGCACCCCTATGGGATGTCCTTGCTTTTCGGATCCACCGGAAACCATCATTTTAATAAGAGCTTAAGGGATTATCTTCTGAATACGCATAAAATGCGCAGCAAGGCAGAGTGGTTACAGGCATACCCTGATGCATGGAATAATATACTGGCAGATCTTCTGGGAGAGAAACTGGTCAGGTACAACCAGGAGTCGGATAATAACACCACCGAAGCAGTAGTGCAAAATACCAGGGTGAATTTCAAATTCAACACGGACAAATACCACGATTTCAAAAAAAACCTGGCCAGATGTGATTTCGATGTGGTTCCTGTCGACAGGGAACTTTTCAGTAAAATGAAGGGCTCTGTTGTTCCCATTTTTTTCTGGGACAATGCCGATGATTTCTGCAGGCATGGTGTAGGGTTTTGTGTGGTTACCGGAGGACAACCGGTTTCTATGGCTTATTCCGCCTATATTACCCGTGACCAACTCGAATTGGGCATTGAGACTTCCGAAAAACAAAGGGGGAAAGGTCTGGCCTTGCATGCCTGTTCCGCCCTGATTGATTATTGCCTCGCAAACCAGTATGAACCGGTATGGTCGTGCCGGCTTGAAAACGCCGGATCTTACAAACTGGCCCAGAAACTGGGTTTTGAACCGGTATTAACTTTTCCCTATTACAGACTGCCATGAGCACAACCCAAAACCTTATTCTGTTTCTGATTTTGAGTATACCGGTTATTCTAATTTCCTGGCGGTCCCTGTTCAGTTTCCGGAGCCATGGTTTCTACCGGTTCTTCAGCTGGGAGTGCATCCTTTGGCTGTTTTCATGCAATTACAGGTATTGGTTTGCCGATCCTTTCAGTTTCAGGCAAATCATAGCCTGGACATTATTAATAGCAGCTGCCTATGTTGTCATTGCCGGATTCATGAAAATGACAAATGCCGGTAAAGCACAGAAATCCAGGGATGACAAAGAGCTTTATGCGTTTGAGAAAACCACAGAGCTTATAGACACAGGGATTTTCAAATATATCAGGCATCCCCTGTATGCCTCACTGCTTTATCTGACCTGGGGTATTTTCTTTAAAAACATAACTCTCAGCAATTTTGTAGTATCGGCATTGTCGTCCGGGTTCCTTTATTTTACTGCCTTGCATGATGAAAAAGAGTGCATGGCATATTTCGGAGAGATGTACAGGGAATATATGACGCGAAGCAAAAGGTTTATACCGTTATTGTTTTAAGCAGTCTGTAAGAGCAACCTTCATCTTTCCTGTATCATCTGTCAGACTTGTACCGGAATTTTGTACATTTATATATTCTAATACATATCCCATGAAAAGACGCACGTTTTTAAGAAATGCAGGTTTTGCTGCAGGCGCAATGGCCACATCACCCCTGTTTGGAAATTTCGCAAAAGCAGATGAATATGATTTCCCACTGATCGATCTGCATGTTCATCTCACCAATCAGTTCACCATTGATCATGCCATGAAGCTTGCCGAAGAAAGAAACGTTAAGTTCGGTATCGTTGAACATCCGGCTGAATGGGCACTCAGGGATGATGCAGATCTTAAGAAGTATATTGAGAAACTCAGGAAATATCCTGTATATGTAGGTTTGCAACCTATGATTACCGGCTGGGAGAAAAAATTTTCACCGGAAATGCTTGCGCAGCTTGATTATGTTTTGATGGATCCGCAAACGATTCCCCTTGGGAATGACCAGTATCAAAGGATCTGGCAACTGGAAACCTATGTGGAGGATACCGATGCCTTTATGGAGCAGTATATGGCACATAGCATGAATGTTCTCAGCAGGGAACCCATTACCATTTTTGGCTGGCCGCTTTTTTTGCCGGTTTGCATAGCCCGGGATTATTATAAGCTATGGACCGCAGAGCGGATGCAGCAGATCATATCAGCCGCCAAGGCCAGAAATATCGCTATCGAGATTAACGACATGGCACATACTCCCCATAAAGAATTCATACTGATGGCAAAAGAACAGGGCCTGAAATTTACCTTCGGCTCTGACTCCCGCACTCCGCTTGCCGGAAAACTTTCCTACTGCAAAGCGGTTGCAACGGAATGTAAACTGAAAGCCGGGGACTTTTACATTCCGGTGAGAAAGGGTTGATTACGCAATTTACTGATACCAGGTTTAAAATTACACCGGCGCTATGAAGAATCCTGCTTTATTCCTGCTATTCATAACTGCCTCTTTGTTAATGTCATGTACCATATCTGACAAACCGGATGGTCCCGGCTTTGAGGTCAATGTAACCGCTGATTCTGTTGTTTTCGCGCAAATAGGAGATTTTGGCGATGCAGGGGAGGCAGAAAAAAGAGTGTCAGACCTGGTAAAAAGCTGGAACCCCGATTTTATTATTTCGGCAGGAGATGGCAATTATTCCAACGGAAAATACAGCACCCTCAGGGAAAACATCATACAGTATTATGGGGATTACATTTTCAATTATGATGCTCCGCCTGCATATCGTTGCAATGGCAAAGCATTTGAGGAGGGTCTGAACCGCTTTTTTTCCACACCCGGGAATCATGATGTATATGGTATCGCCGGATTGGCACCTTATTATGATTTTTTCACACTGCCGGGAAATGAAAGCAATTATAAATTCACCTGGGGACCTGTTTCTTTCTTTTCGCTCAACACGGTGGAAGGTGATTTAACCGAACAAAAACGATGGCTGGAGAGCCAGATCAGTTTGTCTCAAAATCCTTTCAACATTGTGTTCTTTCATCATTCCCCGTATTCTTCAGGAAGTCACGGCAATCATGAAGCGGTGCAATGGGATTTTTTTTCCATGGGAGTTGATGTCATCCTGACCGGGCATGATCATCTTTATGAAAATATTGAAGTAAAGGGTGAAGAGGGCACCTATTATCTGACCAATGGTTTGGGCGGCAGGGCATTGGCAGCATGCAACGTATATCCCTTACCCGGGGATTTGTTTACGGCTTTTTGTTATGGTGATGACTATGGCGCAGTAAAAGCTACAGCAACCTATGAAAAGCTTATTTTGGAATTTTATGCCGTCGGCTCACCCGGTGAGCCTGTTGACCGGATTGTGATTACAAAATAAGTAATACTCTGACCCAAAAGCATGAATGATAAAATCATCCGACGTGATTTTCTGAAAAAGGCAGCATGGGCAGGGGCTTCCATCTCCCTCCTGAGCCGCGTCCCTGCTGAAGCCATTACTACCAGTCAGGATATTTTTACCAGTAAGGGTGAGCATTTTACCCTTGCATTTCATACCCAAAAAGGCCTTTTCTCAATTCTGAGAAATGATGGCTCCATGCTCCTGCAGAACGGTACAGTCCGGTTCAACCTGGATGGAGAAACCCGGTCACTCACCTCACCAGCCTTTAAACACCGGGTAAGGTCCTCACGGATCACCGACCAGTTTGGCACGGGTCAAATGGTAAGGATTTTGTCAGAGGATACGGATCGCATCATGGATACCGAGATTCAGATCGTTCTTTACGATCGTCTCGAAGTCATAACCATTCAAACCATACTTGCCAATTCATCCCGGCATGATCTCATCCTGTCCGGACAGGAGCCTGTTTGTGTGATCCAGGAAAACGGGGGCAGACTTTTCATTCCCGGTGTAACCCGGTGTATCACAAATGGCGCGTTATACTATGATGCCGGCAGGATTCATACTTTCGGTACACCTTTTGAAAAGGCTGTACCTTATGGGGAGACCAAGGGCGGCCGGATGAAAAACAGCAGGTTTTCCGAAACAGAAGAAACGGTGCATTCATGGTGGAATGCCGGTTTCTTTAGCGGGTACGACAGGGAAGGCCTGGTGCTCGGGTATATTGAAAACAACAGGAGCCTCGGGCAGTTATTAATTGCGAGAATACAACCGGATCAGGTCCTTTTTACGACTGAATCGGTTTACAACCCGGGTTATCTGCTTAAGCCGGGCCAGAAAATTGGGTCCGACCGATTTGCCATCCTGATGGACCGGAATCCATACAATGCCCTCGAATCATACGCTTCGATGGCAGGCGCAGCAGGCAATGCCAGAACACATTCGATCATCAACGGCTGGTGCAATTGGTTCTATACCTATGAGCATACCAGTGAAGAGGAAATAATCCGCAATGCTGAATTTGCAGCCGGAAACCTGAAGAAATACGGTATGGAGTACATTCAGGTTGATGAAGGTTACCAGAGGTGGCATGGTGACTGGGAAGGCAATGAACGGTTCCCGCATGGCATGAAATGGCTCGCGGACAGAATAAAAGGATATGGTTTAAAGGCCGGGATCTGGGTAGCTCCTTATGTTGTTTCGGAACCAACAGAACTTTTTCAGAAAAACCCCGAATGGTTCCTGAGAAATGAGGACGGAAGCCTGAGACGTGTTGGCCCCTGGCCGGAGGAGGATACCGACTGGGCCAGGAATGAAAATCCGAAAAGATACGGATTGGATATCACTCACCCCGGTGCTGCAGGCTGGTTGCATGACCTGGTCGATACCATGGCCAATCGGTGGGGTTATGAGATGATCAAGATCGACTTTGTTGCCTGGTCTTTGTTATCAGCGCACCATTATTTTGATGCTTCTGTGACGGCCGCCCAGGCTTATCGGAAAGGTTTTGAGATCATGCGAAAAGCTGCCGGCGAAAAATGTCATTTTCTGGACTGCGGACCGGGTGCGGTTACCATTGGGCTGACCGACAGTATGCGCATTGAGCTCGATCAAAACTACGGATACTCAGATGACGCCTGGAAGCAGTATTTTCTGAACCCGTCAAGCAGTGGACCTGCCGCAGCCAAAAGATACTATTTTCATAAAAAAACATGGATCAACGATGCCGATCATATTTGCATGAACCTGCTTTCTGTAAATCAGTCCCAGGCAGCTGCAACGCTTATTGCGCTGAGCGGCGGCAACATCATGTCGGGCGACAGGCTCACGGAACTGGATGCCGGCAGGTTGGAAATTCTCACAAAGGTATTGCCGGCTTACGGAGAAGCAGCAAGGCCGGTTGACCTGTTTGATTCTGATTTGCCATCAGTGTTTGCCCTGAAGATCAGCAAACCTTTTGGAGAATGGACCGTAGCGGGCTTTTTTAATGCCAGCCTTTCAGAGCCGGTCATTCGCAGTTTTCCGGTTGAACGTTTATGGTTGCTTCCGGATCAGCCCTACCTGGTTTATGATTTCTGGAAACAAAAATTCATGGGTGAGATTACCGGAGATATCCAAATTACAGTGCCTCCCGGTTCGGTGACTTTGCTGACCTTCCATGCAAAATCAGGCGTTCCGCAGGTTATTTCCACCAGCCGGCATGTATTGCAGGGTGCCATTGAACTTGAACAAGCTACCTGGGATACCGGAATGCAAACGCTTACCGGGATTTCCAGAGGTTTGCCGGATTCTTCGCATTATGTCACCGTGTACCTTCCTGAACCGGAACCCTGGAAACAAAAGCAGGGTCTCTTTCATGATTATGGTTCCTACAGCGTCAACAGGATCGAAAACAATATTGTCCGTATCTGGATGCATTTCAGGGACAAAGATCGCCTGGCATGGCAGATGAATAAGGACAGCTGATTATTTTATTTCAGATATTTGATTGGATAAATAGGATGGATTTATTATTCTTACAAAAAATTAGCCTTATGAAAAAATCCGTTTTCTGCGTAATGATGACCGTTGTTTTCACAGTGTTATCATTCCCGCCGGTAAAAGGCCAGGACAAGACTGCCCTGAGCCCCAAAATCAATCAGAAAGCCATATTATCCGTTCTGACGAAAGTGGCCGATTATCAGGTTCGTACTCCGTTAACGCACACGGGGGCAGATTGGACCAATGGCGCGCTTTACGCTGGGATGACTGAATGGGCGAAGATTTCAGGTAACGAAAAATATTTTGCCTGGCTGGTGAAAATGGGTGACAAAAACGGCTGGACATACAATCCCCGTAAAGATCCAAGGGGCCGGTACCATGCTGATGATTACTGCGTGGGACAAATGTATCTTGAACTGTACCGGAAGTATAAAGACCCGAAGATGCTAAATCCCATGCGGGAATATTTTGACCGGATATTGCTAAATCCTCCGGTCGGGGAGCTTGAATTTACCTATACAGATGATTTCTGGCCTACGGAACGCTGGTCATGGTGTGATGCCCTTTTTATGGGACCTACCGTATGGGCTAAAATGGCCGGTATCACCGGTGAGAAGAAATACCTTGATTTCATGTATCAGGAATACAAGGCTACGACGGATTATTTATACAGTAAAGAGGACGCGTTGTATTACCGTGATTCCCGTTTCTTTACCAGGTCGGAAGCCAATGGTGCCAGAGTATTCTGGGGTCGTGGCAATGGATGGGTATTCGCCGGATTGCCCATTATTCTGCAGGAGTTGCCTTCTGACTACGAGCAGAAAGCTTATTTTGAAAAGATCTATACAGAAATGGGGGCTAAAATCCTTTCCATTCAGGATGCGAAAGGCCACTGGCATGCCAGTTTACTTGACCCTGCCAGTTATCCAAATCCCGAGATCAGCGCAACCGGATTTTTTGTATATGGACTGGCCTGGGGCATAAACCATGGCTATTTCGACCGGAAGACTTATCTCCCTGCTGTAGTAAAAGGATGGAAGGCGATGGTGAATGCGGTCTGGCCCGATGGCAAAGTGGGATGGATACAACCGATCGGTGAGGATCCGAAAGCCGTTACCCGCGAAATGACTGAAGTTTATGGAGTGGGAGCATTTCTGCTGGCTGGTTCCGAAATATATAAATTGGTAAAAAAATAACTTATACGAATCTTTTATGAAAACCGAATTAAGATATTCGCATCATCCGGAAGATGTAAAACATTATGATACTGCCCGGATCAGGAATGAATTTCTGATTGAGACCCTGTTCATTCCCGGCGAGATTTGTCTCACCTATTCCATGTATGATCGGTACATTGTGGGGGGCGCCATGCCAACCGGCAAATCCCTGAAACTGGAGAGCTTTGATGCCCTGAAGGCAAAGGAATTTCTCGATCGAAGGGAAATGGGCATCATTAATGTAGGTGGCGATGCCGAGGTGAAGGCAGCAGGAAATTCATACAGGCTGAATTACAAGGAAGCGCTCTACCTGGGGAAGGGCGTGCATGATGTATCATTTTCTTCGGCAGATCCTGAAAAACCTGCCAAACTTTATATCAACTCTGCCCCGGCGCATCATACCTATCCCACCAGGAAGATCACCGTTAAAGAGGCTGTGGTTGCCGTCATGGGAAGTCCGGAAGCCTCCAACCACAGGACCATCAATAAGTTATTGATTGATCCGGTGATTGAAACCTGCGGACTGCAAATGGGATTGACAACCCTTCACCCGGGCAGCGTATGGAACACCATGCCACCCCACACCCATAGCCGGAGGATGGAGGCTTATTTCTACTTTGAGGTGCCTGCCGGCCAGGCTGTATGCCATTTTATGGGAGAGCCGGATGAAACCAGGCACATATGGATGAAAACAGAACAGGCGGTATTATCTCCGTCATGGAGCATCCACAGCGCTGCCGGCACATCCGGGTATTCCTTTATATGGGGAATGACCGGTGAAAACCTGGATTATGGCGACATGGATATCCGTCAACCGGATGAACTCAGATAAACAAATATAAAATGAAGGAATTATTCGATCTTACGGGTAAAGTTGCCCTTGTAACCGGTGGAACGCATGGAATTGGACTAGCAATTGGTCTCTTGCTGGGCAAAGCCGGCGCCAGGGTATGTGTCAATGACCGTGCTGAAGATAAACTGCCCGGTTGCCGTGAGGCATTCGCCAGGGAAAACCTGGATGTATACACCCTGGTATTTGATGTTACCGATGAAGCTGACGTTGACAGGGGCATTGCCCTCATCGAGAAGAATGTCGGTCCTGTTGATATACTGGTTAACAATGCAGGTATTATCAAACGGATTCCGATACTGGATATGCCGGTTTCTGAATTCAAACAGGTGATTGATGTTGACCTGGTGGCACCGCTCATTGTTTCCAAAAGAGTTGCTCCCGGGATGATTCAGCGGAGAAACGGCAAGATCATCAACATGTGCTCCATGATGAGCATCTATGGCAGAAATACCGTTTCGGCCTATGCATCAGCCAAGGGGGGATTAAAACTGCTGACCGCCAGCATGTGCTGTGAATGGGCCAAATACAACATCCAGATCAATGGCATTGGTCCCGGTTACATTGCCACTTCTCAAACTGCCCCGATCAGGGAAAACGGCCACCCGTTCAACGATCTGGTGATGACCCGCACGCCGGCAGGAAGATGGGGAGAACCCGGGGATGTGGCCAATGCGGCCCTTTTCCTGGCCTCCAAAGCCAGTGATTTTGTGAATGGTCATATTTTATTTGTGGATGGAGGGATCCTGGCGAATTTCGGATATGTGAAGGGGGAGAATGATATTTGAGAACTATTAGTGAATAGTGAATAGTGAATAGTGAATAGTGACTAGTGAACAAGTAACCCTTCAAGCGGTTGGAGACCCTACCCTTCAAGCGGTCGTAGACCCTTGTAGGGTGTTTTAACAATAAATCAAAACCCCAATGAAAAGAAGCCGAGTTATCTTAATCTGGTTCCTTGTGGCAATGTTCTTTACAGGAGCCTGCCAGCGGAATGAAACCTTTACGGTCAGCAATCCCGGGAATGAAGATCTTATTGATCTGGTAACCGTGATTGACCGGTCGGAAATCAATAGATTTCTCGTTGATACGAATGCCAGTCAATTTGTTGTGGCCAAAGACGAAAACGGTGAATGGCTGCCGTCGCAGTGCGATGACCTGGACAAAGACGGGAATTGGGATGAGCTGGCATTCCTATGTGATCTGGAGGCAGGAGAAAATAAGCGCATCCTGTTTGAGTCTGTTGAAAATCCTCCTGAATTCCCTGTGCGCACCAATATACGGTTTGGCAGGTTTACAAAGCCTTTTGAAGAGGTTTCAGGAGACCTCAGAATGAAGACAAATGACACCCAATTCACCGCGCCTGAATATCAGATGGAAGGCCCGGCCTGGGAGAATGACCTCATCGCGTTCAGGAATTATTATGATGCCCGGAATGGCATTGATATTTTTGGTAAAAGAGTCTCTTCCATGGTACTGGATAGTGTGGGAGTCAATGGCAGGTACTATCATACCCTGGCCGATTGGGGCATGGATATTTTAAAAGTCGGCAATTCGCTGGGAGCCGGTGCAATAGCGATTGGAATAGGCGATTCGCTGTACCGGGTTGGCCCCTGTGAAGAAGGGAATTACAGGCTGATTACCGAGGGTCCGGTTCGGGCTGTGCTGGAACTCACCTATAAAAATGTGCCGGCCGGAGATCGTTTGTACAATGTCACCCACCGGATTTCAATATACGCCGGGGAAAGGTTTTACCGGAGCAGGGTATGGATTGATAACCTGCAGGGCGATGAGGAATTGGTAACCGGGATTGTGAATTTGCACAATGTACCGGCTGATACGCTGGAGGAAGGCACCCTTAAAATCATTGCCTCGCTGGGCAACCAGGGGATCAGCGATGAAATGCTGGGCATGGCGGTGCTGGTGCCCGACAAACAGTTCAGGAAATTCCGGGAAGCTCCGGCGGAGGGACCCGGCATTGTCAGTACACACCTGGTATCTCTAACGCTTCAAAAGGATGTGCCTTCAGAATATTGTTTCCTGGCAGCCTGGGAGGTGCAGGATGAGCGGGTGAAGGACCGGGAGTATTTTAAAGAACTGGTGAAAGAGGCGGCAGGTAAAATTGATAAATAAAAAGGCGGAGTTATAAACTCCGCCTAGCTAAACAACCACAAGATCTGTGGCTCTGAATGATTGATATTATATTCCGGATACAACAATACCATCAAAAACCAGACTCGGGAATCTGGCCTGGCTGTATATCCAGGGATCATTCCCCACTTCAACGAGTTTATTCCAGAAATTGAGGTGGTTATCCGCGATGTTCATTTCAGCTACATTCTGAACAAACTGTCCCTTGTCATAAAGTTTGCCGATAATGCCCAATGAGAAATCTCCGGTGGTGGAATTGGAATTTCCTCCGATATATCCGGTTATCAGGATGCAACGTCCCAGATCCTTGATAATCTCATCGACGCTGCGGGTCCCCGGAGGTATGATCAGGTTGGAGATTGATCCTGATGTTGGTTCCCAGCCCAGTTTCTGGCTGTAATACCAATCGATCAGGAACTCGTTTAAACTTCCTTCCAATATGAGATCACGCTTCCTGGCGGGGAATCCGTCATCGTCATACAGTTTGGATCCCAGTCCGCGCGGAAGGAAAGGATCATCCTGAACTGTCAGCAATTTACTGCCGAATTGCTGTCCTTTTTTATCTGCCAGGAAGGATCGTTTTTGCTGTATGCTTCCGCCTGACATGGGATTCAGCAATCCGCTCAGCACCCGGGCTGCGCCACGGTTTTCCAGGATAACCGGAAGGGTTTCGGTGGCAATCTTTTTGCCACCCATCAGGTCGAAGGTCCTGTTGGCAGCCTCAATGCCCACTTCCTGCAAGGAAGGAAGATCACTCCTGTACCTGCAGGTAATATAATGATAACCGTTTGGCCGCCTGTCGCCCTCATCCTGCAAGGTCATGGAGGCGCCGATATTACAGTAGGTACCCCTGCTGGATCCTTCGAATCCATTGCTCGTTTTCACAAAATCTTCGTAGGTGTCATCACTTTCTCCGGCCTCTACCGATATCACCTTGTCACCTCCTTTTTCCAGGCAGGCATTTTCAACGGCTTTAACCATGGCATGCCTGTTTTCAGGTGTTAATTGCTGAAAATCAGGATCGGCAAGCTGGAGGTCCTTTTCGGATCTACCTGCATAATACTTGGGATCCGGTAATGTGCGGAACGGATCTTCCTCCATGATTTTTGCATTTTCAATCAGGTCACTGATAAATCCTGACAGGGTTGATTTGCGAAAATCAGGCGTTGACTTGCCTGCGAACCGCTTATTGATGAATACTTCGAGGTACAAACCTTGTGTGGTAGCTTCCTTGATGACCTCAGGTTTTCTGTCGCGGTAATTGATCTCTACCGAACGCCTTTTGGAAATACTTACCTTACAGTCATTTGCTCCGGCCTGTTTGGTCTGGTCGATCACCCAGTTGGCCAGTTCCCGGAATTCCTGTTGCTGATCTTTTTTATAACTCATGACTGGCCTCCTTTCTGCTGTGTGCCGCCTACGGTTAGTGATTTAACAAGACATGTGGGTAAACCGAAGGATACCGGTACGCCCTGTCCGTTCTTGCCGCATTGTCCGGCGCCGCCATGGTACATTTCAAGATCATTGGAAGCCATGGTAATATTGGCGAGCATTTTGGGACCGTTGCCCATGATGTTCACATCCTTGATCGGGGAGGTGAGTTTGCCATTCTCAATCAACCGACCCTGGGAGACATAAAAAGCAAAATCGCCTTCTCCGATTTTCACCTGGCCATTGCTGACGTTTTCAACATAGATACCGTTGCCGGCCTGCTTGATAACATCCTCAGGAGTGGCAGGGCCTCCAAGCATGTAAGTATTTCGCATACGGGGTATGGGATAGTTCTGGAAATCCTGTCTGCGGCCGTTGCCCGTTGGCTCAACACCATAGTGTTTTGCCGATATCCGGTCATGGATGTAACTGGTAAGAATACCGTTTTCCACAAGGACAGTCCTTTTGCCGGGTATCCCTTCGTCGTCAATGTTAAGACTGCCGGCCAGGTTCATGTTGGTGGCGTCGTCGACAATGGTGACGAATGGTTCTGCCACTTTCTTGCCCAGCATGGAACTGTAAGTGGAAATGTTCTTTCGGTTGAAGTCAGCTTCCATGCCATGACCAATGGCTTCATGGAGCAATATACCCGTGACGCCGGGACCGAGCACCACCGGAATCTCGCCGGCGGGTGGCTGAATAGCATCAAAAAGTTTCAGGGTATTGTTTACTGCTTTGTCTGCGATCTCATTAAGCACAGCATCGGTGTAGTAGGAGAAGTCACGGCGACCGCCAAGATTCCATCCCGACTGTTCCCGTTTTCCGTTTCTCTCAGCCACTACCGAAGTATAGAGGTAACCTGAAGGAATCAGATCCTCGGCCATGATGCCATCGCTGGTAACGATCATGACGCGTTTTACGGAATTGGAGAAACCTGCATTGACCTTGGCAATTTCGGTTGACAATGCAAAACACTTCTGGTTCATGGCTTGCAGCAAAGGTAGTTTTGCCTTTGCAGGAATACCATTGAAATCAGGAGCAACCGGATAGTAATTTCCGGCTTTTGGTCTGGTGAATGAATCACTTACAGGTGTGGCATTCATGTCACAAAGCGTGGAGGCCGTGGCGGCTGCTGAAAGCATGGATTCCTCGGTGAGTTCCTGGGTATATCCATAGCCGATCTGGTCACCTTTCACAGTGCGGATTCCAACACCCAGTGAAATATCGCCGTATGATTGGTTTACCTTACCGTCTTCAAGGCCCAGGTAATTGGAAACCGTGAATTCGAAATACAGGTCGGCAAAATCGCCGCCTTTTGACAGAGCTTTTGCCAGCAACTTGTGGCACAGGGTTTCATCGATGCCGAATTCTTTCAGGAAGTAATTGCCTGAGGGTTGATCAGTCAGCCACATACCTGCTTTGAGTTCGGGAAGCAATAACAAGGCACCACCCGCCATGGCAGTACCCCGAATGAATTTTCTTCTCGGAATGGGTTTCATTATGAGTGTTTAAATTGAACATGCACTAAAGTAGCAACAATTTGAGGAAAGTGGAAAAGAAAGGCCTGAATTATAACAATATTTAACACATAAAGAAGGATGTATCAAAAGCCATAATTTTAGGCGGAGTTACAAACTCCGCCTAGCATAATATATAGATTATCTGCGTATCACGCTAAGCGTAGTTTGCAACTACGCTTTTCTTTCTATCTTTTAATACATCCTCCTGACAATCAACATTACCTATATAATTATCGGGTGTATTTGCCTATCAGGCGCACGATCAAATCATTCAGCAATTCCACTTCATAATCTCCGACGGTGGCTTCGATGTGTTCACCCCCGATGCCACTATCGTTGGTTATGAATACATAGGTTCCTCCTGTAGCCACTGCGAAAAACCGGAAAAGGAACTCGGTATCCTTGTTGATCCCGCTGGCAGAAATGGGAATGATTTTTATGCCTTTTTCAGCGGTATTCTTTAGGATGTCATTCAGATCGTTTACAATGGATTCGGTGTGATGCGGAGGCGCATCAAGCAACAAAAACAATAGCCTGGCCCTGGCACTCTCACTCCAGTCGAGCTGTGTAACAGCCGTGTTCAAGGCTGTGTGCACAGCTTCCTCGTAATCACCGCCACCCCCGGCGTCCTGGTTACCAATGAAAGTAAGTGTTTGCCTGAGATTGCCTGAAAGCGGCGACACCCTGGTCAGATATTCATCTCCCTCATCGCGGTAAAAAACCGATCCTACCCGTAAATCCAGCAGGGCATTCAGGTCCTCGGCCCGTTCGATGACATCGAGGAGTTCCGACTTCAGGTAGTTGATCTCATCCCCCATGGATCCTGTGGCATCAACAACAAACAGGATATCGGCTTTAAATACCTGTGTGCCTGCTATGGGTATGGTTACTTCATTAATGCCATTTTCATAACTGTCCGGATCAACCACTGTGACCTGCTGATCGGAATATTTAACAGTGGCTGTAACCTGACCGGTATTCCCGCCATTCAGGTCAAGCCAGAGCTCTGCTTTTCCTTCGTTATCCGTGCGGGTTTTCCACAAAATTTCTCCCTGCATGTTCTTGAGCATGATTTCACAATCGGCCAGGGGATTAAAACGGTTATCCCTTACAAGAAAAGAATACCTCATTTTCGGGTAAAACTTCCAGTTTTCCTGCGCCTGGTTGAATTCAACATTTTGCCCCAGGTTGCTCCAAAATTCCCATTCCGCAAGGTCGTTCCATTCTGCAGCAGTTATCTGTCCAGGATTTACCGGATGCTGCTGTGTGGTATCACCAGCTCCCGATCCAGACGAAGTGCCTGATGACCCGCCTTCTCCAAGGCTGTCGTAAAAACCGGGCATTCTGTCACTTTTATCAGTGACATCTATATCACCACTATCACTGGTGCATTGGAACAAAAATAAAGCAACAAGTATTGCCGGGAACAGAACAGGCTTTTTCATTTTGGAATTGTTAATTGACAAAATGGTTTTTCTGTCAGATGGCATCCTGGTGAAAAAGGTTGCGCAGTTCTATGAATTTTATTGATTTTCCTTCTATTTCCGATTCAGTATAATTCCCTGCCCCGGCAGGTCCTGGATTCACAATAACCGTTTCACCAATGCGATCAATGGCAATACCTTCGTGGATATGACCGGTAAAGCAGATCACAGGCTGATGTTGTTCAATGAACTTCCGGATGCTTTTGCTGCCAACATGAAATCCGGGAGATACCTGGTCGTTCAGAGTGCCATGGGGTGGCTGGTGTGAGACGAGGATCAACGGTTTTTCCGGAAGAAGGATAATATTATCGAGCAATATTTCGAATTCCTCTTCGGCATATTCCTGTGGAGTTTTCCCGGGGCAGGGAAGAGAACCGCTCAGACCCATGATCTGGAAATCCCCAAATTCCTTAACCCGGGCATTCAATGAAAGGTTCCTCTCCACAAGATAATTCTCAGCGGCCGGATAATCGCAATTCCCGGTAACTGCCAGAACATGCGGATTGCATTGTAAAATCTCCTGCATGATGGTATCCATCTCCCGTTCATGTCCGAAATGAGTGATGTCACCGCACAAAATCACCAGGTGTGCTTTTTTTAACTGTTCGTTCAGATGGGAAATTACAGGTGCTTTACCATGAAGGTCCGTAAGCGCAATGATTCTCATAACCGGTTATTTAATAAGGATCTACATCCAGGGTATACTGCACTGAACGGAATTCAGGTTTGAGCAGCATTTCCTTTATACCATTGATTATCTGAAGTTTTACACCTGACAAAGTTTTTCCGTTTTCGATCTTTACCAGCATGTTTTTCAGGTACAGATTATGGGTACGGCTTACAAGCGGATACTCCGGCCCCATGATTTTTTCATGGATGGATTTTCTGAGCAGGAATGCCAGAAATGTGGCTGCCTGGTCCAGTATATCCCTGTCGCGATGCTTCAGGATGATCTCCACCATTCTGCAGAAAGGAGGATATCTGAATTTTCTCCTTTCTTCGAGCTGTTCATTGTACATGGCCACATAGTCATTCGCTACCACCTGGCGGATCACAGGATGGTTATGGTCGGACGTCTGTATGATCACTGAACCCCGGCTGTTTTTCCGGCCTGCCCTTCCGCTTACCTGGGACATCAACTGGAAACTGCGTTCATAAGCCCGGAAATCAGGAAAGTTGAGCATGGTATCTGCATTCATGATGCCGACAAGCTTGACATTATCGAAATCGAGTCCTTTTGAAACCATCTGCGTGCCGACAAGTATGTCGGATTCCTTCATTTCAAAACGGGCAATCAACTTTTCAAAAGATTTCCGGCTTCTCGTGTTGTCGAGATCCAGGCGTTCAACTTTTGCAGATGGGAAAAACAAGGCAATTTCCTCTTCTATTTTCTCAGTTCCGAATCCCTTCATCTGCAGCTTGTTATGTCCACAGGAAGGACAGGTTGAAGGTACGATGGTCTGGTAACCGCAATAGTGGCAGTTTAGTCTGTTACTGCTTTTGTGATAGGTAAGGCTCACATCACAATGCCGGCAGCGGGGTACCTCACCACAATTTTCACATTCAAGGAACAATGAAAATCCACGCCGGTTCTGGAAAAGTATGACCTGTTCCCCATTTTTCAGGGCAATGTCAATGTTGCTGAGCAGAACCGGTGAGAAGTGAGATTGCATTTGTTTACGGCGCCGCAACTCACGTGTATTGACAACCGTTATTTCCGGAAGTTCAAGGTTCAGGAATCGCTCATTGAGTTTTACCAGTTTGTATTTTCCGGTCATGCAATTGTGATAGCTTTCAACCGACGGGGTAGCTGTACCCAGCAATACACTTGCGCCTTGCTGCCGGGCCAGCATCAAAGCCGTATCACGCGCATGGTAACGCGGCGCCGGATCAAACTGCTTGTAGGTGTTTTCATGTTCTTCATCAATGATTACCAGGCCAAGATTCCGGAAAGGCAGGAAAACCGATGACCTTACACCCAGTATGATTTGAATGGCGTTTTCTGTTTCCTCTGCAGGCTGAAGCAGTCTGTTCCAGGTTCTTACTCTTTCAGAATCCGTGGATCTGGAATGATAAACTGCTATACACGATCCAAATACAGCCCGGAGGCGGGTGATGATCTGGGTGGTCAGGGCTATTTCGGGAAGCAGGTAGAGCACTTGTTTACCATTCTCCAGGGCTTCCTGAATTAAATGAATATAGATCTCTGTTTTTCCGCTGGAGGTTATTCCATGCAGCAGCACCACATCGGTACTGGCAAAGGCATCTTTAATCTCTTGAAAGGCCTGCAATTGTGAAATATTGAGTTCTGATAACCGGGATAAGGACGGTTCACCGGTTTCTTTTTTCCTTGCACGGATCCCGGGTTTCAGACGCGCCGGGAGTGCTGCTTTGAAGACCTCTCCCGGTGTGCACATGTAATATTCACTGATCCATTCCCAGAGTCTGATCTGTGATTCAAGTACCACAGGTTCGCGGTCGATCAGACCTGCTATTTCCTTAACATCATATGCAACTGGTCTCTGATCGTGCACTTTTACAACCAACCCGGTATAGATGTTCCTTTTTCCGAACTGGACACTGACCCTGGCGCCACGCTTGACCACCGTTGCCAGTTCCTGGTTCACCGCATAGGTGAAGATGCCTGGAATAGGCAGGGGCAGTAGCAGATCAACGTAACAGGGAAATTTCATTGGCACATTTGCCTATTGGCACATTGTATTTAAACTAATATCTCCGCCAGTTTCAGCAAGTCCCGGTTCACGTCTTTATGCATCTTAACGGTTTTGTTGAGCGGCACATGGACAATCTCGCTGTTGACGATTCCGATCATGATGCTCTTCTGGTCATCAATAAGAGCTTCGATGGCAGCTGCTCCCATACGGCTGGCAGATACCCGGTCAAAAGCCGTTGGTGAACCGCCCCGCTGAATATGTCCCAGGATGGTTGTGCGGATGTCCAGTTCGGGATACTCACGCTTGATGATACTGGCAATGGTCATGGCGCCTCCTTCTTCCTCTCCCTCGGCTACCATGATGATGCTTGATTTCTTTTGCCGGGCTCGTTCGGCAAGGTATTTTCTCAACCTGTCCAGCTGGCCTTTTTCTTCCGGTATCAGGATGCCTTCTGCGCCGCATGCTATTCCACTTCGCAGGGCCACAAAACCGGCTTCATTTCCCATCACCTCCACGAAGAATATCCGTCCGTGAGAACTCGCGGTATCCCTGATCTTATCCACTGCTTCAACAACGGTGTTCAAAGCGGTGTCATAACCAATCGTATAATCCGTGCCGAAAAGATCATTGTCAATGGTTCCCGGAATGCCGATAATAGGGATGTCATATTCCCTCGATATAATGCTGGCGCCGGTAAAGGATCCGTCACCGCCGATAACTATGACGGCCTGAATGCCAAATTTCACCAGCTGATCATATGCGGTTTTTCTTCCTTCCGGAGTAAAGAATTCCTTGCATCGCGCTGTCTGCAGTATAGTTCCGCCATTCTGTATTATGCCGCTTACCGCCTGCGATGTCAATGGAATAATATCACCTTCAATCATGCCCATATAACCGCGACGGATGCCATAAACTTCAAAACCTGCATGTATGCCGGCACGCACAACGGCTCTGATGGCAGCATTCATGCCGGGGGCATCACCCCCTGAGGTTAAAACCCCTATCTTTTTAAACTCTTCCATTTAAGTATATAGTTTGATCACCTAATCTTATCAGCAAACTCCTCCAGCAACCATCTGGGTGTTGATGTTGCCCCGGTAATGCCTACACTGCCTGCATTCTCCAGCCATTCGGTCTGAATATCAGCGGTATCAGTTACAAAATAGGTTTTCTCATTCACTGCCTTGCACTGGGCATATAAAAGTTTTCCGTTGGAGCTTTGTTTATAACTCACAAACAGCACAACATCGTGACGGGCGCAAAATTTTCTGAGGACCGGTATCCTGCCTGACACCTGCCGGCATATGGAATGGTTGCATTTTAAGGTATGCTGCTCCGATCCAGCTGCTGTCAACCGCCGGATCAGGGTTTCCTGCAGACGCTGGTAACTGTCGGTGTTCATGGTTGTCTGTGCATACAGGTGGACAGGCCTGTCAAAATCAATTTTCATGAGGTCCTCCTCGGATTCCACAATTATGGTCTGGTAATTGGTCTGACCTGCCAAACCACGAACTTCAGCATGGTCCTTTTTCCCAAAGATAACAAACTGTACCCCCTGTTGGTGGTTTTCGGCGTAATCATGTTTGATCCTGCTCTGAAGTCTCAGAACAATGGGACAGGTACCATCAATCAGCTGTATGTTGTTTTTGGATGCATGTTCGTAAGTTTCAGGTGGTTCACCATGTGCCCGGATCAATACCCGGCAATTTGACAAAGTAAGAAATTCCTCCGGAGTTATGGTCTTTAGGCCGATCTTCTCCAGTCTTTCAATTTCTTTCTGATTGTGCACGATTTCACCCAGGCAATATAACTGTCCCTGCTCCCTGATGATTTCTTCCGCCTTGTCAACCACCCGGGTAACACCAAAACAGAATCCGGCTGCAGGGTCAACTTCAATGTTCATACCTTTGGATGATTTGAGTCCATAATTTTCTAAACCATTCCATTTGCTGATCAATGGTCATATGGCTGTTGTCAAGCAAAACGGCATCATCTGCCTTCCTGAGAGGACTTTCTTTTCTGTTCTCATCCTCGTGATCGCGCATGCGTATATTGGCCGTGATCTCATCAAGTCCGACTTCCATTCCTTTTTCAAGAAGTTCTTTAAAGCGTCTTCCGGCACGGACATCCGCTTCCGCAGTCATGAATATCTTGAGGTGGGCCTGCGGAAACACAACGGTGCCAATGTCCCGGCCATCCATTACCACGCCGCCATTATGACCGATCTTACGTTGCAGGCTGACCATCTTGCTGCGAACCTCCCTGATCTGACTGATTTTGCTCACCACGGTAGAAACCTCAATGCCTCTGATTTCTTCTTCCACGTTTTTTCCGTTGAGCCAGGTTTCCTGCATGCCGGTATGTTCATTTAACCGGAACCGGATGATGATGTTTTTCATCTCTTCCCGCAGTTTTTCAATCAGCGGGTTGCCGCCGACCAGAAGATTATTTTCCAGGCAGTACAAGGCTACTGCCCTGTACATGGCACCGCTGTCGATGTAAACGTAATTCAGTTCCCTGGCTATGAGCCGGGCAAACGTGCTCTTGCCGCAGGAGGAATAGCCGTCGACCGCTATAATGTATGCGTGAAACGGTTCCATAACTCAAAATTTTCTGCTGAATTCATCCAAGTTCATACCGAATGAGAATTGGTTTGTTCCGCCCGCCAAATGATATATTCCATGTCCATATCCGATATGGAATTTAGCTACTTTCACCCCGATACCCCACGAAAATCCCACCATACCGGGATTGCTGCTGATTTTCATTTCCTGTCTACGCCTGTAGTTAAATCCTGCCCTGAGGGTGAGATTTTTTCCAATGCTGAATTCAGTTCCGAGGTGGATATGCCGCATGAATTTGTCGACAAATATGTCAAAATCACTTTCAGAGGCGGATTCTCCGGTGAGCGTCTCCGTGGGGTTTTCTCTTTCTTCCCGGGTGGTATAAGTCAGGTCCCACTTCTCCAGATGACTTGCGACCAGGATGAAAGAAAGAGGAGCATGCTGCAGTCCCTGTGAGATGCCCAGGGCGATGTTAAACGGAAGAGGTTCACCGGCGCCTTCCGGATAATAAGCATCCACCTGGAATCCGATATTTCGAAGGACAATTCCGGCTGCGAACTTTGAACCGGGATTGCAGTAAGTAATCCCGGCATCGAAAGCAATGGCAGTGGAAGTGTACATTTCGAGATCCGAGAAAACTGATTTCACCGTGAATCCAAAATGGATAAGCGAATCCAGCGGCCTGGAATACATAATATTGACGGAATAATCCGCAGCCCTGAAGTTCCCTGTCAATAAACCGGTTTCATCGGCACCCTGGAACTTGCCGTAGTTCAGGTAGTGAATGCCTCCGCCGATCATGCCTTTCTGACCCAGGTTGGCAGCAGCAGATGCGTAGCCGTAATTTATGCCGGCAAAGTAATTCACGAAGTTGAGCGTCATATTATGGTGCAGTTCCCGGGTCAACTGCGCGGGATTGTGATAGGCCAGATCCAGGTCATTGTCATAAACAGCCACAACATCTCCGCCAAGAGCCGCTATTCTGGCTGAGTTGGTCATCTCAAGAAACTGAAAAGCCTTACCGCCGGGTTGACTCCAGGCATTGACCGGGAATAGCGCTGCTACGAGGCAACAAACAATTCGCAATTTCTGAGACAGACGGTAATTATATTGGTTACTGGCCATTGAAAACGGAAAACGGGTAAATTTAGCAGATATTATCCGATTATACTTTAGTCCTGTATTTATTCCCGCAAAAGTCTCCCATAATTTTGATAAATTTCAGCCCGGAAACCTATCTTAACTTCTTTAGGAGAATGCTGCCTGATCCTAAAATTATCTTTATCATCAACCCGATTGCCGGGACCAAGAGCAAACAGGTGATCCTGGATTTTCTGGGGGAAAAATTTCCCGAGGAATCCTATGAAGTGCTTTTTACCGAATACAAGGGACATGCCCATGAAATTGCGAAGCAGAAAGTGGCTGAAGGTTACGATAATCTTGTTGCGGTCGGGGGCGATGGCACCGTAAATGAAGTGGCCTCAGCATTGGTGAACACTTCCTGCAAATTGGGAATCATTCCTTTTGGGTCGGGGAACGGACTGGCCAGGCACCTGCACATTCCCGTGCAGCTGTCCCTGGCGGTTGAGGTGATCAGGAAGCATAAAATCCAGATTATTGATGCCGGTAAGGTCAATGGCCGGTACTTTTTCTGCACTTGCGGCACCGGTTTTGATGCCAGGGTAGGGAAAAAGTTCGCAGGTGAAGGTAAGCGCGGCATACGGAACTATGTCAGAACCACCATTCACCAGTATATCTCCTATTCCCCGAAAACCTATGTGCTGAAAACAGAAAACAAAAAAGTCAGGCTCGATGCTTTTCTGATTACTTTCGCCAATTCAGGACAATACGGGAACAATGCCTATATTTCACCCAAGGCCATCATCAATGACGGGCTCCTTGATTTGTGCATACTGAGGCCATTTCCGAAAACTTCAACCCTGGAGATCGGATTGAGATTGTTCTTCAAGAATATTGACCAAAGTCCATACCTGGAAGTTTTGCGGATAAAAAAGGCAAGTTTAAAGCGCAAGGGGAAATCGCGTATCACCATTCATCTTGACGGAGAACCCTTGAAAACCAAGGCCAGGTTAAAAGTGAAAGTCATTCCTGACGCTTTGCAGGTAATGGTGCCGCTCTCAAGAAAGAGAGAGTCTGCCTTGCCACCGGGCATATTAAAGAAACTCCAGCCCAAAAAGCCCGGCCAGGTTTCGCCGTAAGGTCAGCTTCACCTGATCCATATCAGGTTTGAATCCTTTTTCCTTTTCCATGGAAGTAACTCCCTTATCGGTAAATCCGCACGGATTGATATAACTGAAGTATTGCAGGTCAGTGGTAACATTCAGGGCAAAACCATGCATGGTTATTCCGCGGCTTACTTTAACGCCAATAGCGCAAATCTTCCTGACAGGCTTGAGGTTGCCTGCTTCGAGCCATACCCCGGTAGCTCCTTCAAGCCGGGTGGTATTCAATCCAAAATCACTGAGTGTTTGAATAATGGATTCCTCAAGATTTTCAATGTATTTCTTAACGCCAATGCCGAGCAATTGCAGGTCAAAGATCGGGTAACCTACCAGTTGCCCCGGTCCGTGGTAGGTAATGTCACCTCCGCGGTCGGTTTTATAGAAAGCAGCACCGATAGAGGAAAGGAATTCGGGATTGATCAGGAGGTTATTCTCCTTGCCGCTCCTGCCCAGGGTATACACATGCGGATGTTCCACAAAAATCAGACAGGGCAAGCCACCGGAATCTATTCCTGTGGTCTTTGCCCTGATAAGCCTATCCTGAATTGCCTGTTGAAAATCCCAGGTTTCCCTGAAATCTTTCAGATGAAGATCGATGTATTCAACCTGGTTCATTTGAATTCAAGCCTTCAGGCCACTGATGCAAAGGATTTTTCCAGCAACCGCTTGGTAGCCATGATCCCTTCGGGTTCACTCAGCTTGCTGCCTTCATATTCAATTCCTACCCAGCCCTTGTATCCCGAATCCTTTACAATTTTCATGATGCGATAAAAATCAATCTTGGTCTCATTGCCTTCGGCATCGAAATCATAGGATTTGGCGCTGACCCCTTTGGCAAAAGGCATCAGATCCTGCATGCCCAGATAGCGGTCATATTCATAGAAATTGCCAAAATCGGGCAGGGTACCGCAATTCTTCATGTTGACACGTTTCATGACATCGGAAAGCCATTTGCCGTTTGAGGATATGCCCCCGTGGTTTTCAACTATAACGTTGATTTTCAATGGAGCAGCAAATGCAGAGAGTTTGCTGAGTGATTCAACCACTGCATCGGCAACTTCGGTTTCAGTGCCCTTACCGGCAGCATTTACCCTAATGGAATGACAACCCAGAAATTTGGCTGCTTCCACCCAGCGGTGATGGTTCTCAACTGCTTTTTTCCGGTTGGCCGGATCTGAATCCCCCAAAGAACCCTGTCCGTCGATCATAATCAGCACATTGGTGACATTATTGTCTTTGGAAATTTTCAGCAGCTCAGTCAGGTATTCTGTGCTGGTATCCTTAAAAAAGGTGCTTACGTATTCCACACCATATATTCCGAAATCTTTGGCAGCCTTTACCGGGAAGTCGAGGTTGGTCATTTCTTTGGCCCACAGCGCTTTATGAAGCGACCATTCGGCCAGTGATATTTTGAACCGTGGTTTTGCCAGCGCTTCCCTGCCAAAGGATGAATTTGACAAAAGGGGGATACCGGCTGCAGCCAAGGCTGCCATTTGCAGAAATTCACGTCTGGATTGTGTCATGGTATTGTATTTTTTAGGATTAGTAAAATGCAAAATGAAAAAGGTTGTCAGTATAACAGACAACCTTTTCCAGTGTTAAATCATTGCGGATTATTGTGCTTTGATTTTAATATTTCTGTACCATACGTTGTTGCCATGATCCTGCAAAGCAATGTATCCTTCCATGTATTTCCCGAATTCCGGAAAATCCTTGAACTTGCTTTCCTTGATCATCTTATCCCAGTCGGGTGTGCCGATGTGATATTCAAGCACTTTTTCACCATTCTGGAAATGAACCACGGTACCCTGAAAGACAATGACCTCAGCTGTGTTCCATTCGCCAACAGGTTTTGCATTCTGGGGAACAGCAGGTATCAGATCGTATAAAGAACCGGCCTGGCGGTTGCCATCTTTTCCCAGTTTGGCATCGAGGTGTCCGATGTTATCAAGCACCTGCATTTCGCAAGCTGATTTCCAAACGGGCTCCTCAGGGATTTCCTGTCCAAAGTAGAATATGCCGCTGTTTCCGGCGGAGTCTATTTTCCATTCAAGTTTCAGATCGAAATCCTTGAATTTCTTATCGTAGATGATATCACCGCCTTTTCCGCCGGCTTCTCCCATTCCGGAACCAATGCAGCGCAGGGCGCCGTCTTCAACAACCCATCCTGAATCGGGGAAGGCAGGTTTATTATAACCACGCCATCCGGCAGTTGTTTTGCCGTCAAAAATCATCACAAAACCTTCGGCTTGTTCCTGAGGTGTAAGCGAATTGTTTGGATCGACCATAGCGAGTGAATCAACATTGGTGGTGTCGGCTCCCTTACCGAATGATTTGCAGGAATAAAACACCTGGCTGCCTGCAATAAACAGGACGACCAAAAGCAAAGATATAGCAAGACGTTTCATAAATACAAACAAATATTTATTGGTTAATAATCGGTTATCCATTATGCAGGCATGGCAGGCAGTGACCAGCCATTCCTGTACGTATGCTTAATCAGCTCGGCTGCGAGCGCCTTGGCCGGCATGGGATCAGTCCATTTCTTATTGAATGTGGGATGGCCGTCCTTGATGGAGAAAGCGTCCTCGATACAGATCCTGACCTTTTCGGTATCGTTAAGGTTGGTGAACTGCATGTTCGGGCCGTCCCATTCCAATTCTTTATTCAGACCCTGCAGGCGAACTGCCAGTACGCCCATGACAACCATTTCGTTGAAAGGACCTGCTTCCTTGAAGTCGGAAGAAAGTTCAACACGACTTTCCGGTGTTTGCTTGCAGGCATTCACCCAATCCATTTCGTGGCTTACGTCAACACGGCGAAGTGTTTTGGGAGTAACCGGTTTTCTGCCGGAAAGCAACCAGGGATCTTTGCCGTAACAACCGCAAACCAGGGTGTCTTTGGAGCCATGGAACAGCACACCGCCGCCATTGTCATTCATGTCCTTGCCAGCTGGCCAGCCCTTGGGGAACATGGGTTTAATACCGCCATCCGACCAGGTCACTTCAACTTCGGGGAATTTAATTTTATCGGTTTTCAGGCCGGTGCGTGCAGGATAGATGAATTTTACATATTCGGCATTGGGGGCGCAATCGGTAAGCAACAGGGTGGAATTAGCCTGTGCTTTTATCGGATATTGCAGACGCAATCCTTTGAATACCGGGTGAAGAATATGGCATGCCATGTCGCCCAGTGCTCCTGTGCCGAAATCCCACCAGCCACGCCAGTTCCAGGGGTGATAAATCTCATTGAACGGACGCATGGGGGCAGGGCCTATAAAGAGGTCCCAGTTGAGGGTATCAGGTACCCAGTGTCCCTGTGCGGGGCGGTTCAGACCTTGCGGCCAGATCGGACGGTCGGTAAATGCTTCCACTTTCTTTATTTCACCAATTTCACCGGCCCATATCCACTCACAGGTTTGGCGTACGCCTTCCCCTGAACTTCCCTGGTTACCCATCTGGGTGGCAACTTTGTATTTTGCGGCCAGTTTGGTCAGGAGGCGTGATTCATATACCGAATGGGTAAGAGGTTTCTGAACATATACATGTTTGCCCAGCGTCATGGCAGTGGCTGCGATGATGGCATGCGTATGGTCGGCAGTAGCCACGATAACAGCATCGATGGAATTTTTCATTTCATCGAACATCACGCGCCAGTCCCAATATTTTTTTGCATCGGGATATGCTTTGAACACATTGGCTGAATATTTCCAGTCAACATCACAAAGAGCAACCACATTTTCGGTGGCTTTTACGGCACTCAGGTTTGAATTACCCATACCGCCAATACCAACACAGGCAATATTCAGTTTATCGCTGGGAGCCTTGTGGCCAAGGCCGCTCACAACCTGGCTGGGAACAACGGTAAACATGGCAGCAGCGGCGGCCGTGTTACCAATGAATTCCCTGCGACTGAGTCCTGATTTTTTCTTTTTATTCATAGATGCAGTTTTTAAGTTTGAAGTATGTATAGTATTAGGTTTGTTAATTCCGTGAAAAGAACGAATCCACCAAGGAAAATCCTAAGATAGGCAAATTTGATCTTAGGTCACCCCTAAGATATACAAAATCATACTAAAATTAGTACTTCTGCAATGACTTTTATACAATCACCTGTTTATCAGCGTCCCAGAATACACGCCTGTTTTCAAGAAGGGCCTTGGTCGACATGTGCGCACTGATCCCTTCCTCGAAAGCCCGGTCGATATTACAGCTGGGTTGTATCCCGGCATGTATGCAGTTGAGCCATTCCTTGATATGCAAATGGGTGGTATCCACACGAAGTCCATTGCGGTAGGTATACAACAATCCCCTGCTGGCGAAATATTGTTCCGTGGCAGTGGCAAACCCATCGGCGCCCTTTTTGCCAGGGGTAAACGAGTAGATGGGTGTATTGGGATCAATAAGCCCTTCTTCGATTTTCTTTTTATACTGGGTAGATTCGGGATCAGCTTTTATCACCAGGCGGTCGCTAATCTCCATATTGGCATCATGTCCCATGATCACTTTGCCGCGTGACCGGCCGCTGGCCAGTGTCGCGCTGTAAAGGAATGAAAGGTCCTGCTTGGGAAATTCCATGACTACCTGCAAGACATCGGGGACTGTACGACCGTCCTTGAAGAAGTATATTCCTCCCGAGGAGGCCACTGATCCGGGAATACCCAGGTTCATGATCTGGTTTAGCGCATCATACTCGTGGGTAAGCAGGTCACCGTTCAAACCGGTACTGTAATCCCACCAGCAACGCCAACGGAAGAAACGTTCAAGACTGAATTCATGGTAAGGAGCCTGACCCAGGAACTGCGCCCAGTCAATGGTGGAAGGACTGGCTTCAGGATGGATGTCATACACCCAGGCTCCGTTCGGATCATTCCGGTTGGTGCAAACCTCAATGAGGTTCACCTTTCCGAGAACGTTTTTATCAATGGCTTCCTTTGCCCTGGTGTAGCTCTCTGTTTGTCTTCCCTGGTGTCCCAGCTGGAATACGATACCCTTTTCCTTTACAACCCTCACGAGTTCGTATGTTTCAGGAACTGTCCAGCTAACCGGTTTTTCGCAGTAAACATGTTTGCCCCTTTTGGCTGCCTCAATGGCCATAGGTGCGTGCCAGTGGTCCGGTGCTGCAATGATCACTGCATCGATATCAGGAGCGTCGAGAAGCTCCAGGTAGGTTTTGTATTGCCTGGGTTCTTTGCCCATTTTTCCAGCTGCGCCTTCACGGTTCACATTAGAACCGGCAATGGCAGCTTCCCTTGAATAAACCGAGAAAATATCGCAAACACCATTTATCTCGATGTTGAGCTGTTCCTGCTCCATGTAGTCCTGGTAATTTGTATTCTGCTTATTCTCGGCATGGGCCTTGATCTGTTCGTCGATCCATGTGGGTTCGGGGAATCCTGCTGCGCGCATTAGCTGCTTGCCGCGGATTCCGAATCCAATGATCCCGATACGTATGGGTTTACCTTCCTTAACCGATGGTGCAAGTTCCACAGGTTGCGAGGTCAGGTTAACCACTTCCCGCATATTTTTCCTGTAGGTCTCGTCGATATTATTTTTTCGAAGCCAGGCATAGGAAAAAGCTCCTAATACCGGTATGGCGGCCAGCCCTTTGATGATATCCCTGCGACCTATCTGCTGTGCACTAGTGTTCGGGGAAGCAATTTCCTGCTTTTTATTATCTTTTTTCATGATATGCAATCTACTTTTTAGTCCATTTTGTTATAAACCTGTCAATTCCGACAATCTGACCCGTTGGGAAAACCATCAGCAGGGCCATTGCAAAAATCTCGATCAGGGTTTTATTTACCCATAGATAACTGCCTTCCTGGGGTATCAGATAAGTAACCGAAGCGAGTGGAGGATGTGAACAGTAGTACATGATCAGAAGCAACATACCGAAAAATAGAGCATACTGGGTAAGAAAACCCAGTAACAGACCCAACCCGATAAGCGTTAATCCCCATTTATTGAGCCAGTCAGCGGCAGCGACAACATTGGCTTTGGCTGCCATAGCGTGAAAAATGCCGGCAAAGAAACCCTGTGAATCCATCAGGTAACCATAGGAAGACCAATCGGGATTCGCAATCTTCACAATGCCTTCATACAGAAAATACCATCCCAGTAACAACCTTAATGCCACGAGCAGGAAGGTCTGGGTGTTTGAGTAACTTGCTATGATGTGTTTTTTTGACATATTGATGATTTTAGAAGTTTCAAATCTAAATAAACTTTTTGGAAAAACGCATGGTTAAATAGCAGAGACCTGAAGTATACCTCATATTTTCTGCCAAAACCGCAAAATAATCGACATTTTAACGTAAATTGGGAAATATGCAGCAAACGGCAAAATACAACGGACTGCTGGCCAACGATTTTATCAGTGCCTGCCGTGATTACGCCTATCTGATAAACAGGCACTTTCCTGAACGTGGTGTGTTAAAGCTGGTGGGCGACCGGTACCGGCTTGACGGAGATCAGCGAACGGTTTTGTACCGGGGGATCTCATCCGGGGAAAAATCAGAGATCAGGAAGTCCCTGCTTGTTACAGATGTTACCGGTAAGGATCTCATGATTGACGGTTACAATGTATTATTCACCCTGCTCAACTACCGCTTGGGAAGGATTACCTTTATCAGCACCGATCATATCCTGCGGGACGCGGGTTCCCTGCATGGAAAATACAGGGATGAGAATACTCTCACGGAATCCCTGGGCCTTCTTTTGGAATATCTTCACCGCAAGCAGCCCGGCCAAACGGAAATATACCTCGATTCACCTGTCTCACACAGTGATCAACATGCCCGGATGATCCGTGAAAAAATGCAAGTGTATCATCTGCAAGGAGATTGCCATGTCATTCGGTCGGCGGATTGGGCTTTGAAACAATGCCGGCATGGTGTAATAGCTACCTCCGACACTGCCATCATTGAAAATGCCCTGGCACCGGTGATCGATTTGCCGAAAGGAATCCTGGAGGGCGCCTATAAGGCTGACTTTTTAAAAATGAATGAATTACTTGCAACGCATAAGGATCAGGACGCCATTGATAATGGTTAAGGGATGAACCGGATTACCGGGAATATATAGGTCAACCTTGTATTTTTCGAGAAATGACCGGTCAAGTGCCCTGCTCCCGGCAAAGATACCTCCGCTGATGGCATCGGTACCTGCCAGAATGATCATTTTTGGATGTGGAACAGCATCGTAACAGATCTGCAAGGGTCCGGCCATATTTTTCGAGATGGGCCCGGTAATAACAAGGCCATCCGCATGGCGGGGCGAGGCGACAAACTCAATGCCAAACCTGCCCATGTCAAAATTTACATTCCCCGCTGCATTTAGCTCCCATTCGCAGCTGTTGTCACCTGCCGCTGATACCTGCCTCAGTTTAAGAGATTTTCCAAAGTACTTACGGATCTCCTGCCGGACCAGCCCGGGATCAGGGACAACCGGGACATCCTGTCCTTCCCTGATGATCAGGCCATCGCGTGTTAAAGAAGATATTTTATAATCTTTGGTAAAGCGGATCCGGTGAGGAAACAGTTTCTGACACTCGCCACAGAACACACATTTGCCCATGTCAATGCATAACGGATCTCCTGAAATCGCCCCCGTAGGGCACAGTTCCATCAACTCCTGATTTTCTGCCGCTGCTGCTCCTGCTCCTGCCACTGCTCCTGCCGCTGCCGCTGTTATTACCGGCCTGCCCCTGAATATACCGGGTACCTCCACGCCGGTAACATCGGGTATATACTGCTTTCCCTGGTGTAAGAGAATTTTCACATCAGAGAAAACAGACCCTATTTTAAATTGTAGCTTCATGGAATTTTCAATTGCCAGGTATTATAAATCATGTCCGCAATAGCTCAGGTTGAAGCTTTTATTGCAAATCGGAAAATCCGAAATGTCATTATTCCTCACGGCAAGCGCCAAAGCAGTCCAGTTATGCAGTGAAGGATCCTTAATTTTATACAGGATGAGATCCCCCGCGCTATCCGTAATGGCACAATGACAGATTTCACCACGCCAGCCTTCTGTAAGTGACAGGACGAATGCATTTGCCATGGGAGCTTTCAGTTCTGAATTTGTTATCCCGGTTCCCGGAATTTCCCCGATAAGGTTTCGGATATAGCGAATAGACTGGCTAATTTCCTGCTTTCGGATCTGGGTTCGTGAGTACACATCGCCGTGGTGCTTGACAATGGGCTGGTGGGGAATATGGCCATACCTCAGGTAAGGGTGTGTCCATCGTATGTCACGGATCAGTCCGGATGTCCTGGCTGCAGGTCCCACCGCTCCGATCCTTTCTGCCTGTTCCTGCGTGACCGTACCTGTTCTTTCCAGTCGCGCCAGCACACTGGGCAACGTCTTCATGCGCTGATACATCTCGTTCAGGTCAGGTTCATACGCATCAAATAACCGGTTAAGCGCATCCGCGATATCCGGGGTTACAGGATAAGGATTTCTTCCGGCCCTGATCAGGCTTTTGGCCAGACGGTTTCCGCACCATACCTGGAAAGTATTGATCACCGGCGTGCGCAATCTGCCAAAAACGGCGCTGCCGAGTTGATAGGCAACATCCGTGCAGATAGCGCTCAGATCGCCCGTATGAATGGCAATTCTTTCAAGCTCCGAAGCAATGGTCCGGGCATACAGGATGTCATCGCCGGCTTTAAAATCGCACAGGCTTTCCCACAAATCCGCGAAGGCAACAGTATGACCGATGACCGTGTCACCGGCAATGTTCTCGGCCAGGATATTTCTTTGCAGCAGGGTCTTTTTTTCCGGAAACAATTGCTCTATTCCGCGGTGCTGAAAACCCAGCTGAATTTCAAGATGGAGAATCTGCTCGCCGTTGCAGATAAACCTGAAATGCCCGGGTTCAATTATCCCGGCGTGAATTGGTCCAACGCCCACTTCATGCAATTCTTCACTTTCGATCCGGTAAAAAGGATAGTTCCCGATTTCTGAATGCAGGTCAGCCCGGTTATGGCTGTATCGCAAGGGTTTGAGCCAGGGGTGGTCAGTATATTGGATGCCGAAATTCTCATGCAGTTCGCGTTCGAATACATGAAAGGCGAAATGCCTTGCAGTGAAGGAGGGGATAGGCAACCCGCTGCCAGGATTGATAACAGCAGACGATATCAGAATATTACCGTTGGTATCATCGGCCATACAGCAGTACAACCTGAGATGGTCATCCAGCAGGTGGCCGAAATAATTCACACAGTGGAGATAAACGTCACTGGCCATGCCGGTATTCAGCTCCAGGAATTCTTCATAGGGAAAAACGGGAATATCCTGAATTTTCAAGGTTTGGTTATTTTTTATCGGAATGGCATTCATCCTAAAATCGGTTTAGCAGAATATTAGCGCGGCAGGGTACTTATGGCTGAATTGATGAGTGTTACAAGTTCTTCAGGCGGATTCAGTCCCAGATAAACTACCAGGATAAGCAAAATGATCTGGCTTATGGATTCTGAAAAGGGAATGGATTCAACACGCGTGTCATCAAAATCAACAGGTTTGATGAACAGCATCTTGAACACATTTTTGCCAAGGGCCCAAATGATCATGGTCAGTAAGATCAGCACAAGAATCAATATCCATAGATTCCCGGAGGCGAAAAGTGATTTGAAGATCAGGAATTCACTCACAAACATTCCTGATGGCGGCATGGCCGTTATTATAAAATAGGCAAGTAATAGAACTATAGCCCCGGTAATGTTGTATTTGAAGTAATTTCCCACGTCATAAACACTTTTACTGCCATAAATCCTGTAAATCTGCCCGAACTGAAAGAAAAGGGCCGGCTTGGCTAAAGAGTGCAGAATCAGGTGAAGAATTGCGGCATAATACCCTATACCACCGGCAGCGATTCCGAGCATTACAATACCCATGTGTTCCACGCCCGAATAGGCCATCATCCGCTTGATATTTTTTACACGAAGCATGTAGACGGTTGCAACGAAAACTGAGAGGATGGCAGATATCAAAATGATTTTATTGGTCCATTCGAAAATGGACGTGTGGCTGGTAATTTCATAAAAACGGAATATGCCTATAAATCCCACGTTCATCAAAACACTTGCCAAAAGGGCGTCAGCCGGGTAGGGCGCTTTATCCTTGGCATCAATGCCGGCTGTGTACATGGGGACAAGTCCCGCTTTTGCCGTGAATCCTGTGAAAATAAAAAGAAAAGCCAGTTTCATCCAGAAGACGTTGAACATGGACGCATTCCGGGAAAGGGTTTTGTAGAAAAGATCGTTGATGCCCTGCTGCTGAACGGCCACCGTGGCAAATAAAACTCCGATGAATACCAGGGTGATGCTGATGGAGCAAATAAATATGTATTTCCAGGAGCCTTCAAGCGTTAGTTTGCTCCGGCGGTGGTAGATCAATGCGGATGCGCTGAGGGTAGTGAGTTCCACAAAAACCCAGGTGATGCCCATGTGATTCGACAGGTATGCCGCGCTTATGGAAGCGATCAGCATTACCGTAGCAGCATAGTACATACCCATTTCACGCGGTTTGTAGGGATGTTTGCTTAAATACACAAAACTGTGATAGATAACCGGAAAGCACACAATGCTGATTACAATAAGAAATATTACAGCCAGAGAGTCGGCGGTAAAATATACCAGCTGGGTCTCTTCGGGATGTGCATACTCGTAAATGGCAAGTGTTCCCTGAAGGATACAAAAAATCCAGGCCAGGATTACATTGAAAAGATGGTTCCTCGCGAAATAAAAGGCCAGGCTGATCAGGAGCGAACCTGCTAAATAAATTCCAATCATATTCCGGTTAATTCAATCTTTTAAATTACTCAATTGTTCCACGTCCTGTTCTTCAAATACATCACCGATCTTATCCGCGAAGATTCCCAGCAGGATCACGCTCACGAAAATATCAAGCAGAATCCCCATATTTACGAGCATGGGCATTTCGCTGCCCACGGCAAGAGACAGCACAAACACACCATTCTCAAGCACCATGAAGCCCATCACATGGGTCAGAATCTTACGACGCGTAATGATAATGTAAAGCCCTGTAAATAAAGCTGAAAGGGCTACAATAAAAAATATCTTATGCAAATGGGTATCCCGGATAGCATTGGTCAAAAAAAACGATCCGAGAATGATCAGCGTAACAATGACCACCGATATAAAGTTGGAAACGGAAGGTTCTGCCTCCCGGGTGATCTTGTTCCGGTCCAGAATAAATTTCAGAAAAAACGGAATGGCGATTGTTTTTATAATGATCGTCTCGAGCAATACAAAAACAAGATTAATGACATTGATCTCGATCAGCTCTACAAAGGCGATCCCGAATAGCAGCAATCCCTGGAATGCGATGATCCGGATATAAGTCAGCATCCGGTTAGCCATGGCAATGTATATGAGGCTTATGGTGAATGCTATCAATAAAATGTTTATCATTTACAAATGTTTTACGATATTTTACCTGTACCCAGCAATATACCCAAAAAAATAAGCAGGGATATGGAAGTAAACATGAATATGAATTGCGGATTGTGATTCATTCTGAACCTGGCCGAAAAGGACTCAATGGTTCCCACAATGACGGCAAATCCTACTTGCACAGTGATATATATTGGAACCGAGAAATACCATTCATAACCGGGAGTAAGAAAAAAATTTGCAATAATGGCCCCGTACATGGCGAATTTGAGGTTTGTTCCGTACAGAACCAAACCCAGGTCGTATCCGCTGTTATCAAGGATCATTACTTCATGGATCATGGTGAGTTCCAGATGTGTTTTCGGGTCATCCACAGGCATTCGACTGTTTTCAATGAGAGCGATGGTTATAAAAACAAAGGATGCCAGAATACCTAATCCGTATGAGATGTACGAACCAAAATGCAGTGCTCCGAAAATCCCTGCAAAAGATGTATAACCGGTTAACAGTGCAAAAGAACCCATCAGGATAAAAAAGGCGGGTTCCACGAGCATGGAATAAAGCGCCTCACGGCTGGCTCCCATCCCCTCGAAGCTGCTGCCGGTATCCAGCGATGCAATGACCATGAAGAATTTACCCAATGCCAGCAGGTAAGCGAAAAGAACAAAATCCCCGTTAAAGGAGAGCACTCCTTTTTGATTTCCGAAAGGGATGAATAGGATGGCCATCAGAAGGGTTGCCATATAAATGGTGGGCGCCAGCTGGAAAATAAAACTCGTAGTTTCGCTGTAAACCGAACCTTTGCGCAAACTGCGAAAAATATCCTTCATGGGCTGCATGATCCCTGGTCCCTTTCGCCCTGAAAAGATGCTTTTGGTGCGGACTATAATTCCGGTAAAGAAAAAACTGGTTAAAAGTATGAGCAATATACTGAGAACACGCATCATCATAATTGTTTTATCATTTGACTCAGGTATTGTATGGCGTTTATTATCAGCGGTATAGCTATACTTATAGCAATGAATACCACACCATACAGCACATAGAACTGCACGCTTCCGTTCTGAAGAAATTTGAATTTTCCGAGGAAGGCTTTGAGGTTTCTGACCGGCCAGTCTACCAGGTGGCTTTCTATTTTGTCAAAAAAATGGGTTTCAGTATGCAAGGGCCTGGGAATGATATCCGCGATCGCTTCATTTCTATGTGACATGCCTACCCAGGGTTTTATCAGCCGGGCATACGGATTCACAAACGAACTGGCGGTATATTGCAGTTTTGGGGATTCTGTCTGATAACCACAGCCCCAGGTCGGGCCGTAAACGGGGGCAAATTTGCGTGAAACTGCTTTCCTGATAAGAAGAAGCAAAAAGGTAAGCAGGATCAATGCGGTTGCGGACAGGCTGATCTTATTCATCAAACCGGTCAGGTTTGTAACTTCCGGTGAGACCGGGATATTGGTAAATAAACCAACCGGATTTTGTAGAAACCCGATGAATAATTGGGGCAGCAACCCTATGGCAACAATAAGAATTACAATGAGATACTTTGGGAACAGCATGGCAGGGCCTGCTTCTCGGATAACCGGTTGGTTCTCCGCACGGTTTGTGCCCAGAAATATAATACCGAAGGCTTTGGTGAAGCACATCAGGGCCAGACCGCCGATAAGGGCCAGTCCGATAACCGCCAGTATCATAATGGATGCAGACTGACCTGATCCAATCGCGTTGAATAACCCGGAATAGATCAGAAATTCCGAAATGAATCCGTTAAAAGGAGGCAGGCCGCAAATAGCAAGAGCAGCCACCAGAAATAACACCGCTGTGTGAGGCATTTTTTTGATCAATCCCCCCATGCGGTCGATAGTAAGTGTATGCGTAACTGTGTTTACCGTGCCGGCAGTGAAAAACAACAAGGATTTAAACAGCGAATGGTTGAGTGTGTGCAAAAGGGCTCCTGCATAACCTGCAAAGGTAAGGAACGGATTATGCAATCCATTTCCGAGGGTACCGATGCCGATACCAATACCGATGATCCCTATATTTTCAATGCTGTGATAGGCCAGCAGCTTTTTGATATTATGCTGGATGGTTGCCAGGAGAACGCCATAAACACCAGTAATCACTGAAATTATTAAAATGAAGTACCCCATGACCAGGTGGTTTTCAGGCATAAACAGCAGCATGCGAAGTATTCCGTAGATCCCTGCTTTAATAAGGACTCCTGACATCATGCCTGATACATGAGACGGTGCAGCAGGATGCGCATGGGGAAGCCATGTATGGAAAGGAACAAAGCCAGCTTTGATTCCAAAACCCATGAAAAATACCAGGAACAATAAAAGGCCAGCTTCTTTGCCTGTGGAGAGACAATAATCACGGATGACCGAAAATTCAAATGAACCTGTGGAGGCATAGACCCAGATAAATCCGAGGGTTAAGAAAACGATACTGATGTGGCTCTGGATAAAGTAATTGATGCCCGCTTTCAGGTTTTCCATCCGTCCATGTTCAAAGATGACCAGGATGAAAGAAGACAAGGCCATGACTTCCCATAAAAATAAAAAAGCCAGACTATGCTGGATGAAGTAGAGTCCGAGTAACGCAAAATGATTGAGAAGGTAAGAGGAATAATGCAGGCTCAGGTTGGCAGGATGGCTGTGGTGATGCTGCAGGTATTGCGCGCCATATAGAATGGCCGTGATTGCTGTAAAATTGGTAAGCAGTATGAACCAGGCTGATAATCCGTCGAGCTGAACGGCAATGTTTTCAAAAACTATTCCTCCATAAAATGATCCATCAAACGGATTGCCTGCCAGCACCTTTATGGCTGCCCATGAACTTATGGCTGCATTGAGAATCACTGCTGTTGTGGCTGCTAATCCTTTACGCTCGGGTTTTACCAGTGCCACAACCAGGATAAAGAAAAAGGTCAATACAGGCAAAGCAATACTCACAAACATCGTATGAAGAATATTAATGTTTTCATGATAGGCGCTCAATCTTCGCACCCAGCGCTCTTAAGCGTGTATCGATGCGTTCATAGCCCCTGTCGATCTGATCGATGTTATGGATGATACTTGTTCCGTCGGCAGATAAGGCGGCTATCAGCAAAGCCACGCCTGCCCTGATGTCAGGCGAGGTCATGGTAGTCGGTCTGAGCCTGATCTGGTTATCGAGACCATAGACCGTTGCCCGATGGGGGTCACAAAGGATAACCTGGGCGCCCATTTCGATCAGCTTGTCCACAAAAAACAGTCTGCTTTCGAACATTTTCTGATGGATCAGCACATTGCCGCGCGCCTGGGTAGCCACCACAAGCACCACGCTGATGAGATCGGGGGTAAATCCGGGCCAAGGAGCGTCATCTATGGTTAGGATCGATCCGTCGATGAATGTATCCACCTGGTAGTGTTCATTACCGGGTATGTATATGTCGTCCTCCCGGTTTTCAAATTCAATGCCGATCCGTCGGAAGACCGCAGGGATAATACCCAGGTTGTCCCATGATACGTTTTTGATCGTGATCTCAGAGCGTGTCATGGCTGCTAACCCGATGAACGAACCGACTTCGATCATGTCCGGCAGCAGGGTATGATCACATCCGCTGAGGGTTTCCACACCATCAATTGAAAGCAGGTTTGAACTGATGCCGGTTATTCTGGCTCCCATCCGGTTGAGCATGTGACAGAGTTGCTGGACATAAGGCTCGCATGCGGCATGATAAATGGTGGTTTTCCCCTTTGCGAGCACCGACGCCATTAAAATATTGGCCGTTCCCGTCACTGAAGCTTCTTCAAGCAGCATACTGCATCCGGTAAGCCTGTCTGCATGCAGCTTATAAAATTCACGCGTGTATTCATAGTCAAATGTAGCCCCCAGTTTCACCAGGCCATTGATATGGGTATCCATGCGTCGCCGGCCGATCTTATCCCCTCCGGGGCGTGGAATGTAACCTTTGCCGAATCGGGCCAGCAGGGGACCCATGATCATCAATGATCCGCGCAGACTTGCACTTCGTTTCCTGAAATCGTCAGTCAGCAGGTAGTCGATGTTGATGTTCTTTGCCGTAAAGCTGCATGAATTGCGAGAATGCCGTGTGACTTCGGAACCCAGTGATCCGATCAGATCAATCAGGTTGTTGACATCAAGAATATCCGGGATATTATGGATGGTTACTTTGTCCGCGGTCAGCAGGGTGGCGCATATTATCTGTAGTGCCTCGTTTTTGGCGCCCTGTGGAATGATCTCGCCCCTGAGTTTTATACCGCCATGTACCCTGAAGGATGTCATGCAGGTAAAGGGTTGGTTACTGAGGTTTTTTACGTTGCTGTTGCATCTGCATGCGCTTCCGCTGTTGCTGCTGTTGTTGTTTCCCTTTCTGGAAGTCTTTCTGCTCGCTGAGTTTAATACCTTCCTTTACACTGAGTCTTTTACGCGACAATTCATGCAAATCACTGAAAATAATCTCATCCGTAACAGAATCCCGGTTCCAGGCCAGGTAGGATTTTTTCATGTGATTGGCGATAAGCTTTGTCAATGTGTCTTTGTCGTCACCCTCGGGTAATTTAACGGCTTCCTCGATCAGGCTTTCCACGATCTTTCCATAATGACGGTAACGGATATCATTGTCATTGTAAATCACACGCCGTGGCTTTTCAGCAAACTCCTCAGGCTGGGGGATTTCATAAGGATAGTCAATATCGAGCTGGAAATCCGACATAATGGCCAGGTGATCCCAGAGTTTATGTTTGAAATCGTTGATGTCGCGCAAGTGCGGGTTCATGTTGCCCATGATGATAATGACAGCCTGTGCCAGTCGGTTTCTTTCCTCACGGTCAGGAATCGTAAGTATATAATCGACCATTTTCTGGATATTCCTGCCATACTCCGGTAAGAACAGCTTCGGGCGGCTGGTGTTGTAGTCGTATTCCATATAAAAAGTTTTGACAAAGCTAAGGGAAAAAATAGTCTGGATCAAAATTATATCATTATTTTTCTAGTAATGAGTAACGAGTGATGAGCGGGATTTGGGTTCTGGGTGTGGTGACACTCCCAAATCACCTTACTCAAAACCCACTCATCACTCATCACTCTTTACTCATCACTCATCACTCATCACTCATCACTATTCTCAGTTTCGCAAACTTCAGCAGCAACTGTTTTTCTTCTCCCAGTTCCTGGAAAAATACGCAGGCTTTGCGATTGGGGGCGACGCCTTCGATATGGATGATTTTTCCGATGCCAAAGGAAGGATGTTCCACACGCATCCCGCTCTGGATCAGATCGGGATTATCGGGTTTGAAATCAGGAGACGCCTGCCTGGTTTGAAGCGCAGGTTTTTTTGGGATCAGCAGACCTGTTTTTGTGGCGTTCCTGCCAGTACCGGAGCTTTTTTGGGTTCTGCTTTCCCAACCGGCATCCTCATCGTAGGCATGGCTTCTCATACGTGAGGTCTGTTCAACCGGTACATCAAGGTATTTGGGATCAATATCGCGCAGGAAACGGCTGGGCTGGCAGGTGGTGGGAGTTCCCCAGCGATACCGGTTCTGGGCATAGCTGATGAAAACCCTTTTTTTGGCCCGGGTAATGGCCACATAAAACAAACGACGTTCCTCTTCCATTTCTTCGGGTGATTCGAATGCCATTTTGGAAGGGAAAAGCTCTTCCTCCACACCGGCGATGTAAACATTGTTGAATTCGAGTCCCTTGGCCGAATGCATGGTCATGATGGTTACCGTGTTGCGGTCATCCTGTTTTTCATTGTCCAGGTCGGTTATCAGGGCTACGTTTTCGAGATAATCCACCAGGTTTGCCGGCTTGTTATCATTGATAGCCGTTTCAACAAAGTCCTTGATGCCGTTCAGCAATTCCTCCAGGTTCTCGTATCGGCTGCGCTCTTCGGGCGTATTGCCGTTATACAGGTCCTTGCGCACTCCCGATGTTACTACAATGTGCTGCGCGGCTTCAAAGGCATCCAGTTCCTTGATTTTACGTGAGAAGCCGGCAATCAGATCACAGAAGGCGCCGAGTTTGGCGAGCGTACCTTTGTTCAGTCCCAGATCTGAATTTCCTGCCTCTTCAATGGTATTCAGAATACTCTTACCGGTAAGGGAGGCGTGTTCTTCCAGTTTTTCCAGGGTGACATCACCTATTCCGCGGGCGGGGTAATTGATGATCCTTTTCAAGGCCTCATCATCGTTGTTGTTCACGGAAAGACGCATGTAAGCCAGCATGTCCTTGATTTCCTTGCGCTGGTAAAAAGATATGCCGCCGTAGACCCGGTAGGGAATATTGCGCTTGCGCAGGGCTTCTTCAAATATCCTGGACTGGGCGTTGGTACGGTATAAAATGGCAAAATCGCTGTAAAGCTGTTGTTCGGAGAGGGAACAATCGAGGATACTATTGGAAACAAAAAATCCTTCTTCGATATCGGTCACACATTTGACAATATTGATCTTCTGACCTGCCTCATTATCGGACCAGACCTTTTTTTTGATCTGCCCGTTGTTCTTTGCGATCAGACTGTTCGCGGCATCCACAATGGTTCGGGTGGACCTGTAGTTCTGTTCGAGCTTGAAAAGCTGATGATCGGGATAGTCTTTCCTGAAGTTCAGGATATTCTCAATGCGAGCTCCCCGGAATGAATAAATGCTCTGTGCATCATCGCCCACAACACAAACGTTTTGATGCAGGGCGGCCAGTTTATTTACGATGAGGTATTGCGAGTGATTGGTATCCTGGTACTCGTCTACCAGCACATAACGGAACCGTTCCTGGTATTTGGCCAGAATCTGGGGAAAATCACGGAACAGAATATTGGTGTTCATCAGCAGGTCATCAAAATCCATGGCTCCTGATTTCTTGCAGCGGATGCAGTAGGTCTGGTAAATTTCGGCAATCTGCGGCCTGCGCGTAATGTTATCGTGGCTGCTGATTTCGGAGTGGTTTTTATAGGCCTGTGGAGTGATCAGGTTGTTCTTGGCCCAGGAAATCCGGTTCAGCACCTCACCCGGCTTATAACGCTGATCATCGAGATTCATCTCTTTGATGATCGACTTGATCAGGCTTTTGGAATCAAGCGTATCGTAGATGGTGTAGCTGGAAGGATACCCGAGCCATTCTGATTCCATACGAAGTATACGGGCAAATGTACTGTGAAAGGTCCCCATCCATAAGTATTTGGCAGGCTCGTCGCCCACCAGCCTGGCAATCCTTTCCTTCATCTCACGCGCAGCCTTGTTGGTAAAAGTAAGGCAGATGATCTGACCGGCATTCACACCCTGACTCAACAGGTAGGCCACCCTGTAGGTGAGAACACGGGTTTTACCTGATCCTGCACCGGCAATCACCAGGGCGGGGCCGCCGGTATTGACAACAGCTTCGTATTGCGCACTGTTGAGTTCTTTTAGAAATTTTTCCATGGAGGGGTAAAATTAGCATAAGATCTACAGCAAGGCAGGATATGAAATGGCTTTTTTTAAGGAAGAAATGAACAGGAGGAGTGGAGGGGTTAAAAGTAAACAGTAAACAGTAAACAGTAAACGGTGATCGGTGATCGGTGATCGTTTTTCTCGAAAAATAATTGCCCAAAAATTTGCATTTGTAATTCGTAATATTATATATTTGCAATATAAAAGACAATTATATATAATAAAAGTATGATATCATCCGAATTGCTCAAAGGATCTCTTAAAACCATCGTGCTGAAGCTTCTTGAAGAGAACGGCAGAATGTACGGTTATGAGATCACACGTAAGGTTGAAGAAATTACCCGTGGAAAGATCATGCTCACCTACGGGGCATTGTACCCGGTGCTGCACAAGCTTGAAAGCGAGGGCGTGCTGCAGGTGGAGTCAGAAAACTTTAACAATCGCATACGTATTTATTACAGTCTGACCCCCAAAGGACATTCCCTGGTAAAAGAGAAAGTCAGGGAACTGGCGGAATTCATCAGCACCCTGGGAATAATCCTGGATCCGAAGCAAGGATTGATATATGAGTGATCTGAGTACAACCCATGTTGACCTGATCATCAGAGAGGTCAGCCGGCATCAGATCACCTTTTCGCATCTCTTTGATGATCTGATTGACCACATCTGTTGTGATGTGGAAGATGAGATGCAAAACGGACTTCCCTTTGAAAAAGCGTATTCGAGGGTGAAAGAAAAAATAGGGTTTCGCGGGTTAAATAAAATTCAGGAAGAAACACTTTATGCAGTGGATACCAAATACAGAAAAATGAAAAATACAATGAAAATCACGGGCATTGCCGGCACGGTTTTGCTTGGCTTTGCCGCACTTTCCAAAATCATGCACTGGCCCCTGGCCGGCATATTGCTGGTCACAGGTGCTTTTTTGCTGGTGGCATTTTTTATGCCATCCTCCATGATGGTGCTTTGGAAAGAGTCCAGAAGCAAAAAAAGCCTGTTTCTCTTTGTTTCCGCTTTTCTGGCAGGCACGCTTTTCATCGTCGGAGTGATGTTTAAAGTCCAGCACTGGCCGGGTTCAGGACTGATCATCAGCCTGGCCATATTATCCGGAGCCTTATTGTTCCTTCCGGCGATGCTGATGGACAAGATCCGAAACGAGGAAGATGGCCGGAAAAAGCCGCTTTACTACCTTGGTTTTCTGGCTGTGTTCTTGTACCTGGCCTTTCTCTGGCAGAAGATCATGCACTGGCAGTATTTCGGGACATTGGCTTATATTTTTTCGATCCTGCTCTTCCTGGTTGTTATCCCCCTGTATGTTTACCAGGAATGGAAAAACGAAAAGAGTGTGGATGAGAAGTTCATTTTTATCGTTGTTGCCCTGGTGGCTATCCTTTTGCCCTCATCATTGATCAGCCTGAATCTTCAGCAGAACTACAACGACGGTTTTTTCACCCTGGCTGACAAGAGCCGGGAAACACTGGAATTTCAGAAAAAGGTGAATGCAGCGCTGTTCACATCCTATGGTGATTCTGTCGCTTATGCCGAAATGGTAAAAGTGCAGGAAGGCACTTCCAGGGTAATTCAAAAGATGGAGGCGATAAAATCACGGTTGGTTGATCTTTCAGGTGGCACCAAGGGGGCTTCCCGGACCGGAGCCAGCATGAATTACGGTATGCTGTTGAACCCGTTTGATCCGGTTTCAACACAAACATTGCTGTCGCCCGGATCTGAAACCCGATCTGAACTGGACAGCCTGCTGACCAGTTACTTGAATGAGATGAAAAACCTTACCGGATCACAGGTTATCGATCCGGGTTCCGGTATCATGGCATTGTTGCCCGATAAACCGGATGGCCGGGATGAAGGCACCCTGATTACAAGTATACATGCGCTGAACTTGGCAGAAACTGCTGTTCTTCAGGTTGAATCGAACGGTTTCAAATGTCTTGCCCGAAATCATATGAAATCAGAATAATCCCCTAAATTTTTAAACCATGAAACAAAAAATATACATTCTGGGACTTATTACCTTGCTGCTGATTTTCGCAGGTGTGTTCCTGAAGATAAACCACCTGGCAGGAGCCAGTGTTCTGATTTCCACGGGTATCTTCATCCTCCTGTTCGTCTTTCTGCCACTGGCACTGGTCAACAATTACCGGAAAGAAGGTAGCCGGGAGAGCATGTTGCTGTATATCATCACCTGGATTACTGCTGTGGTTGTCTTTAGCAGTATGTTATTTAAGATCATGCACTGGCCCGGTGCCGGTTTACTTTTAATGCTGGTACTTCCTTTTCCGTTTGTAGTGTTCCTGCCGGTTTACCTGTATGTCACATCGAAGATTAAAAATTACAACATCTACAATACCGTATTTATTCTTTATCTTTTGGTGTACCTGGCTGTCTTTTCCGCACTGCTCGCTTTGAATGTTTCCAGATTGAGAATTGATCAGAGCATGGTGCTTGCCAAATCTTACAAAGCCATAACAAGTTTTGCAAAAGGGGATCAGATTGTCACATCTGAAAATGCCCCCGCAGTAACGGATCCACGTATTGAAGAAGCTGCCGGTCAGGCGCTTACGTCAATAGAACATTGCAGGGATTTGATCAGCAAGAATCTTCCTTCGGAAGAAGGGAATCTCCATACTAAAGCTGTCTCGACGGGTTTGCTGGACTCCCGGACACTGGCAGCAAAAGTTTTGCTCAGCGATGATGAGAACTCACCTGCTGCAGATCTTGAACTGCAGTTAAGGAATTTTGTAAAGGCGCTTCTGGATGCCACCGGGGATGAATCACTGGCAAAGCATGCAAACAGCATACTGTTTTTAACTAAGGAAAACAATGCGGCAAAAACCTGGGGACATCTGAGGTTTGAAAGCACCTATCTCAGTTGGGCACTCATTTATCTCGAATCGCTGGAGGCAAACGTATATCTTCTGAAGCAGGCAGTTGTAAGTTGATTTCCGGATTCTAAAATACTTTTGGGTTTGACTTGGGGAGAATGTTTTTTTTCCGATATTTGATAGAGACGTCAGGAAAAATCCTGGATCTGACACCTTTGTTCAATCAAAATCTATCAAGATGAAAAAGTCGAACCTACCCGTGAAGCTTGTATTGCTCTTCTTTTCACTTGTGCTGATTGATTCCTGTGCAGTAAATCCTGTGACCGGTAAAAAGCAGTTCATGCTGATGTCGGAAGAACAGGAAGTGCAGCTTGGACTTTCTTATGATCCCCAGGTTATTGCCACTTTTGGTGAGTACAAAAGTGAAAATATTCTGAATTTCGTTCAGACAAAAGCCACAGAAATGGGGAAAATCTCTCATCGTCCCAATATCGAGTATCATGTAAAAATTCTGGATTCTCCTGTGGTCAATGCTTTTGCTGTTCCCGGAGGATATATCTACCTGACCCGCGGAATTCTGGCCCAGCTGAATAACGAGGCCGAGCTGATTGGTGTGCTCGGACATGAAATGGGTCATATTACAGCCCGTCACTCCGTCAGCCAGCAAAGTAAGCAGCAGCTGGGTCAGTTATTATTGGTAGGTGGAATGATCGCGGCTCCCAAATACGCACAGTATGCCGAATATGCCATGCAGGGGATGCAGTTGTTATTTCTGAAATTCAGCCGTGATGATGAACAACAGGCTGATGCCCTGGGAGTTGCATACTCATCACTGATCGGATATGATGCCCACAAAATGGCTGATTTCTTTCAGGTATTGAATAAAATGAGCATGGCTGACGGTCACTCAGGAGTCCCCACCTTCCTGTCAACACATCCTGATCCGGGTGACCGTTATAATTCTGTGAACCAGGCTGCATCAGCCTGGCAGGACAGCCTGAAATTCGCTTCCTATAAGGTAAACAGCGACAGTTATCTGAGAATGATTGATGGTGTCACCTATGGTGAGGACCCAAGGCAAGGTTATGTGGAAGGCAATACCTTCTATCACCCTGAACTTAAGTTCAAATTTGCGTTTCCGGCCGGCTGGGATCTCGAAAATTCGCCCGCTCAGGTTAACATGGCCCCTCAGGATGATAAATCACTGGTTGTTTTTACACTGGCTTCGGGAAAAACACTGGATGAAGCGGCAAGCAACACAATTAAGCAACTGGAACTGACCTTGGAAAGCAGCAATCTGACCACCATCAACAGTTTCCCTGCCCGGGTGGTACAGTCCAAACAAGTCCTGGAAGACCCGTCGACGGGCGCAAAACAAACCAACCGGGTGCTTTCCTATTTTATTCAGGCAGATAACCTGTTTTATGTTTTTCATGGGATTACCACGGATGCTGATTATGGCACTTACAGCAAAACATTTGCATCCATCATGGGAAGCTTTTCCAGGCTTACCGATGCTTCAAAATTAAATGTGAAGCCCCTGAAGATCGTGGTCAAAAAGGTTCAGCGCACCGGCACACTTAATGATGCTTTTACCTTTTACGGCGTCAAACAGGATAAAAAAGCTGACCTGGCTTTGCTTAACAATTTGGAGCTTACTGACAGGGTTCAGGCAGGCAAGCTGATTAAAATTATCGGGCAGTAAATAGTTATAGTTTTTGGAAGTCTGTTACGTATTACGCTTACGTGCAACATGTATTTTTGTGTTAAAAACCACTACATGATGAGAAAGCGCAGTTTATTCCACTAAATTGGGATAGAAATCGTTATTTAATTCCATTAAAGAAACAGCCATGAGTATATTCAGCAAAGATGGACGCCTTTTAATGCCGCTTGCCGAGAGAAAAACCACCTCACGCAAGGCAGAGGAAAAGATCCGCTATATCATTGATCATGCCTATTGTCCTAACGGCTGCAGTATTATTGATGCAAAACATAAAATCAATGGTTTTCCCGGTTTGCGTATTAAATTCAAAAGAGCTGCCATGGAAGGGGAGTTTGTAATTTCTGCCATTGAAGGGGATTTCGATAAAATAATCCTTTCAGGGGAATTAAAAGAAGGGGAGAAGGATGAGCTTTTTTGTCCGCATTGTGGCGAAATGTTTAAAAAACTTGTCAACTGCAATTGCAAACCCGGTGCTGATATGGTGGTAATTGGACTGACCCCTGAACTGGATTTTAATGAATCGATTACTTTCTGCAATGTAACAGGCTGCCATAATGGTACTTTCATCAAATCAGGGGATGTTATCAGGCATGTAAGGCTTGTTGGTTCCTTTTGACCTGTGAAGGCATAACCAGGCAGTCCGGCTCGTCGGTACGATGTATTAAAGATTAAATCCCATGGCATCAACTGATGTTTCACACATCCGTTTCATTTTCTACCCGATAAACAAACCAGGTCGTTAGTTGATTCTGCGATTCAGTCCTATGAATCTTTTTATGCAGAGTAAATACCCTGGCGGGGTGGTATTGTAAAATTTTATTCCGGATCAACCGTTTATGTTAAATTAAATCTTACAGAACTTGGAATGAAGCCTGACACATTAAAATTCCGGATGTTGACCGGTGTCTGGATTATTTTGTCCGCAGGTATGGCTATTGCAGCAATAAGCACAGGCTGCGAGGCCGATAAGGACAAGCCCTATTCCGAGTTTCACAATCCGTTGGCCAATCCCGAAGACGGACCACCGGCGGGAAATCCCGACGGTGATTCTCCGGTTCCCCTGGAGGCCGGACCGGAAGATATTTCTGTTCCGGATCATATTATCGGGGATGGCACGCCTGAAAGCTGCAATTGTGATGCTTTTATTGAAGCAGTGGCACAGGGCGGGAAGATCGTGTTCAACTGCGGCCCCGATCCGGTTACTATCACACTTGACAGGCCTGCCAGGGTTTTCAATGATGCCAATCCCGATATCGTGATAGACGGGAATGGCCTGGTCACCCTCAGCGGGGGTGGCACAACCCGGATACTCTATATGAATACATGTGACCAGGATCAACACTGGACGACTTCACATTGCCAGGACCAGGATCATCCCCGGCTTACCGTTCAGAATCTTACTTTTGCTGACGGCAATTCGCGAAGCGAGGATGAATATGACGGCGGAGGCGCAATCTGGGTTAGGGGAGGACGTTTCAAAATCGTAAACTGCCGTTTTTTCAACAATACCTGCGACAGCCTGGGTCCCGATGTGGGAGGCGCAGCTGTCCGCGTATTCAGTCAATACAACAATCAACCGGTTTATGTTGTGAACAGCACCTTTGGCGGAGCCGAGGGATATGGCAATTTTGGTGCGAACGGAGGCGGGATTAGCAGCATTGGGGTATCATGGGCCATCATAAACAGCCTGTTTTCACATAACCGCGCCATTGGAAACGGCGCCAATCCGGCACAGTCAGGAACTCCCGGCGGAGGAAGCGGCGGTGCCATTTATAACGATGGCAACACCATGTCGCTGACCATTCTGGGTACGCTTATAGAGCACAATAAAGTGAATGCCCATGGTTCGGCCATTTTTTTTGTGACCAATGACCATTCGGGAGATATCCGAATCGACAATTCGGTTATTCGGAACAATACCGGCGGTTCATGGTATCCTTCCTATCCCGGAATATCCATGCACAGTGATACCCGGTGCGTGGTCACCAATTCAGTGATTGAATAGAGCCTGGCAGGCTTACCAAAAAACCTAAGCAATTAATTTGTACTTTTAGGGGCAGAAAACCGCCATTATTCCATGAAAAAGTACCTTAACGGGAGCTTTGACCTAACCACGATGGTTGATTTTTATGATGAATGGCCCATCTGGTCAGCGCCCTTCGGTTTAAAACTGCTTGATAAAATTGAGTATAAACGCGGTATCACAGCCCTTGATATCGGGTTCGGGTCAGGTTTTCCCCTGATTGAGCTGGCCCAGCGGCTTGGTGAAAGTACTACTGTGTATGGCATTGATCCCTGGAAGGATGCTATCAGACGGGTTCAAAGGAAGATCAGCTATTTTAACATCTCCAATATCAGGATCATTGAAGGGCATGCCGAATCCATACCACTCGAAAACCATTCGGTTGATCTGATCGTCAGTAACAACGGCATCAATAATGTAAGTGATATGGGTAAGGTTTTATCGGAATGCTCAAGGATTATAAAGACAGGCGGACAATTTGTCCAAACCCTGAACCTGGATAAAAGCATGGTTGAATTTTATGCGGAACTGGAAGCCGTTTTGGAGGAGATGCACATGAGCCGGGAAATCGATCTGATGCGGCAACATATCTATGAGAAGAGGCGGCCTCTTGACGAGATCCTTTTCCTGTTGCGGGAGAATAGCTTTGTTCTTAAGGATCTGGAACATGATCAGTTTTGTTATAAATTCACGGATGGAAGCGCCATGCTGAATCATTCCTTTATCCGGCTGGCCTTCATGGATTCCTGGAAAAAGCTCCTGCCTGCGGATAAAGTTGAACCTGTGTTTGAAGAGGTTGAATTGCGTTTAAATGAGAAATCTCGCATGCTGGGAGGGATGAAACTCAGTATTCCTTTTGTATTGATCAATGCCATAAAAAGATAAAGGAAGCTCATGGATCTGACTGTTGATCTGAAATACGGACATGAACTTAAATCCTTCGCACTGCCATCCAAAGCAGTGCTTTCCGAAATCCGGGAACCTGAATACGATATCAGTAAAGAAGCTTTTATAAATGATTTGCTTCATTACCTGCCAGGTGATGCCGCGAAATACCAGCGCGTAGCTGTCGTGGTGTCAGATAAAACGCGTTTATGCGGATACCCGGAATTCCTGCCCTGGATAACAGATGCATTATTTCAGCAGGGTGCCGCCCGGGAAAACATTTGTTTTTATATCGCCTATGGTACACATCCCCGGCAAACCGAAGAGGAAAGTATCAGCAGCTATGGAGATATTTATAAATATTTCCGCTTTGTTCATCATGATTGTAAGGATGACAAGGCCTTTCAGGTACTTGGAACTTCCAGTCGGGGTACCCCTGTGACGGCCAGGAAGGATTTGCTCAGCAGCACACTGCTGATCACTTTTGGCAGCATTTCGCACCATTATTTCGCGGGTTACGGAGGGGGAAGAAAACTGCTCTTTCCTGGACTGGGATCACGGGATGCCATTTATCACAATCACGGACTTTTCCTTGACAGGTCGAACCGTTCGCTGTCTTCCGGATGCCAGCCCGGCAATTTGGAGGGGAATCCGGTTGCGGAAGACCTGAAGGAAATCGACACCTGGCTTCCCCCCAGGATCTCAGTTCATGGTATCCTGAATGCATCGGGTAAAGTATGCCGGTTGATCATCGGGAACAGTTATGATGATTTTGTAGCCGCCTGCAAAATACATGACAGCTATTACAGGCAGGATTCCGGGGAGTTCTATGATCTGGTGATTGCTTCAAGCGGAGGCTATCCGAAAGACATTAATTTCATTCAGGCGCATAAATCCATACATCATGCTGCAGCGTTTGTCAGGGATGGAGGTCAACTGGTAATCCTGTCGGAATGCATCGATAAAATCGCTTCGGATTATTTTATGAAATATCTTGAAGCAGGGGGTTTTGAAGCGGCCTACGATATGCTCGAGAAGAAATACGAAGGAAATGGCGGCACGGCATTGTCCATGATGCTGAAAACACAGCGTATCCGAATTCACATGCTAACCTCGCTAGATTTTGCAACCTGTAAAACATTGGGCGTTAACAAGATTACAAAAGACGATGTACAGCGGTTCATTGATAATGAGAAGGGCAGTGTTGCAGTGATAAGGAACGCGAGTATGCTGGTGAGGTAGAAGCAGTAGCAGTGGAAGTGGCAGTGGCAGTAGCAGTGGCAGTAGCAGTGGCAGTAGCAGCGGCAGTAGCAGTAGCAGTAGCAGTAAACAGTAAAAAGTAAACAGTAAACAGTGAACGGTGAACGGTGAACGGTGTAGATATATTAATTATCTTTATTGAAGAATTTCTCCATATATAAAAAACAATCCTGATAGTATGAAAATCGCGCTCAGAAAGATCCCGTATGCAGTTGTACTGCTGCTTTTCCTGTTCAGTGCCTGTAAAAATGCACCGGAAATTAAACCAATAACCTCCCTTCCGCGCAGTATCCCTGAAGCTGAAGGTGTATCCTCAGAGGGCATAATTGCTTTTCTGGAAGCAGCAGCCGCAAGCCGGAACGAATTCCATAGCTTTATGTTCCTGCGTCACGGGAAAGTAATTGCAGAGGGTTGGTGGAATCCTTACGGGCCCGATCTTAAACATACGCTCTATTCTACCAGCAAGAGTTTTACATCTACGGCTGTGGGTTTTGCTGTGAGCGAGAAACTACTTACCGTAAATGACAAGGTTATTTCTTTTTTTCCGGAAGATCTTCCCGATACCGTCAGTCCATTCCTTGCTGATCTAACGGTTAAAGACCTGCTCATGATGTCGGCAGGTCAGGATCCCGATCCCACTTCAAGGATTGTTACAAGCGACAGCAACTGGGTAAGGGCATTCCTCTCAACTCCGATTGTCAATGACCCGGGTACCAAGTTCCTTTACAATTCCATGGCAACTTACATGTTATCCGCCATTGTACAAAAAGTTACCGGGGAAAAGGTGATTGACTACTTAACACCCAGGTTGTTTGAACCCCTGGCTATTGAGGGGATCGACTGGGAAGTGGATCCGGTTGGTATCAACACGGGAGGATGGGGCCTGAGGGTGAAGACAGAAGATATGGCTAAATTCGGCCAACTATTCCTGCAGAAAGGAATGTGGAACGGGAAGCAGATCCTGCCTGCAACCTGGATTGAAGAGGCCACCAGTTTCAAAATTGACAATGCACCGGGTGCTCCACAATCGGTGAAGGACAGCAGCGAATGGGCACAGGGGTATTGTTATCAGTTCTGGCGCTGTCGTTATAATGCCTTCAGGGCTGACGGCGCCTATGGACAGTATATCATTGTTATGCCCGATCAGGATGCAGTGATTGCCATCCAGGCAGAAACACCCGATATGCAGGATGAGATAAACCTGGTATGGAAATACTTACTGCCTGCTATACGCGATATCAATCCGGCTATAAATTCCGCCATGACAGAAAACCTGCAGGAAAAACTGAAATCCCTGGCCCTTCCTCTTCCTGAGAAAAGCGCTGATTCTCCTCTAATATCAGAGATATCAGGAAAAACTTTTATGCTAAAGCCCAATGGCACCGGGATGGAAACCCTGAATTTCAATTTTACGGGGGATACATGCCATATCATCCTGAAGGAGGGAGGCAAGGATTACAAAATAAGTTTCGGTACGGGCAAATGGATCGAAGCGGAAACAACCAGAACCGGTCCCAATCTATTAAAAGGGGCAAAAGCCCACAATGTCGGACTTCCGCCTGAAAAAATCGCAGGTTGCTACAGTTGGATAGATGACAACACACTGGAACTAATATTGCGCTATATTGAAAGTCCCCACTCGGAAAAAATCATCTGTAAGTTCAACAGGAATAAAATAACAGTGGAGTATCAACCCAGTATGGCATTTGGCGAGGCGCAGCCGGTGATTGCCGGAGAAATGGAGAGATAGCAGCAGCAACAACCTTTCATTATCTTTGTTGTTACTATCTGAATATAAAATACAATGAAAACTATATTATTATTGGGTGCCACCGGAAGAACCGGCATGCAGGTTTTGAATTATGCCCTGTCAAAGGGATATCTTATCAGGGCGCTGGTCCGGGATCCCTCGAAAATCATTCTAAAATCAGACAACCTCCAACTGATACAGGGTACTCCTGTCAGCATTAACGATGTGAGAAAGGCTGCCGCAGGATGTGATGCCGTTTTAAGTTCATTGAACAATCCCCGGAAATCGGAGAGCCTCTGGGCAAAACCCATAAATTCCCCGACGCTGATGACAGACAGCATTCAAAATACTGTAACGGTGATGCATGAAATGGGTATCCGGCGCATCATTGTACAAACCGGAGCCGGAGCCGGAGATTCATTTGCAGGAATGCCTTTGCTCATGAAAGGATTGATCAGGTTAACAGGCCTGAAGTATGTTTATGCCGATCATGACGGTCAGGAAAAGGTGTTGAAGGACTCGGATCTCGACTGGACCATTGTACGCCCGGTTGGGTTGACCGATAAGGATGAAGTAAAGGGATTGGCCATAGCCAAAAGCGATAAGCATACATCATTCATCAGCAGAAAAGCAGTAGCCAAATTCATGGTTGATTGTCTCGAAAACGCCGAATATATCAGAAAAGCCCCCATCATTTCTGAGAAAAAGCAATAATCATGACTATTTCATTACTTAATCACCTAATCACTTAATCACCTAATCACCTCCCATGAATCTCTTTCGTTTTCTCATCATTCTTTCCGTTTTTATCGCGCTGAACAGTTACCTGTTCATTCGTGGCTGGCAAGCACTCCCTGACAGGTTCTGGGTTCACATGATGTATGCTTTTATTTTCCTGGTTGCCTCCCTTTCTGTTTTTCTGGCCATCTTTCTTGGAAACAGATTGCCGGCATGGCTGACAATGGTTTTTGAGCAAGCCGGCGGTTATTTTATGATCCTTTTCATTTTCATGCTGACGGCCGCTTTGCTGGGGGATATGCTTCGACTGGCCCATCATTACTTCAATATTTTTCCGGAATGGGTGGTTACCCACTATGCATTAGCCAAGCTGATCTATTTTGGTATGGTGCTGGCAGCATTAACTGCTCTGTCGCTCATTGGATTTGCCCGTTTTTCCAATCCCAGCGTGGTTCATTTGAATCTCGGATCCGGAAAGAATTCAGGACAGTCCGGGGATCTTGTCCTGATAGCAGCCAGCGATATTCATTTGGGTAACGTTGTCAGAAAAGGAAGGCTGGTTAAATGGGTGGAGCTCATCAATGAACAGAAACCTGATCTCATCCTGCTGGTCGGTGATATTATTGATCACAGCTACCGGGCTGTATTAACCCAGGAAATGGATAAGGAGCTTCGCAAACTGAAAGCCACCTATGGCGTATATGCGGTGCCGGGGAACCATGATTACTATGCAGGGATCGACCAGGCGCTGGATTTTATGAAAAGGTCAGGCATTCAGGTATTACGTGACACGGCGATAACTGTTGGTAACCGGTTGGTACTCATCGGCCGGGATGATTTAACAAATAAGAACCGTAAGCCTTTGCATGCCATTTTAGACGGAATGCAATCGGATCTGCCGAAGATCGTACTTGATCACCAGCCCCTGAGTATTAAGGAATCCATTGATAACCAGATTGATTTTCACCTGTCGGGGCATACCCATGACGGACAGATCTTCCCCTTTAATAAATTCGTATCCTTAATCTACGAGCAGGGATACGGATACAGGCGATCGGGCAATACGCACTCTTATGTATCATCAGGCCTGGGATTGTGGGGGGCTCCCATCAGGCTGGGAACCAGATCCGAAATCGTCAGGATTAATGTAAGGAACACAGAAAATAATTAACCGGGTTTTCTGCAAGATATTCTATATTTGTCAGTATGAACAAGCTGTCCTGTAAAATCGGATACTGGGCTTCTTTATCGATTGCCTTTATCTTTATTATCTGGTTATTAAGCTATATACTAATTTCCCTCACATCTCCGCAGTTTTACTGGATCAATTATGCGGATTATCTCCAGTATATTAAGAACAACAACCAGTTCTTTCAGCACCTGGCCAGATTTCTCATGCTGATGTTCGGGCCTTTGTTTGTTGTTTTTATAAACAGTTTTTATGAGCTCGTTCCTCCCGGGAAAAAGGTCCTGGTAAGACTGGGCATTTTCTTCAGCCTTGCATTTGCCATCCTGTCAAGCCTTCATTATTTCATTCAGTTAAGTATGGTGCGAATGAATATCATCCGGGGCGCTACTGAAGGATTGGAGCATTTCGTGCAGGCAAATCCCTATTCCTTATCCACATCCATTGATATGCTTGCCTGGACCCTGTTTCTCGGCGTTTCATCCGCGTTTATGGCTCCGGCCTTTAGTGGTGACAGAATACAACTTGTGATCAGGTATGCCTTTATGGGAAATGCAATTTCATGCCTGATGGCTGGAATCGGGTACATGTTTAAAATTGACATCATGACCTTTTTCTTCATCAACATCGGTGTTGGCGGAGCTTTGCTTACCATTTCGATTGCCTCATCCGTGTTTTTTAAAAATCTCGGCGGACTGCAATTTGATTGATGTTCATTCGACTTCCTAATTATAACGACTTGAAGGGAAGGCATAAGAGTTTGTCCTAAAATTGAATTAAGTCGTCAATAATTTATATATTGGCTGTAATTATACGTTTTGTGAAAAATCCTTTAATCCTGACAGCCTTATGAAATTTGTTTTTCTGACCTTACTGCTTTGTGCTTCATTTTTAACGGTATTTTCCCAGGATTCCACATCTGTTTCTGATACCCTCCGAAAGGATGCTCTTAACGTGTACATGGATGCCAGCGATTATATCCGAAAAGAGATCCCGTATATCAACTATGTCAGGGATCTTAAGGATGCCGGGGTATACATTATATCAACCTACCAGAGAGCAGGTTCAGGAGGCTGGGAATATACCTACTTCCTGGTCGGACAGCACGAGTATGCCGGTATGAAGGACACGGTTTCCTTTGTTGCCCCGCCTGATGAAACCACCGAAGGAATAAGGACCAAAGAGGTTGAAGTCCTTAAAATGGCTCTTATGCGGTATGTTGCCAAAACCCCACTTTCAAAGTACATTAAGATTACTTTCACTGAGCCGTTATCCGAGACCGTGTCAACCGATAAGTGGAACAGCTGGGTTTTCAAGACATCACTAAGCGGATATTTCAGCGGTCAGAAGTCCTATAAATCAAAATACTTATATATGAGTGCTTCGGCCAACAGGATTACTGAGGATTTAAAAGTCAACCTGAATGTGAATTACAGCTACAGCAATGACAAGTTTGAAATCGGTGATGAAACTGTGTCAAGCGACAACAATTCCAAATCATTTAATGCTTTGGTTGTTAAAAGCATCTCTGATCACTGGTCTTATGGCGGATCACTCTACCTGGGTTCTTCGAGCTACAGTAATCTGGAAATCTCATTAAGGACTATGCCGGGAATTGAATATGACCTGTTCCCCTATTCAGAATCCACCCGGAGACAGTTTCGGTTGCTCTACAAAGCCGGTTTCAATCATGTTCAGTATCTGGATACCACAATTTATAACAAGACAGGGGATAATTTATGGCTTCATTCATTTTCTGCTGCTTATGAAGTTGTTCAAAAATGGGGATCCATTGATATAAACCTGGAATATGAAAACTATCTTCATGACTTTTCCAAAAACAGTGTCTCATTGGATGGTTACATGAGTCTGCGGATAGCCAAGGGATTGTCTGTCAACTTATCCTGTGGCATCTCATTTTTACATAATCAACTGGGTTTGGTTAAGGGAGGCGCAACAACCGAAGAAATACTTCTGCAAAGAAAGGAATTGGAGACCCAATATGAGTATTATACAAGTTTTGGGCTTACTTATACTTTCGGATCCATATACAACAATGTGGTAAATCCTCGCTTTGGAAGCAGCAGTGGCAGCGGTATATATATATTTTATTAAAGCATTAAGACGGGTGAACCTGTGACTCAATGGAGACCGTTGACAAAACCCTGGTAGCCCCGTGCGGCATGATTTGCTGGACTTGTCTGGCTTATCTGCGGGACAAGAACCGCTGCAATGGTTGCGGAAGCCCGGATGTAAACAAATGGAAGTCTTGTGCCAGATGCTCCATCAGGAATTGCAGTCTTCTGGCAAATACCGCATCAAAATTTTGTTATGACTGTGAGAAATTTCCCTGCCGGAGGCTGAAAGATCTGGATAAGCGATACAGGACCAGGTATAATACAAGCTTTTTAGAGAACCTGGTGAGCATAAAGAATAACGGATTGGAAGTATTTGTTCAGCAGGAATACGTTAAACGGAGGTGTCCTGTATGCGACGGGACCATTTGCATACACAGGGGATTCTGCCTGGATTGCCGGAAAAAGCAAAATTCGACATAACTATTGGGGGTGATCTTCTCCGGGAATAGACTTGTTGCAAAATCATTTCCCCAATACCATAACCGCTCCGTGGTATTAGGATTGATTCTAACAATTTTTTCTACAATACCATAACCGCTCCGCGGTATGCGATATTAATGAATTGTTTAAGAATTGCCCGGAGGGCATAAGGTTTTGCCCAATACCACACCATATTATTTTCTTCTTCCGTCGATTTGACAATGACAGAATCCGATTTTTATCTTATTTTTAATCAAGCATTGACAAATCAAAATCCTATCAAAATGAATCGCCGCAAATTTTTCAACACAGCTGCTCTTGCCGCTTCAGCAATTACCCTGTCCCGGAAAGATATTTTTGCCGTGAGTGCTTCACAACCGGTGAAGAACGAGCTGCCGCTTTGGAAGGGTTTTAATCTGCTCGACTATTTCTCCCCTTACCCGGGCAGAGAGAACGATCCTAACAGAACCACGGAGGATGATCTTCGCTGGATGGCTGACTGGGGATTCAATTTTGTAAGGTTACCAATGGCATATCCGCGTTTCCTGACCATTGACAGAACGAAACCCATATCCAAAGACGATGTATATAAACTTAATCCGGAGGTAATTGAAGAGGTTGAAAAACTTGTGTTTATGGCCAACAAATACGGGCTCCATGTTAGCCTGAACCTTCACCGGGCGCCTGGCTATTGCATTAATGCCGGGTTCAACGAGCCTTTTAATTTGTGGAAGGACCGGGAGGCACAGGATGCTTTTAACTATCACTGGGGGATGTGGGCGGAGCGTTTCAGAAACGTATCAAATGATAAAATAAGTTTTGATCTGCTCAATGAGCCGGCCTTCCGGGAGGACATGAATGATCAGTTCTCAAAAAGCAGCGCACTTCCCGGCGAGCTTTACAAAACCGTGGCAAAAGGGGCAGTTGCTGCCATCAGGAATGCCAATCCCGAGCATTTGATTATTGCAGATGGCAACAACGTGGGCAATGCCGTGACCCCGGAATTGATTGACCTCGGTTTGGGCCAGAGCTGCAGGGGATATTATCCCCATTATATTTCACACTACCAGGCAGGCTGGGTCTGGAAGGATCCAACGCTTGCCCCGGTTCCTGTATGGCCGGGTACAATTGATGGCAAAAACTTCAGCCGTGAAAGCCTTGAGGAATATTATAAACCCTGGATCGAACTATTGGGCAAAGGAGTCGGAGTTCACTGCGGTGAATGTGGCTGCTGGAAAAAAACTCCGCATGCTGTTTTCCTGGCATGGTTTGGTGATGTGACCGACATCCTGGGCAAAAACGGAATAGGTTATGCCCTGTGGAATTTCAGGGGCGATTTTGGCATTCTGGATTCTGGTCGTGAGGATGTTGAATATGAGGATTGGCACGGTCATAAACTCGACAGGAAATTGTTGGATCTGATCAGAACAAATTAATATCATGTAATTTGTAGATTAACAAAAAAAAGTCATTTCCCGATGAAACAGGTATTAAAGTACGCGGGTTACCTATTGTTGCTCTTTCTGGTTGGGTTCCTGTTCTGGAGATTCTGGTATATCCTTGTATGGATATTGATTGCAGCTGTATTATCCTTTGTAGGGCAACCCCTGGTGAAATTTTTTGATGGCCTGCATATCAGAAAGCTTAGAATTCCTCATACACTAAGTACTCTGCTTGCCCTGTTGATCATAGTATCTGTGTTTTTAGGTATCCTTGCCATATTTGTACCGCTCATTATCAGCGAAGCAGAGACCATTTCACGTATTGACGTGAACCGGCTGGCAGAAAACATGCAGGGTCCGATACAATGGATCGAGGTAAAAATGCATGAATTTGGTGCATTACCGGAGGGACAAACGCTACAGGAGTTTATCGTTAACAGGGTTAAATCCATGATAAACCTGGGCAATGTAACCATCCTGCTCAACAACTTCATCGGGACAGCGGGGAATTTATTTGTTGGCGTGTTTTCCATCCTGTTTATATCCTTCTTCTTCCTGAAAGACGAAAATATGTTCATGGAAGGTCTGTTACTGGTTGTTCCCGTCAAACATCACAAGTCGACCCGTGAGGTGGTTGCAGACTCAAAGAATCTGCTACGGCGATACTTTATCGGCGTTATTCTTGAAGTGCTCGGCGTAATGTCACTTATAGCCTTCGGCCTATGGATCTTTGGAGTGGAAAATGCTTTGCTGATAGGCTTCTTCGGAGGCATCATGAATATCATTCCTTATCTGGGTCCCATTATTGGAGCGCTTATCGCCATGACACTGGGTATGACCACCACGCTGGCTTCGGGTGTTTATACCGACCTGTTGCCGGTATTCCTGAAAATGTCAGGGGTACTGCTGGTGACCAATTTTATCGACAACAACATCCTGGTCCCGATGATTTATTCCAAGAGTGTTAAATCACATCCCCTCGAGATATTTTTGATCATTATCATGGGTGGAAGCCTGGCGGGTTTACTGGGGATGCTGCTGGCGGTTCCCGTTTATACTGTGCTCAGGGTGATTGCCAGGGAGTTCTTTCAACAGTTCAGGATCGTGCAAAAACTAACCGAAAAAATTGACTGATAATGTCACGCCTGGTTAACAAAATAAACAAAAGCATACATCAAAACACAGGTAGTCTTTGAAAGACCTTTAGAGATTGAACCATGAAAATTAACAAGACTTCTGCAGTTTTCATTTTTTTCCTCTATACACAGTTTATCTCCGGTTTATTCCTGTCCGTTGCCCAGGAATATGTCATGAGCTACCTTTCATCCGGCAGCAGGATTTCTAATTACTATGTTACCTGCGCCATCAAAGACAACAGGGGTTTTATATGGCTTGGAACTGAAGATGGATTAAACCGGTTTGACGGGTATGATTTTAAGATTTACAAACCTGATCATGCAGATACCAACAGCCTTTCCGGAAATTATATCACCAGTCTTGCCGATGATGGTGATTTTATCTGGATTGGCACGCTCACCGGCCTGAGTAAGTATAATAAGAAAACGGATGCATTTACAAATTATCTTCATCATGAAGAAAACAACAGCCTTAGCCATAACAATGTCAAATCGGTCATAAAGGATAGTAAAGGCCGTATCTGGATCGGCACATTTAACGGGCTCAATTTATATCAACCCCGTACAAATAAATTTACGCGGTTTATGCATGGCGACAATGAAGGCAATTATGAAGAAATATACGAAATACGCACAGTTACTGAAAGCTACAATGGAAACCTTTGGATTGGAACCACAAGGGGACTATTCAGGTTTAATACTTCCACACATGTGGTATCGAAATTCCGGTTCGATTTGAAAAATCACATGAATAATGATGTCTGGATCGAATGTGTTTATGAAGACGATCAGCAAAACATATGGATAGGCACCATTGGCCAGGGACTTTACTATTATGATTTTACAAAAGACAGGTCATTCAATTATACCAACTCGCCTGATCCTTCAAGTATCCATAACAATGAAGTAAATACTATCATAACCGATTCAGACCAAAATATCTGGATCGGAACCAATTCCGGTCTTTCTCTAATAGCCAGAGGAAATATTTCGGAGGATATGGATATTATATTCAACAGTACTTTTCCATCATTTGAGGATAAGCGGATCAGCGAAAATGTGATAACAAGGTTATACCGGGATAATACGAATAAAATTTGGGTTTGCGGTCGGTTTGACGTTGTTACGATTGATAAAAAACAAAAACATTTTAACCAATTAAACTTTGTAAAAATTCATCCACGGTTCACCACCAACAGTATTTCTGCTATTGCAGAAGACAAAAATGGGAATATTTGGTATGCCACTGATGGTGGGGGTATTTATTTTTGGAACAGGGAGAAGAATACTTACAGGGTTTATCGTCACAATCCTCTTGATGCAAATAGTCTGGCAAGTGATAAAGTACTGGCCCTTTGTTTCGATAACTATGATAATTTGTGGATTGGTTATTGGGCAGCCGGACTGGACAGGCTGAATTTAACTACCGGCACAATAAAACATTACCGTTATATTGACAAGGACACAACAAGCCTGGGCGGTGATAACGTTTATTGCATTTATGAAGACGGTCGAAAGAACTTATGGATCGGTTTCTGTTTTGCCGGATTGAACTTGTATGACCGAAAAAATGATTGTTTTATCCGGATTCCCAGTGACCTGGCATTCCCGGAATCACGTTTGGGATATAACGTCATGAGCATGTGCCTTGACAAAAATAGCAATTTGCTGGTCGCTACGGAGGGACATGGACTTAAAATATTAAACACCAGCACTTTCAAGTTTAAAAATTTCATTCCGGTGATCAATGATACCAATTCCATCAGTACGAGCAGATTAATTCATTGTAAAGAGGATAGCCAGGGGCGTATATGGATTTGCAGCCAGAACGGATTAAACCTGTTCAATACGGAAACAGAGTACTTCAGGAATTTAACAGAAAATGATGGACTTTCAAGCAATAATACGAAACATATTGTGGAGGATGATGCAGGGAATCTTTGGATTAGCACAGACAACGGCCTTACAAAACTAACAGTTACCAGTAGGAATAACAAGGATATTTATGTGCTGAGAAATTATAATACAGAGGATGGCCTTCAGGATCTGCAGTTTAGCGCATTTTCGTTCTGTAAAACCAAAAAGGGGGAGATAATATTCGGTAACAGAAACGGCGCAACCATCTTTCATCCTGATAGTCTCCAGGACAATCCGGTAATACCACCCATTGTTTTTACCAGGTTGATTATTGATAACAAACCTGTTGAAGTTCGAGGCCCGGGAGGTGTTTTAAAAACTGATATCAACGAAACAAGGGAATTGGTGCTTTCCTATAAACATGCTGTTTTTTCAATTGAATACGCTGCGCTTAATTATACCCGCACCCAAAAGAACAAGTATACCTATAAACTGGAAGGTTTTGATACCGATTGGAATTACATCGGGACCGATCGAAAAGCCACTTATACCAACCTGAATCCGGGCAACTATGTGTTCAGGGTAAGAGGATGTAATAACGATGGCCTTTGGAACGAGGCAGGGGCAGCTATCAAGATAAAGATCACTCCTCCCTGGTGGAATACGCTGCTGTTTAAGATAACCTCGCTTGCTTTTCTGGCTTTCATTTTACTTCTCATCTATTTTACCAATGTTACAAGAGTCCGCAGAAAGAATGAATTGCTTGAAAAATTAGTCAGACAGCGCACTTTCGAAATAACCCGGCAAAAGGAGGAAATTGAATCCCAGAAAACACAACTGGAAAAGAATAACTTTCAGCTGATGGAACAGCAACATGAGATGGAAGCTCAAAACGAGGAGTTGCAGTCACAAACCGAGGAGCTTTATGCACATACCGAAGCGCTGGCGCAGTCCAATGCGGAAATAACACGGCAGCATGATGAAATAATTAAACAGACTAAAGCCCTGACTGATTCAAACCTTGAGATACAAAAACAGCGTGATGATCTTGAGGCTGCATATCAGGAGCTGAGCATTTACCGTAGCAAGCTTGAGGAGCTTGTTGCTGAACGGACAAAGGAACTTATACTTGCAAAAGAAAAAGCAGAAGAGTCAGATCGCCTCAAGTCTTCCTTTCTGGCAAATCTTTCTCATGAAATACGTACACCTTTAAATGCAATTATCGGATTTTCAGGACTGCTTTCTGATCCCAGGCTGGAAAATGGAGAAAGGGAAAGTTTTAACATCATCATCAAAAGGAGCAGTGACACGCTCTTAAACCTGATTAACGACGTAATGGATTTTTCAAAGATCGAAGCGGGACATCTGGACGTTAATTTAACTGAAGTACCGGTTAATAGAATCTTCAACCAGGTCAACGACCTCTTCAACCTCGAACTGAGAAAAGAATTGTCCTTAAAGGATTGCAATCTGGATTTCAGGATAAATGATTCAGAATTGTGCATGTCAACCCTCCTTTATACGGATGAGATGCGGCTGATGCAAATCATCGGCAATCTCATAAACAATGCGATAAAATTCACCCAAAGGGGTGTTGTGGAATTTGGTTGCAGAGAGACCCAATCCATGGAATTCGTAAAGTTTTACGTTAAGGACACAGGAATTGGAATCAAAAAAGAAAATATAGAGGTCATTTTTAAACGGTTCAGAAAGCTGGAAGAAGATAAAACACGTTTATACAGAGGTGCGGGATTGGGCCTGGCTATCTCACATGAACTCATCAATCTGTTAGGTGGTCAGATACAAGTTGAATCGGAACCGGGTGTCGGGTCTGTATTTTCAATCACCGTTCCGGTGAAGAAAGTCTTAAAAAAGGTACCTGTGACCCATTTTGAATCAGACTACAATCCCAACATTCCCGATTTCTCGGGCAGTACTATCCTGGTTGCTGAAGATGATATGGCCAATTACTTGTATCTTGAGAAATTATTGCGAAAGACCGGAGCCAATGTCATTCATGCATTGAATGGGAATCAGGTCATTTCGATGGCTATTGAAAATCGAAGTTTGCAGGTTATACTTATGGATATCAAAATGCCCGGAATCGATGGGATAGAGGCGCTAAAACGGATCCGTGAATTAAACAATAAGGTTCCGATTATTGCACAAACAGCCTATGCTCTTTCAGAAGAAGTTAAAAAACTTAAGGAGGCCGGTTTCAACAGTTACCTCACAAAGCCCATAAAAGCTGTTGAATTATTCAGGGCACTGGAATCAATTCTCAGCAGCCCATAATCCGCAAGCCAACACCCCTTTCCAGTAACCGATTGATTCAGCGATACCGGCAATGGGATCTTTCATGTCCTTCTCAAATTCAAGGCTGCATTTCCCGCTGTATTTTATTTTTCGGAGCATGGCAACAACTGCGGGAATATCAATGATTCCCCTTCCCATCTCAATTGTTTTCCCTTCTTTGGAAGCTTTGTCAACATCCTTGATGTGAACATCATAAATACGACTACTGAATTTATTGATATCACCGGCGGGATCCTGTCCGTCTCTAGTAGTATGCCCGATATCAATGCAAATCCCGATCCGTGCATCGAGATCCTTGATATGGTTCCAGATATCATTGGCATTGGGGAAAAGCGGATTGTCGGGACCGTGGTTATGAATGGCCAGGCGTATATCGTAGGCTTTGATCTTTTTCTCAATCAGGGCAAGAAGTTCGTAATTGGGAGCGCCCACGATCATCTGGACTCCCGCCATTCTGGCATACTCAAAAATCAGATCAACCTCTTCCGGCGTTTTCATATAAATTACGCCAAGGGCATAAACATGGATCCCTGCGTTTTTAAATTTCTGAAGCACCTCGTTGATTTGCTCCTGGGTACTGTTATAAGGAAGGTGAAAATCTTTCAGGGAAATGTTGGATACCCGGGTTCTTTTCATCATGTCAATGGTTTGGTCCACGGTAAACTCCCTGAAAGTATACCCGGCCATTCCCAGGGAGAAAGCATCCTGGGTTTTTAAGGTTGGTGTAATCAGATTTTCGCGGCCATAAACACCGGTCACTCCTGCTGCCAGGATTCCGGTGCCTGCTGTTTTAATGAACTGACGGCGTGATTTCATAGGTTTTATTTGTTTACCAACAAATATAGTGAATCCTGAAATTCTATATCAGGGTGCTTGTTTTATTTGTTGTTTTAGGATAAACATCCTGTAAAGCCTGTTTACGCCTGGTATATCCCATACTGATTATTTCGATGCGATTCCGGTATCAATAGTCTTTGAATTTTTCATCCATGCGTTCAATAAACCACTTATCCACCATGGATTTTTTAAAGCGCCATTCCTTTCCCAGCTTGGCTGCAGGGATTTTCTTTTCCTGCGCCCAGGTGTATATGGTTTGTGGCTTCACACGCAAATAATCCGCCACCTCCTCAAGGGTCATTATTTTATCCTTGTCATCCATTTTTTTGTCGGAAGTTTTGCATGTTCATTATTTCGGCGACGTATCAGAACTGGTTGGAGCTGCATCCGTCCCGGGATCAAATAAATCAGCAACAGAGTGAATAACAGCAACATAAAAGTTACTTTCACGTACCCTGAACAGTTCAAAGGGAAGATCGCGGCTTCCAACAAAGGGTCGCAGGTTCCAGGCCAGTTGTGAACTGACAAAGGCAAAAATGAATATCCATATTTTAAATATGTTCATTCCCAGTTTAGGATAAACGTTCTTTTTTTCGCAAGAATAGGAAAGGCCTCTGATTATTGTCCGGATGGTGAAAATCCCTGAAAAAATGAAAATGGCCACATGCAAGAGTTTCAGAAAAGCATAATTTTCACTGGTGATCATGAAAAATACCACAATGGGGGCAAAGGACAGGGCTATTGTGGAGAATACCACGAAACCTGAAAGGATGATGTTTGCCATTTGCCAGATGGTCATGGTAGAACCAATCATATACTGTATCACAAACAGGGCAGGAAAACAAATAAGCAGTGAAAGGAAGATCAGGCAGGGGATTTTCAGACCCGTGACCATGCTTTGCAGGAATCCATTGTAACTGCCCATCACAATTCCGTAAATACAGCAAAATATGAAAATGACAATGCTTTGCTTCAGCACATTCTTACGTGAAAATTCAGGATCAGAGAGCATTTCAAAATAATCATCATTGTGCTGGAAGACTTTGAATAGGGATAGATCGGTTTTCATGGCGTTTTTGTTTGTAAATATAAAACAAAAAACAATAATAAACAATAGTAAATATTAAAAAACAGTAATATTAATTGAAAATATTAGGCTGAAGGCTGAAGGCTGAAGGCTGAAGGCTGAAGGCTGTAGGTTGTAAGTTGTTATAAAAATGACGATATTTATTTCAAATACGCAAGCATGACATATAACTTTAAAATCCTTATGATCAGGAATATCTGCGCATTGGCAGCATGTGCCATTCTTTTCCTGGCAAGTTGCAAACAGGATGCAAAAACAGAGGCATGGCTTGATCCTCCGGACTTTAAACTGATTCCTGCAGATACTTTTTATTTCAATTCCTTTGTGGATTGTAACATGGCAGAAGCGTGGGTAGGGGATACCTTCCGGATCTTCCCGGGCAAGTATGGAGAGGATCCTTTATGGGGCAATGCGCGGGATCTGAAATTTGCCAGCGGAAAAAATGCTGACGAGGCTTTTCTCAGTGATACGGCTGCATTTACCCGACCCCTCATGCCCCTCAATGTTCCGGTGGGCACGCCCGGCCTGCATGGCGCTGTCTGGTTTGAAACCATTTACCAGGATACCCTTGACAGGACCGGAAAAACACTTTATGCAGTTTACCACAATGAGAATTATCCTTCTACGCTCCCATGGGAAGAAGCCACAGGCCAAGGTTATAAAGATCAAAACTGGCCCCAGGGTTTGAAGGGACCTTCCTCCCCGGCAGCTGTCTGTCGCATTGGCATTATGAAATCAACAGACGGCGGCCGAAGCTGGGTTAACAAGGGCATCTTTATCGAAGATTACCAGTCGCGTTTGATCCTCAAACCCCACAACACTTCCAATACTTTTGCCGGAGGTGTTGGGGATCCTTCTGCAGTTGCCTGCGGTGATTACCTCTACCTGTTTTACGGGGAATACGGATATCCCGGAATTTATGAGGAAAGCACCTGGAGTTCTGATGTTGAATGGGGCGGGCAATGCATCAGCGTGGCAAGGATCAGGCTCAGTGATCTCGAAAACCCGGAAGGCAAGGCACAACGATGGAATGGACAAGGTTTTAATGCGCCCCATGATGGTATAGGAGCTCCCATTGCTTCATTGCAAATACCACTTGCAGAGGGTGGCGGTCCTGCCTCCTCCCCAACAGGAGGATTCCACTGGGGACCCTCGGTGAGTTGGAATACTTACCTCGATTGCTGGGTTATGCTGATGGGGAAGGTAACAGGATCTTCCTGGGCCGGCAGCAGCATTTATATTTCCTTTAACAGAAACAAAGATCTTGGTGACGGAGCCGGATCGCAGGAATGGTCTAAACCGCAGTTGCTTCTGGATAAACCAGGCTATTTTCTCTGGTATCCTTCTTTACAGCCCATGAACACACCTGAAGATATCAACAACCGACATACCTGCCTGAAGCTTGGTCAGCGTGCCAGGCTGTTCGTCAAGAATATCAGGCCGGATAAGAGTGAGTACAAATCAGAACATATTATTGAATTTTCCAAAGCTGCCCGTTGAAAGTATCAATTTATACGAACCAATACAATGAAGTCATGCCGGAAATGAATAGAAGAGAGTTTATTCAAAAAGGGAGTATACTGACTCTTGGTGCGGGGATTATGATATCACCCGCTGCTATTATGCGCAAAAATGGACCATTGGGAAATATTTTCGTGCATCATGTGTTTTTCTGGCTCAAAGAACCAGGCAATTCAGATCATCAAAAGCGTTTTGCCGACGCATTGAAGGAATTGGTGACCATTGACGCCATCCAATCCTATCATATAGGCATACCGGCAGATACAAGACGTGATGTAATTGACAGCAGTTATCAGTTCTCGTTGTTAACCATTTTTGAGAATCAGGCTGCACATGATATTTACCAGGTGCATCCGACGCATGACCTTTTTCGCAAGGTTGCCGATGAGTTGTGCAGTAAAGTAACTGTATATGACAGTGTAAAAGGTTCTTGATTTGTTTAATTATCAGGACCCGAAATTGAACAAAGCTTACGCTGTTATGTTTCTATTCAAAAAACGTAAAGAATGGGAAAATATATCCAACCGCTAATACAAATTGATGGCCGAAGGTTGTATTATTCCTTTCTTGCCGGAGCCAGGAAAATTATTTCAAGCCAGGCGGAGCTGAATAAAATCAATGTGTTTCCTGTAAACGATGGGGATACGGGTTCGAATATGGCAGCAACCGTTCGTTCAATTTTTGATACTGTGCACCCTCATCGGTCTTATAAGGTGACCATGAAGCGCATTGCTGAAGCCGCACTGTCAAATGCCAGGGGGAATTCCGGCATTATTTTCGCCCAGTTTCTGTATGGACTAAGCAATGAAACAGCCGACCGGAGTACAATCAACCTGCATGAGTTTTCTGAAAGCCTGCGAAAATCCGTTCGCTACATATATGAAGCCATAGCCAATCCGGTAGAGGGAACAATGCTTACCGTGATCAGGGAATGGGCGGCTTACATCAGTTTGCAAAGAAGCCATTCCGGAGATTTTATCCAGATGATATTAAACTCCGAAAAAGTGCTGTCCAAATCACTGGCGGAAACAAAAAACAAGCTTGCCATATTGAAGCAATCCAACGTTGTTGATGCCGGAGCCAGCGGTTTTGTATTATTCATCAACGGCATTATCGATTTTATCCGCAACAGCAGCGTTCGCAATCTTTTGCGAACAAAAGCCGAGAGCATAATCCTTCCTGATGAGATGGTACATATACCTGAAGAGGTTCATCTGCGGTATTGTACAGAGGCGATTATTCAAAAAGTTACTGCCGACACGCAATCATTAACCCAAATGCTCAGCAAGTATGGCGATTCAGTAGTGGTTGCCGGTTCAGATACCCTGAAGCATCTTCACCTGCATACCAATGATCCGGCGGATTTTTTTGATGAACTCAGAAATTTCGGCGACATCACCTTTCAGAAGGCCGATGACATGGTAAGACAGAGTGATACGATGTACCGGCGAAAATGGAAAATAGCACTGGTAACTGATTCAACCTGTGATCTCTCATCTGAACTGATTGATCAGTACCAGATCCATGTTTTACCAATCAACATTCAGATTGGGGATAATCATTACCTTGATAAATTAACGCTGCAACCCACGCAATTCTATAAGTTGATGGAGGAAGGGTATGCCTATCCCAAAACATCGCAGATCAACGAAAAAGCATTCATCAACCTTTATTCTCACCTGGCTTCGCATTATGATTCAGTGATTGCGGTGCATCTTACCGGGCAGTTCAGCGGCACATTTTTTAGTAGCAGGAAGGCTGCAACCCTGATAAGCCAGGAATCAGGCAGGCTCATTTCGGTCATTGATTCAAAAAATCTTTCCGGAGCGCTGGGACTCATCGTTCTTCGTGTGGCCAGGTCAATTGAAGCAGGATTGCCTCATGAGCAGATCGTTGAGATGACTGAAAACTGGATCAGGCAGGCCAGGATTTTCGTCAGCGTTCGAACACTAAAATACATGGTCAGGGGTGGCAGGGTTTCCCCGATGAAGGGCTGGATAGCCAGTGTTCTCAATATCAATCCGATCATTTCAATGGATGAAAACGGAAAATCAATGATTTTTGGAAAGACTTACAACCAGAAATCAAACATGGAGAAAGTCATGCAACATATCAAAACACTGGTGAAAGACAGAAAGATTTGGAATTTTATTGTCCTGCATGCCAAAAATCCCCGCGCTGCAAAGTGGTATGAAGATCAGATGCGGGAGCTAACAGGACTGGATGCTGTATCGGTTGTGGACATTTCACCCGTAGTGGGCGCAAATGCAGGAATAGGAGCGGCATCAGTGGCATTCATGTTGGATTAAAAGCATTCATATGACATTCATGCAAATTTATTGGCACGCTCTGCTTATTATTTTGATCATGATGACCCTTCTCTGGGTCGTAAGCCTGAAAATCAGGAATGTGAGCATTGTAGATCTATTCTGGGGCCTGGGCTTTGTGGTGTCGGGTGTTTTTTACTTTCTGAAGGCGGAAGGACTGGAAGCCCGTAAAATATTGATTCTGGTATTGGTCACCATTTGGGGTCTCCGTCTTTCGGGGTACCTGACCTGGCGCAACAAGGGAAAAGGAGAGGATTTCCGTTACCGGAAGTTCCGAAAAGACTATGGTGAAAACCGGTACTGGTGGATCAGCTACTTCCAGGTGTTTCTTTTGCAGGGCGTTCTGATGTGGTTGATTTCCGCTCCGCTGTTGGGTGCGCAGGTTGGCGGACAGGAGAAAAATCTGGGCTGGCTTGATGTTGTCGGGTTGTCTTTTTGGCTGATCGGCTTCATGTTCGAAGCAGGTGGCGACTATCAGTTGGCCCGGTTCAAATCCGATCCCGGCAATCAGGGTAAAGTGCTGGATACTGGATTCTGGCGCTATACGCGTCACCCCAATTACTTTGGGGATGCTTCGGTTTGGTGGGGATACGCCTTCTTTTCCATGGCTGCCGGCAGCTATCTGCCGGTTCTGGGATCACTTCTGATGACTGCCTTGATCATTAAAGTTTCGGGAGTGGCCATGCTGGAAAAAACCCTGAAAATAAAAAAACCGCAGTATGCGGACTATGAAAAAAGAACCAGTTCATTTTTTCCCTGGTTCCCGAAGAAATCCCGACATTCCTAAAAATCATTGCGATTTTTTGATTCAATCCTGTTTTAATTACCTTTAAGGGATTAAAAACGGATTATCATGAAGCATTCCCACGCTCTTTTCCTTGTTAACCTGTTCCTGGTGGCAGGTTCGTTTATTCTTGCGTCCTGTGGAATGAAAACAGGATTCCGGGAAGCTGTGGTTTATTCTCCTGACAGTGCTTTACGGGTGAAATGTATGATCGCAGATACCCTGGAGCATCAGTTTTATTATTCGATTGAATTCAATAACAAGCCGATCCTTCTTCCGTCCGGCTTTGAGCTTGATTTACAGGGCGCCGGACCATTGAAAAGCAACCTGAAGATCACAAATGTCAGGAATGAATCGGTGAATGAGAACTGGGAAAGGGTTTGGGGCAAGAGAAAGACTGTCAGAAATCATTACAACCAGCTTGTAATAGAACTTCAGGAAACCGTAAAACCACGGCGTATCCTCAATTTGTATTTCCGGGCTTATAACGACGGAGTAGCTTTTCGCTATGAACTGCCTGTTCAGAGAGAATTGGACACTCTTGTGCTCACGAATGAAAAGATCGATTTCTGTTTTTCTGAAGATCATACAGTATGGGCTGCCTTTTGGAATACATTCCATCTTTCACAGGAAACTGAATTCACCAAGACGACAATCCGTGAAATCAAACCGGGGAATATCATCGGCACTCCTTTGCTGATCAATGCTGGAGACAATGCCTGGTTAGCCATCCTGGAGGCCAATGTGACCAACTGGGCATGCTCGGGTTTCACGGCTGATCCTGGTCACGCCAATACCCTTATTTCTCGTCCTTCCTGGTTGCCCGATGACACTACGGTAATTGTTCGTGCTTCAGAGCAGCGATTTTCACCCTGGAAAGTGATTATGATTGCTGATCAGCCAACCGCACTTGTTGAATCAGATCTGTTGCAGAACCTGAATGAACCTTGCGCACTCGATGATGTATCCTGGATCAGGCCGGGCGTATCGGCATGGGATTGGTGGTGGTGCGGTTCCTTCGCTCCGGATGCCGGTTTTAAACTGGGATCAAACACCCAAACCATGAAGTATTTCATTGATTTTGCCGCTGAAATGGGCTGGCAATATCAGCTGGTCGACTGGCAGTGGTATGGTCCTCCTTTTAAGGCGGATGGATCGTTTAATACCGATGCTGACATTACCAAAATGATACCCGAAATCGACATCCCGGAACTAGTGAAATATGCAGCAAATAAAAATGTAAAGATCATTCTGTGGCTCCTATGGCCCAATGTCGACAAACAGATGGAGGAGGCTTTTGCACTTTATGAACAATGGGGAGTGGCCGGAGTCAAGATCGATTTCATGGACAGAAATGACCAGGACATGGTGAATTTCTATCACCGGGTAGCAAAAACAGCCGCAAAACATCACCTGGTTGTTGATTTTCATGGTGCGTATGTTCCCGACGGATTCAGCCGTACTTACCCCAACCTGATCACCCGTGAGGGTGTGTTGGGTAATGAATATAACAAGTGGAGCAACCGGATTACCCCTGAACACTGCCTCACCCTTCCGTTCACCCGCATGCTGGCAGGGGAAATGGATTTCACCCCTGGAGGTTTCCTCAACGACAGACCCGATCAGTTTAAGGTTGTTGGAGCCGATAATCCCGCCCCCCATGTTATGGGAACCCGCTGTTTTCAGCTCGCCATGATGGTGGTGTATGAAAGTGCTTTCCAGGTCTTCTGTGAATCACCCTATAACGTGCGAAATCAGCCGGGAAGCGATTTTCTGAAAGGGATTCCTTCATCGTGGGACGAAACAAAGGTACTGACCGGGATGCCCGGCGAATATATCATTGTGGCCAGGAGATCGGGGGATAACTGGTATATGGGAGGTATGAGCGTCAATAAACGAAAATTCACCCTGAAAACAGATTTCCTGGATGATGCCGGTTATCATGCCATTACATGGGCGGATGCAAAGGATTCGGATATAAATCCAAGGAAACTTGATAAAAAGGAAATAGCTGTGATTAAAAACTCGGAAATGAGCTTTGATGTGGCACAGGGAGGGGGATTTGTGGCAATACTGAAAAAGGATTTGGAGTAGTTGCCATGCCACAATACTTCATCCTTTGCTATGATGTATTAATTCGTCAAATCACACTTGACATCGCCTTCTTTTTGTAATAACTTTCATCCAATTATTTCCCTTTCCTTATTCAACTCCCATTCTTGATAAAAGCTTAAATTCTCCTGACTTAGAGATTAGAAAAAAGAATTACGCACTGGTCATATCCTTACCTATTTATTCTAAAAAAGGAGGCCAAAATGAATACATACATCACTTTAATGAAACTTACAGATCAGGGGGCAAAAGATGTAAAAAATGCCCCTAAAAGAGTTGAAGCTGCTTTCAAGGCTTTAGAAATGACTGGTGGGAAATTAATTGGTTTTTACGTGACCTTTGGAGAATATGATTATATAGGTATTGGCGAATCTCCAAATGATGAGGCCGTTGCTGCCTATAATCTCGCATTAAGTTCTCTTGGGAACGTAAGAACTATGACCCTTAGAGCATTTACTTTGGAACAATTCGCAGGTATAGTTAAGAAATTACCATAATCAATTCCTATTATCATTTCCGAATGGGATGTACCAGTGCGTTTTCAGCCCATTTTGGTAATTCCTGACAACCGGCAGGACTTATGATAAGATTAGTTTTTAACTATGCCTTTCTGTCAATCCTTTATTACAACTTCACAAATGACTGGTTTAATTCATCCTCTACAAGGATGTAAGAGAGATCCGGTAACTGAAAGTTCTACAATAATGTAACCTCTACAAGATTAGAAGAACTCAAGGGAATCCTCAAATAGGCTACCTTTATGAGGGTATTGGAATTCTTTGTTAGTCTCGGTTAAACATCCTCGTAGAGGATGAATTACTGTAGGGTATGAATTAGTAATTAATCACCGGAACCTTGTAGAGGTTCAATTATTAATGCGGAAGCTTCCTTTTATTTCTATCCCTCCCCCTTTGGATTTCCTCTCTTTTTTAATAAATTGCATCATCAAACCGTTATGTCGATGAATATTCGTTCATTACTGCTGGTGATAGCAGGATTTGCTGCCAGCTTCCACGCTGCCTCCCAGTTTACTCCCGAGCAATTCAAACTGCGGGAATCACTCATGGAATCTATGGCTTTGCAGAATGGTGAAACGGTTGATTATGAGTCTATTCTGAATGAACTCGAAACACTGCAAAATCAGCCGGTCGATCTCAACAGTGCACGGGAGGCAGATCTGCGAAGGCTACATTTCCTGACTGATTTTCAGGTGCAAAGCCTGCTTGATTACCGGAAGGAGAACGGCAATCTTCTTTCACTGAACGAACTGCCCTTGGTATATGGATTTACCGATGAGTTGATCTGTTTAATACTGCCATATGTCACTCTGGGAACAGATGCTGATACTTCGAATTTCAGGTTCCGGGAAGCCGTCCGCTACAGCCACCATGAAGTAATTCTGAGATCCCAGCGTTTGCTGCAGGAATCAGCCGGTTATACGGATGTGGATCCGGCGACCGGACAGCAGCGTTACCCGGGAAATCCCTGGTTGTATTATGTACGGTACCGACTGGAGTTCAATAAAAACTTGCAGGCTGGAATTACCCTTGAAAAAGATCCGGGAGAGGATTTTTTTAAAAATTCAAATCGCGGGGGATTTGATTTTTATTCAGCCCATATCTGCCTTTTGGGCCAGGGATTTATAAAGTCTGCGCTGATAGGTGATTTCAGACTGGGATTCGGCCAGGGGCTCACCCTGTCCAACGGCAGGGCACCCGGCAAATCATCCCTGCCGCTGAATGTGGTTAAACGCAATGATGACATCAAAGCCTTCACCTCAGCCGATGAGAATGATTTTTTTCGGGGCGCTGCTACCAGTGCTGCATGGGGGAGGTTCACCCTGACCGGATTTTATTCTGTTAAAAAAAGGGATGCCAATATAACGGATACGCTTCCTGGTGGAAGCATCTGTTTCTCTTCGTTTCAGGGTAGCGGATATCACCGGACCGCAGCAGAGATCCTGGATGAAAAATCGGTTACCGAAACTGCATGGGGAGGGAATATCAGCTTCAGGGGCAATCATTTTAAAGCAGGCACCACATTTGTAAATTACCATTTCGATAAAGTACGAGAGGCCGGCAATGATCCGGAAGATATTCATGATTTCAGCGGCAGCGACCTTTTCAACCTTGGGGCGGATTATTCTGTTTCCCTGAAAAAATTGCAGCTTTTCGGCGAAACGTCCTATGGCAATCATCACTGGGCAACCATAAATGGCGCTGTTTTATATGTGAATAAATACGTGTCTTTTTCCATGGTATACAGGAATTACAGCAAGGCTTTTTTTAGCCTGCATTCAGACGCGTTTTCAGAAGGCTCAGTTAATTCCAACGAAGAAGCTGTATATACCGGAATGGTAATTCATCCTGTGCTAAAGCTGAAAATTTCTGCGTATGCTGATTTTTACCGCTTCCCCTGGCTGCGATATGGATTGAGCGCCCCATCCTCGGGCAGCGATTATCTGTTACAGGTGGATTATGCTGCAAGCAAAAAACTGGATATGTATTGCAGGATCAAATTTGAGCGTGATCCCGAAGATGAGGCCGGAGATACGATGATCATCAGGGATGTCATTCACATGCGGCGTATGGGCCTTCGGTATCATATAAGCTACAGGTTGACAAGCCGTTTACTACTGCAGAACAGGATTGAAATGACGCGGGTGAATCCTGTAGAAAGCAAAATTTCCAGGGGTTTTTTAATTTACCAGGATGCCGAATATCGTTTTGAGGCTGTTCCGGTTGTTGTGGATTTCCGTTTTGCCTGGTTCAATACCGGTGATTACAATTCCCGTATTTACGCCTATGAACAGGACCTGACTTCGGGCTTCTCATTCTCTCCTTTATACAATGAGGGTTTCAGGACCTTTGTGATGTTGCGTTATGATGTTACCCCACAGCTGTCATTCCGTGTCCGTTTGTCCAGTACAAGCTTCACCCACAAGCATACCCTGGGTTCAGGATACGATGAAATCTCAGGTAATTCACGGAGTGAAATAAAGCTTCAGATGACAGCAAGGCTATAAAGCATAGGTTAAAACCCGTCTTTTTCCATAAAAAACACCTTTTTGTCTTTTATTTTAACCCTTTTGTCGATTACTATCATTTTTGCATGATCTGTTTTGGTTTTCGCTTGTTACAGCATATATAAAATTGAAATTGGATACTGTAATAAAACATGAAAAAATGAGAAAATTGATACTTATACCCTTTATTTTATTGGCTTTATACTTCGAAGGAAGATCCCAGGCGCCTGACCAGCCAAAAGAAACGGTCGCCGTTTCCAAAGTAGCATCGGTAAAAGGGATGGTACATGACTCCACCAGCAACGGGGCCATTGAATATGCGACGGTGGGATTATACCGTTTGCCCGATTCCAGTCTGGTCACCGGACTTATCACCGATGAGAGAGGTGCTTTCTGGTTGCGTGATCTGCCCCTGGGTAATTTTTACCTCCAGGTGCATTTCATCGGATATCACAAAAAGAACATACCGCTTTTACTGACTCAGAGTAATCTGAATCCTGACCTGGGTGTGATTGCCCTGCATCCTTATGTCAAAGAGATTGGGGAAGTCGTGATCACGGCACAAAGCAACCGGGTAGATTACAGGATCGACAAAAAGGTTGTCAATGTAACATCCGATTTAAACGCCGCCGGTGGAACCCTGGTCAACGTCCTTGAAAACACACCTTCGGTGCAGGTGGATGTGGAAGGGAATGTGAGCCTGCGGGGAAGCGGGAATTTTCAGCTGCTGATTGATGGAAAGCCCAGCGTGATCCAGGGAAGTGATGGTTTGCAGCAGATCCCTGCCAGTGCAGTCCAGAGCCTGGAGATCATCACCAGTCCTTCTGCCAAATATGACCCGGATGGCGAAGCCGGTATCATCAATGTGATCATGAAAAAGCAAAAAAACACGGGAATAGGAGGAATTGTAAATGCATCCATAGGGACACGGGACAAATACACGGCCGACTTCCTGTTGAATTTTAAGAAGAATAAACTGAATTACTTCATTGGCGGAGAATGGACGGACCAGAATTTTCATATGAAAGGGGAGAATGAGCGAAGGACTTACCTCTTTGATACGACAACTACGACACTTGCCAAGGTGAACGGACTATTTTCAAGGGCATCCCTGAATCTGAAATCCGGATTTGATTTCTATATCAATGACCAGACGACCTTCTCCTTATCCGGAGCTATTGGCAACCGTGATTTTAACCGTAGTTTTATTTCCTCCAACCACTGGTTTACCCTGCCAGCCACTATTGATTCATTTTACACCGATGAGAGCAACGGCACCGACAGGGAGAGATTTTACAACCTGAATGCTGACTACCAGAGAAAATTCAACGGTGAAGGGCATAATTTGCAGGCGTCGGTTTATTATTCAGCAGCCACCGAAGATGAAGGCGAATCCGAAATCGTAACGAAAACCAACAGTCAATATGAACAGGTTGGTTCGGATCCTGCCCGTACAAGGTCGCGGATGAAAAATCCCGAATCCAATCTGAGGATTGAACTCGATTATACCCGGCCTGTCGGCAAAGGGAAAGTGGAGCTTGGTCTTCAAAGCAGGTGGGACCGCCAGGAAGGAAATTACATCTTTGAGGATTTTCATCCCGCAGGGGATGAATGGCTGAGTAACGACTCCATTAGCAATTCCCTGGATTATCTTGATGCCCTGCAGTCGGTTTACACAACCTATGGCGCACCATTGGGCAAATTTGAATTCCAGGTTGGATTAAGGGCAGAGTATGATAACCGCAGTCTCGAACAAAAAACAAGTTCGGAATCCTACACCTACGAGAAGATGCATTTCTTCCCCTCATTTTACATCATGCGGAAGCTTTCGGATGCCCACCAGTTTCAGTTCACCTATACAACCCGTATTCAACGGCCCAGTATGTGGAACCTGAATCCTTTCAAAGAGTTTCGGGGTTCCAATAATGTATTCTATGGAAATCCGGCATTGACGCCAGAATTCACGAATGCTTTCGAGCTGAATTACCAGTATACATTTAAGAGCGGATCTCTTTCCCTGGAAACCTATTATCGTAAAACTAACGATAAAATCACACGCATTACAGGTATTGATACCCTTTCAGGCAGACAGGTATTCGTAAATACAATCACCAATGCTGATGAAGATCATTCCCTGGGGGTTGAGTTGATGGCGAATATCAATGTTACCAAATGGTGGCAGCTCAACCTGACCGGAAATGTTTTCCGGTACCAGCTTAACGGAGAGGTTGAGGGTAATCGGGTTTCCTCGGTTTCGAACACCTGGCGGACCAACTTCAACAGTTCATTCAAACTGAAATGGGATACCCGTTTCCAGCTGACCGGGTTTTACAACGGACCATCGAAAACCCTTCAGGGTGAGCAGGATGGATTTGTTGTGATCAACGCAGCCATCCGAAAGGAATTCCTGAAAAAGCAGCTGAGTGTCGCCCTGAATGCGCGTGACATCTTTGCCACCGGGGCGCGTTCATTCACATCCAGTGGCGAGACTTTTTATACTTATAACAAATTCAGGCGTGAAGCACCTGTTGTTACCCTGAATCTCACATACCGCATCAATAACTACAGGCAGGCAGCCAACAGGAGAGACGTGCAGCAGGAAATGAATGGCGGCGGGGAAGATATGATGTAATATTTCTGGGTGGAACAACAAAATCCGCCAAATGAAGGATAATAAAAATTTACAAGCCGGTTTGTCAGTAAAACAGATCGGCTTGTCTGTTAAACAAAGCGGCTTGTCGATTTTATATATTCTTTAACAAACTTTTTCTCGTTTTTGCAGTTTATTTGGCCATTGATTAGCAAATAATCAGTGTTTAAAATTAAAAACAGGCAAATGAGGAAAAATTTGATTTTAGGGGTATCTGCTTTATTCTTTAACCTTGCCCTGATGGCACAACCCCTGAGGCCGGCGGAAGCGCCTTCGGAGATTCCGGGCCCCGGTTCCATCAGAGGCATTATTCACGATTCCACAACCCAGGGTAACATAGAATATGCAACCGTAGGATTATACCGGATGGCTGATTCAACCCTGGTGAACGGTGTTGTTACAGGACCGGACGGCGCTTTTATTTTCAGGGATGTGCTTCCTGGTACTTATTATGTGGATGCCAATTTCATCGGTTATGAACAAAAGCGGATCTCAACCCTGGTGATTGCTTCACAAAGAACAGCACTCGATCTGGGTGTAGTGGTTATGCACCCCGATATCACCCAGATTGGCGAGGTGCATGTTGTTGCACAAAGCCAGCGTGTCGAGTACAAGATCGACAAAAAAGTGGTCAATGTGGCACAGGATATTTCCAGTGCCGGCGGTTCACTTGTGAACGTACTCGAGAATACACCTTCCGTTGAGGTGGATGTCGAGGGCAATGTCAGCCTCAGGGGCAGCAGTAATTTTCAATTGCTGATTGACGGGAAGCCAAGTATCATTGGCGGAAGCGAGGGACTGCAGCAGATTCCCGCCAGCGCTGTCCAAAGTATCGAGATCATCACCAGTCCCTCCGCAAAATATGACCCCGACGGGGCGGCTGGTATTATCAATGTCGTAATGAAAAAACAGAGGAATAACGGGGTCGGTGGTATTATCAATGCCTCAGTGGGAACAAAAAACAAATATTCTACCGACTTTCTGTTAAACTTCAAGCATCAGAAACTCAATTATTTCATTGGGGGTGAATATGCCGATCAGCATAACTACAACACGGGTGAAAATGAGCGAAGAACCTACCTGGGCGATACCACGACAACCATACGTGCTACTAATGAAGGGGAGTTTTCCAGGAAATCACTCAACCTTAAAATGGGGTTTGACTATGCGTTGAGCGACAAATCGGTATTATCCCTTTCGGGAGCTATAGGGAACCGGGAATTCCGGCGCGATTTTAACTCGCTGGGCAGCTGGTTCACAGCACCTGCCTCAAAAGATTCTTTTTTCCTCGAAGAAAGCAATTCGCGGGACAAGGATGCCTATTACAACCTGAACCTCGATTACCAGAAAAGATACGACGACAAGGGGCACGAACTGCAGGCTTCCGTTTATTACGCAAATTCCGGCGAGGAGGAAGCTGAGGAAGATATTGTCAGGAAAACCGACGGCAGTTTTCACCTCGTGGGTACCGAACCAAAGCGGACCCGTGCAAGAACGGAAACCCCTGAGCAGGAATTGCGGATCGAGCTCGATTATACAAGACCCGTCAGCTTCGGCAAAATCGAGGCCGGCTTGCAATCAAGACTGGACAAGGACAGGGGAACTTATATTTACGAGGACTATCTTTCCGGTTCGGAATGGCTGCAGGATGATTCGATCAGCAATACGCTGGAATATCGTGATCTGCTTGAGTCGGGTTATCTCATTGTCTCCGGCCCGCTTGGGAAATTCGAATACCAGACCGGGATAAGGGCAGAGTATGACAATCGTACCCTTGAACAAAAAACGAGCTCGCAATCCTTTACCTATGAAAAATTCCATTTCTTCCCGTCCTTCTACCTGACACGGAAACTTTCGGAGGCCCATCAGCTGCAATTTACTTATTCCCGGCGTATCCAGCGTCCAAATGAACGTAATCTCAATCCATTCATTGAATTCAGGGGTGCCGATAATGTATTTTTTGGGAATCCGGCATTGAGGCCGGAATTTACCAATGCTTTCGAGCTGAATTATCAGTACACCTTCAAAAAGGGATTTATTTCGCTCGAAACCTATTACAGGGGAACCTACGATAAAATTACCCAGCTGAATGGCTATGACACCATTGCCGGACGTCCGGTGTTCACATTTACGACAATTAACGCCAGCAAGGACTATTCACTGGGCATGGAGCTTATGACCAACCTGGAACTCACCAAATGGTGGCAGCTCAACCTCACCGGAAACCTCTTTCATTATCAACTCAATGGAATGGTTGATAATAGGGAGGTGACTTCAAGATCCATGACCTGGCGTACAAATTTCAATTCCTCCTTTAAACTGAAGTGGGACACGCGTTTGCAGATCAGCGGTTTTTATAACGGACCTTCACGCACGCTGCAGGGATCACGGGAAGGTTTCTTTGTTGCCAATGTAGCTTTGCGCAAGGAAATGCTGAAGAAAAAGCTGACTCTTTCGCTGAATGCAAGGGATATATTGTCGACGGGAGTATTTTCCTTTACTTCAGAAGGCAATGATTTCTACACCCACAACACGGGTCGCAGGGAGTCACCCGTTGTCATGTTAAACCTGACTTTCAGGATCAACAACTACAGGCAGGCAGCCAACAGGAGTGATGGCAATGGCGATTCTGACATGAACGGGATGGATGATATGATGTAGATCATGTAGTTCGGGGTTTTTAATGTGATTGAGTGAAAGAGGGTGCGCATACACCCTCTTTTTTTGAATGGCAATATAATCAAGGGCTTGTCTGTCCTTAGGAAATCCCCGATAGTTCTTGCTTCTATGCAAAATTTTGTTATTTTTGCAATCTCTTGCCCAAAGGCATTCAATAAGGTATTAATAGTAAATCAATTAAGAAATGAAGACATACTCAACTGGTCAGATTAAAAACCTGGTAATTGTTGGTAATTCCGGATCGGGGAAAACCACACTTGCAGAAGCCATGCTATTCGAAGGAGGCGTGATTGAGCGGCGAGGTGACGTCGAAAGCAAAAATACTGTATCGGATTTCAAGGAAATTGAACAGAACAACACCTGTTCGATCTTTTCATCCTTATTGTATACGCTGTATAACGATCACAAAATTAACCTTATTGATGCTCCTGGCCTCGATGATTTCGTTAACGGCGTGATATCAGCACTCACGGTTACCGATGCCGCTCTGATGGTGGTGAATGCGCAGAATGGCATTGAGGTAGGCGCCGAAATTCATGGCAGGTATCTTGGCAAGGAGAATAAACCCATCATCTTCGTTGTCAACCAGGTCGATCATGAAAAAGCCAATTGGGAGAAGACCATTGAATCCATCAAGGAAAGATTCGGCAATCATGCGGTTGTAATACAATTCCCTGTTCATACCGGCAGCGGATTTGATTCAATCGTTGACGTACTGACCATGAAGATGTACAAATTTCCCAAAGAAGGCGGCAAACCACAGATCCTCGATATTCCTGCTGACCAAAAAGGTCAGGCTGATGAATTGCATGCAGCTCTGGTTGAGAGAGCTGCTGAAAGTGACGAGTCGCTTATGGAGCAGTTCTTTGCCAATGACACCCTGACCGCCGAAGAATTGCAAAAGGGTATCAAGGCAGGGATATTGCAACGTGGCCTGTTCCCGGTATTCTGTGTTTCAGCTAAAAAGGATATCGGTGTGGGCCGTTTGCTTGAATTCATTACCCAGGTGGCACCCAGTCCCAACGATTTACCTGCTCCCAAGGCAGGCAATAAGGAAGTCAAGTGCGACCCTGCCGGTCAGGCCACCTTATTTGTTTTTAAATCTGCCGTTGAAACACATATTGGTGAAATCAACTATTTCAAGGTAATGGCCGGTGAAATCAAAGAAGGCATTGACCTTTCCAACAACGCTACGCAGAACAAGGAGAGAATTGCGCAGATCTTTGCAGTTGCCGGTAAAAACAGGACCAAGGTACCTAACATGCTGGCAGGTGACCTGGGAGCAACTGTAAAACTCAAGGCAACAAAAACAAACCAGACTTTATCCCTGGATACTTCCCTTAAATTCGCGGCCATTGAATTCCCCGAACCCAAGTATCGCGCTGCTATTAAAACGCTGAGTGAAGGAGACGAGGAAAAACTGGGTGAAGCTTTGCAGAGAATGAATTTTGAAGATCCCACCATTCATATCGAGTATTCCAAAGAACTGAAGCAGATCATATTGTCCGGACAGGGTGAATATCACCTGAATATTCTCAAGTGGCATCTGGATAACATATTCAAAGTTGGTACGGAGTTCCTGGCGCCCAAAATACCTTACCGGGAGACCATTACCAAATTTGCGCCGGCCGATTACCGTCATAAAAAGCAGTCGGGCGGTGCCGGACAGTTTGGCGAGGTGCATCTGGTGATAGAGCCTCACAAAGAAGGGACACCCGATACTGAAATGTTCAAAATCGACGGGAAAGATCAAAAGATATCGATCCGGGATAAGGAAGAAATTCCACTGCCCTGGGGGGGGAAGCTGGTATTCTATAATTGCATCGTCGGAGGTTCGATTGATGCGCGTTTCCTCCCTGCTATCCTCAAGGGTCTGATGGAAAAGATCGAAGTTGGTCCGCTTACCGGTTCCTACGCCCGCGATATCAGGGTTTACGTATATGATGGCAAGATGCACCCGGTTGATTCCAATGAAATATCTTTCAGACTTGCAGGTCGCAACGCATTCAGCCTGGCTTTCAAAAAGGCAGCACCCAAAATTCTTGAGCCCATGTACCAGGTTGACGTTCTTGTACCCGGTGACCGGATGGGTGATGTAATGAGCGACCTCCAGGGAAGGCGTGCCATAGTTCAGGGTATGTCCTCCGAGATGGGTTTCCAGAAAATTATAGCCAAGGTTCCCCTGGCCGAAATGAATAAATACTCCACAGCGCTGAGTTCCATTACCGGCGGCCGTGCCATGTACAGTATGAAATTCCTCGAATATGAGCCCGTTCCCGGAAATATCCAGGAAGAGCTTCTTAAAGCTTACGAGGCTGAAGAGAAGGAAGAATAGACATAAAAAAGCCGGCGTTTCAGCGCCGGCTTTTTTATTACCAGATCCTGGTCATCCGCATTTCGACGACCCGCATGATCTGCACACCAGGCAACCTTCCTGGTAAATCAGGTTTTCTGATCCGCATTCGGAACAGGTTTTCCCTTTTTTCGCCCTGGTGTCATTCGGGATATACTTCTTCAAAGCCCTTTCGACACCATTTTTCCAGGTATTGATCGTATCGCTGTCGAGTTGCAGGGATCCTATCAGGTTCACTACATCAGGAATGGGCATACCATGGCGGAGCACACTGGAAAACAGCTTGGCATAGTTCCAGTACTCCTTGTTGAACATATGGGAAAGACCACCCAGTGTATTGTTATAGCCGTATTTATCGGTATACTGGAAGTCGTACCTCGATTTCCCATGCTCATCACGGTTTTTGATAATTTTTCCCTTGGTGATGGACTTGGGAATGGGGAACATCTCGTCATCCACGATACCGGTGAATATTTCGTAAGGCTTATTGTCTTTGAGGCCGATGAAGGCAATCCATTTTTCTTCGTTATTGTTGAAGCGGATGATATCGGCATCCAGCACCCTGGGTCTTTTAAACCTTTGCGATTCGTCCTCACCTTCTCCCTCCTTGTCCTTTTCCTTATTGTTCAGGAGGACGCCTGAGCGTGATCCATCGCGGTAAACCGTAACTCCCTTGCACCCGCTTTGCCATGCCGTGACATAGAGCTGGCCGACCAGTTCTTCCGAGGCATTACTGGGCAGGTTGATGGTTACGCTGATGGAATGGTCGACCCATTTTTGCACCTCGCCCTGCATCCTCACTTTGTTCATCCAGTCGACATCATTGGAAGTAGCCTTATAATAAGGCGAATGGGCTACAATTTCCTGGAGCTTATCGTCGGTATACTGTTTTACTTCTTCCACGTTGTAACCATTGACCTCGAGCCAGGTCAGGAATTTATGGTGGAATACATTGAACTCCTCCCATTTATCGCCTACTTCATCAGTGAAAGAGATGTTGATATTGGTATCATTCGGATTCACCTTCCGCCGACGCTTGTAAACAGGCAGGAACACAGGTTCAATTCCGGACGTGGTTTGTGTCATCAGGCTGGTGGTTCCTGTTGGCGCAATGGTAAGCAGGGCGATGTTTCTGCGGCCGTATTTTACCATGTCGTGGTACATTTGCTCATCCTCGGCTTTCAATCGTTTGATAAAAGGATTGTCTTTTTCAAGGTGCGCATCATAAATCGCGAAAGGACCGCGCTCCCTGGCTACATCAACCGATGAACGGTAGGCTTCAATGGCCAGTGTTTTCTGAACTTCAACCGAGAAATCAATGGCATCGTCGCTGCCATAGCGCAAGCCAAGGGCAGCCAGCATATCTCCCTCGGCCGTGATGCCAATGCCTGTGCGACGACCTTCTTCCGCTTTTACCCGGATATTTTCCCAGAGTTTCTTTTCAACTCTTTTGAGTTCAGGATCTTCCGGGTCCTTGTTTATTTTATCGAGAATGGCATCAATTTTTTCCAGTTCCAGGTCAATGATGTCATCCATCATTCTCTGGGCATAATGCACGTGCTTTTTGAATTTTTCAAAATCAAATACTGCCTCCTGGGTGAATGGCGAATTCACATAGCTGTAGAGATTAATGGCCAGTAGCCGGCATGAGTCATAGGGACATAAAGGAATTTCGCCGCAAGGATTGGTGGAAACAGTACGGTATCCCATGTCAGCATAGCAATCAGGCACCGATTCACGTATGATGGTATCCCAGAAAAGAATGCCAGGTTCAGCCGACTTCCAGGCATTGTGTACGATCTTTTCCCACAGTTTGCGGGCTTCTATTTCCCGGGTGAATACCGGATTATCGGAATCAACAGGATAATGCTGTATGTAAGTCTCATTGTTGACAACAGCTTTCATGAATTCATCGTTGATCCTGACAGATATATTGGCCCCTGTGACCTTCCCTTTTTCAAGCTTGGCATCAATGAATTTTTCCGAGTCGGGGTGCTTTATCGAAATGCTCAGCATGAGCGCTCCCCGACGGCCGTCCTGCGCAACTTCCCGCGTAGAATTGGAATATCTTTCCATAAAGGGAACAACACCGGTGGAGGTAAGAGCGCTGTTCAACACGGGTGTGCCTTTCGGACGGATGTGCGATAAGTCGTGACCCACGCCGCCCCGGCGTTTCATCAGTTGCACCTGTTCCTGGTCGATCTTCATGATGCCGCCGTATGAATCTGAATAGCCGGCATTGCCTATGACAAAACAGTTGGAAAGAGAGGCGATCTGGAAGTGATTGCCGATTCCTGTCATGGGACTACCCTGCGGTATGATATAACCAAAATCCTTCAAAAGCGCATGGATTTCCAGCAGCGGCATCGGGTTGGGATATTTTTGCTCTATGCGATGAATTTCATTTGCTATACGCCAGTGCATCTGCTCGGGATTTTTTTCATAAATCTTGCCGAAAGAGTCCTTGAGGGCATATTTGTTCACCCACACGGTAGCAGCCAGTTCATCACCCTTGAAATACTCAAGCGAACTCTGGTAGGCCTCTTCATAGGTGTAAGTCGTGTCCTTACTGGTGGCAACTTTTTTCACTGCGTCTTTGCTTTCGGTAGATTTAAAAGTCAAATTGGTAATTTTGGTATCTTCAGCCTGCATTGGAATGTTTTTAAGTCGTTGGAAACTCGGCCGGTAATAAGATTACCGGCATATCTCAGATAGTACTGCAAGTTAGTAACACTAACAACGTCATACAAAAAGAGTTCCTTCGTATTTATTAACATTCCCGGAGAGTTATTAACCCCGTCAGATAAGGAATTGAGCAACTGCTGATTGCTTTCCGGTACGTAGTGATGCCCTTAAAATGTATAAAAAACTACCGGGATTTTCATGGTAAAGTTTTAAGAAAGATATTAACGTATTTGATTTTTATTATTTGTTGAAATTTTCCGGATTCCGGCTTCCAATAAGTCTTTCCCTACTTATTCACGTGTTGATTACTGTTTTTACTGTTTTATAATTACGGAAAATTTTTATTTTTTAAGCTTTCAGGGGCAAAGTTACTATGAAACCGGGGTTTTTGTAAGAAAACCGTTGGAAAAATCCGCTATATTTATCACCTAAGATTACCAATAGTTACATATCATTCGCAGGAGGTATAAAAATGTACAGGCAATTAAAAGATTTCGACAGGCTGAATGAGACCCGGTTTTTAGGATCATTAAGTATCTTATGTTTCGCATTTTCAATTTTCCGCTTTGTCTATACGGATACAAAAGTTTTTCTGCACCTGAACTGGAATCTTTTTCTGGCATTCCTCCCCTGGCTTTTCAGTACACTTCTGATCATTTATCCCAGATTTAAAAAGAACATACCTGTATTGCTGGCATTGGTGTTCTCCTGGCTGTTGTTTTTCCCCAATGCATTGTACATTCTTACGGATTTGTTTCATTTGCAGCTGAATACAACGATGCCCAAATGGTTTGACCTGATGTTAATTCTATCTTTTGCCTGGGTCGGACTTTTGTTTGGTTTTATGAGTCTCTGGGATATTGAAAAAATCATCGGTCCATGGATCAAAAGGGACCTGATGCCTTTGGTATCCTTTGGTCTGCTGTTCCTGGGAAGTTTTGGCGTGTACATGGGGAGATACCTGAGGTGGAACAGCTGGGATATTATCACGGAGCCCTTTAATATTTTCTATGATATCAGTGACAGGATCCTGAATCCTTTTCATCACAAAGGAACCTGGGGAATGACGCTGTTTATGTTCATCTTCCTGAGCATGATGTATTGGTCATTCCGGCTTATCAAGAAAAGAAGCTGAAACGTACTAATATTTTGCGTATGCTAAAACTATTATTTATCTTCGCAATCCCATCAATACGTTAACCCGCCTTCGCATAAAGCTTCGGCGGGCACTGTCGCCCGGATGGCGGAATAGGTAGACGCGCTGGTCTCAAAAACCAGTGGGATTTTTCCCTTGCCGGTTCGATTCCGGCTCCGGGTACGAAAAAACAGAGTGGGAGTGAGAGCGAGAGCGAGCACTCCCACTCTGTTTTTTCTCGCTCTCACTCTCACTCTCACGCAACTGTTCATGATTATGAGCCCGAGAGCGAGCACTCCTTTCTTGAAACAACCTGTTCCGAGATAATATTCAGGTAAAGCATATTACTTTTTTGGCAATATTGGTGCAACTTTACCCGTTGTAAAATATAAATCCAATGAAACGAATTCTGCTCATTACCTTTCTATTGCCGGTATTCCTCTTCTTCACCTCCTGCAAGACACAGCCAAAAGAAGAATCCAGGCGCAACATCATCCTCGATGTTGACACTTCGGTGGATGATATAATGACCATCCTGTATTTCCTGGGCTGTCCAGATATCAACATCAGGGCCATTACAATCGCAAACGGGGTGTCCGGCGTGGATTCAGGTGCTGAAATTGTACTCAGACTGCTTAGCCTGACTGGTCATCCTGAAATCCCTGTTGCGAAAGGCATATCACATCCTCTGGAAGGCGATAATGCTTTCCCCCTGGTTTGGCAACCTCCGGTGGATAAACCTTTCGGGCTTGAACTCCCGGATGTTTCCTTGAAGCCTTCCGATACACCTGCACCGGAGATGATCGCTCAGCTTATCAATACCTATAAAAACGACATCACCATCCTTGCGCTTGGTCCCATGACCAATATTGCGCAAGTCATGGTCAGCAGGCCTGAGCTGGTAAAGAACATCAGTCAGATATACGTGTCCGACGGGGCAGTTAACATGAAAGGCGGCATTGCTGTGGAATGGCCCGCGATCGATAACCAGGTATCAGGATGGAACTTTTGGGTAGATGCCAGGGCGGCAGCCATCGTTTTCAGCTCAGGTGCGCCGGTCAGGCTTGTCCCCCTCGATGTTACAGCGCTTCATGGTATTGATCCCCTTGTACTGACAGCAGATCTTTATGAAAACTATAAACATCAATCCATGGGTATTATTGGCAAATCAATGGCCTCACTGATGGGAAGCTGGCTGGACTCGTATGTTACAAGTGAAAAGACGGACACAGTAACGAAGGAAGCCCCTATATGGGATGTTGTGGCCGGCATGGTCTTTCACCATCCCGAAATTGCAACGGATTGGCAGGATTGTCATGCGAAAATACAGGAAGGCTCCGATGAAATAGCGGGACAGATTGTCACGCTGGATTCAGGTACTCCGAATGTCAGGATATGTTTAAAAGGCAATCAGGTTTTATTGGATTCACTGTTGCTTTTAACAGCTGCCAATTAAGATTATCTTTACAAAAAGAATCATTTGGAAAGCATCGTTACAAACCGCCTCCGTCTTCCGCACTGGATGAAGATGAAACGTGCCAACGGCGAGGTCTACTCCCGGGTGAAGAACCTCGTTCTGCGGCAGAATTTAAATACCATATGTACCAGCGGCAATTGCCCCAACATCGGCGAATGCTGGAATCACGGAACCGCGACCTTTATGATCCTCGGGAACATTTGCACCCGCCGGTGCAAATTCTGCTCGGTGCCGACCGGCAGACCCTTGCCGGTTGACTGGCAGGAACCTGAAAGGCTGGCTGAATCGGTGAAAAGCATGGGCGTGAAACATTGCGTGATTACTTCGGTGGACCGCGATGATCTCGAAGATCTGGGTGCCAGGCTATGGACTGCAGCTATCCGAAAGGTCCGGGAGGTCAATCCTAATACCACGATGGAGGTGCTAATCCCAGATTTTCAGGGCAGACAGGAACTGATACATCAAATCATTGAAGCAAAACCCGAAGTCATATCGCACAACCTGGAAACGGTTGAACGGTTGAGCTGGCAAATCCGCAGCAAAGCCCGCTATCACATCAGCCTTGGCGTACTGAACCAGATCGCCCGGTCGGGAATTACTGCCAAATCTGGTATTATGCTCGGATTGGGTGAAACCGAAGGGGAAGTCCTGCAAACCATGGACGACCTGAGGAAAAACGGAGTCAAGGTGATGACCATCGGACAATACCTCCGGCCTACCAAAGATCATATGCCGGTAATCGACTATGTCCATCCTAATCAGTTTCAGAAATACCATGAGGTTGGAATGAAAAAGGGCTTTGTCGTTGTGGAAAGCAGCCCCCTGGTTCGGTCATCTTACCATGCTGAAAATCACATTGTATGAGAGCATTTTTCAGGGTTGCCATCTACCTCATCTTTACCATGAACATCCTTTACGCGCAATCCAATGGTGATTCCTCGGTTTACAATCCCGGTATCCGGATGTTGAAAAATGCAAAAACCATGGATGATTATTTCATGTGCGCGACCAGGCTGAAAATTGACCCTGAATGCGAAACCTTTTTTCTGAATTGCAGTATATGCTAGTAATACTGTGTAATGTTTTAATAATCAACCTATGGAAGCCAACCTTTGTCCAAAAACTCCAAATTGCCCAATATTTAGTGGTATATTGAAAGGCACTGAATTTACAGAAGTATATAAAAGACAGTATTGTGAAGCCGGGGAAGAGGGTCGTAAGCGCTGCCGGCGTTTCCAGGTAGCCAAACTTGTCGGAAAATGTCCTCCCAATATTCTGCCGAATTCTTCCAAAACAGTGGATGAGATTATTTCTGACATGAAAAAGGCCGGATTGATCTAAACCAGCTTTTCATATCTGAAACAACTCACCAGGTGATCATTCACCATTCCGATGGATTGCATAAAAGCATAGCAGATGGTGGATCCCGCGAATTTAAATCCCCTCTTGATCATGTCCCGGCTCATCTTATCGGATACCGCTGAAGAAGCCGGAATATCACGCTTGTTTCCCCAGGAATTACGGATTACTTTCCCGTCGCTGAAACTCCAGATATAATGGGAGAAAGTACCGAATTCTTTTCGGATTTCCTGTGCCAGGAAGGCATTATGAATTACAGCCGGAATTTTCAGCCTGTTCCGGATGATACCCTGATTTAACAATAATTCCCCGATTTTCTGATGGGTAAATGTTGCCACCCGGTCGATATTGAAACTGTCAAAAGCCTGGAGAAAAGCCTCCCGTTTTTTCAATATGGTCAGCCAACTCAGTCCGGCCTGAAAGCAATCGAGGGAGAACATCTCAAACACCCGGTTCTCATCATGCAATGGCACACCCCATTCCCGGTCGTGGTACTCCGTAAGCAAAGGATGCGTGTTGGCCCAGTCGCAACGGACCAATTCAGTGCTGCTGTTCATTATTCCACAAGTACAGCTGTTCCGCTGGAGGTGACCATCAGCATGCTGCCGTTGGTTCCAATGGCTTCATAATCCAGGTCGATTCCGATGACAGCGTTGGCGCCCAAACGTCTTGCATTTTCTGTCATTTCGCTGAGGGCATTTTCTTTGGCTTCCCGAAGCACTTCCTCATAGGAGCCGGAGCGTCCGCCGACAATATCGCGTATCCCTGCGAAAATGTCCCTGAATATATTGGCGCCAATGATGGCTTCACCGGTGACCAAACCATGATACTGGGTGATCCTTTTCCCTTCGATGTTTGGGGTTGTTGTTAAGATAAGGTTTTGCATAGTTTTACAATTTATTCAGCAATTTATTCAATTTTTCTTTATCGAGTATTGTAATTTCTCTTCTTTCAACGCGCAAAAGGCCCTCTTCTTCCATCTCGGCCATTGTCCGCGCCAGTGATGGCCTGGTAACGCCAAAAAAGTCAGCGAGTTCAGATTGTGATTGATTGAGCATAAGCTTATTGCTGTCTCTTGGGGTTTGATTCAGCACATAATTGGCTATTTTTTCCCGAATGGTTTTAAAGGACAGGAACCTGATCTTGTTTGAAAGAAATTGCGTACGGCTGGAGATGGCATTGAGGTAATTCTGCAGAACGACCTGGCTGTGCTGAAGGATATAAATCAGCACGTCACGGGGTATGGTAAGGATGGTTACCTGTTCATTGGCAATGATATCGACGGGGAACCGGTTTTCCTTTCCGAAAATAAAAGCAGCAGCCAGGGGCCGGGGAGCAAGGATATCCTCAATCTTCAGTTTTTTACCTGAGAAGTCCGTCATTTCCCCTCTGACAGATCCTTTCACAACAAAAAGCATATCATGGCAAACATCATGACTGAAAGCAATGTACTCATCGCGTGAGTATTCCTTGATCCGGAAAGGCTTACCATCAAATAATTCGGCAATGTCTTCCACACTGAGACCCTGAAAGATATTGGTAGCTGCAAGCTGCGCAAAAGGAATTTCCATAAAAAATTAAAATTGTAACATATGATACATAATTTCGGATTCCGGTATCTTATTTTTGGTTCAAAATTACGAAGCAAAACTTTAAAAAAGATATTATGGTGCGTGAAATGGTAAAAATAGATGACAGTTGTTTGAAGCATCAATTACAAAAGAAGAATGGCAATAATATTAATAATAATAAAACCTCAAGAAAATGTCGATGTTTTGCAATCAATGTCAGGAGGCGGCCAAAGGTGTTGGTTGCCAGATCAAGGGAGTATGCGGTAAAGCCGATGATGTGGCAAATCTTCAGGACTTGCTGCTGTTTGTTATGAAAGGAATATCTTTTTATACCCTGCAGCTCAGGGCTAAGGGGTATGAAGAAAAAGAGCCTGATCATTTTGTCATGAGAGGCCTGTTTTCTACTATCACCAATGCCAATTTTGATAAAGCTGTCTTTGTGGAAAGGATTAAAGCGGGGCTGGAGCTCAGGAGCAGGTTGCAGGCCGAACATCAGGCCTCCGGAGGCGCAGGTGCAGCTATAATTCCGGAATGTGCCACCTGGTTTTCCAACAGCACTGCTGAGTTTGAAGTGCAGGCTGCCTTGATTGGCATATTGTCCACCCGGGATGAGGATATCCGGTCGTTACGCGGCCTTATCATTTACGGGCTGAAAGGAATGGCTGCCTATGCAGAGCACGCCTTTAACCTGGGTCACGAAGATACGGATATTTATGCCTTTATGCACAGGGCCATGGCGGCTACGGTGAATGATGAATTGACGGCCGACGACCTTATCAAGATGGTGACGGAAACAGGAAGATACGGCGTGAAGGCAATGGCCCTGCTCGATAAGGCCAATACGGGTCGTTATGGAAATCCGGAGATCACCAGGGTCAATATCGGTGTGCGCAAAAACCCGGGAATTCTCATCAGCGGTCACGATCTCCGGGATCTGGAAGATCTTCTGGAACAAACAAAGGATGCTGGGATCGATGTATATACCCACAGTGAAATGTTGCCGGCTCATTACTATCCGTTCTTTAAGAAATACAGCAATTTTGCAGGCAATTATGGAAATTCCTGGTGGAAACAGCGTGAGGAGTTCGAATCGTTTAATGGACCCATCCTCTTTACTACCAATTGCATAGTACCCCCTTTACCCAACGCCTCATACAGGGATAAGGTTTATACAACCGGCGAGGCCGGATTTGAAGGCTTTCCGCATATCGGAGAACGTAAAAACGGCCGTAAGGATTTCAGCACAGTCATTGCCCACGCGAAGCGCAGTTTGGCTCCCCGTGAAATCGAACAGGGTTATATAACCGGAGGTTTCGCCCATGCACAGGTTTTTGCACTGGCAGATAAGGTGGTTGAAGCGGTAAAAACAGGTCAGATCAAAAAGTTCTTTGTCATGGCCGGTTGTGACGGCAGGATGAAAAGTCGTGATTATTATACCGAGTTTGCTGCCGCATTGCCTGAGGATACGATCATACTTACGGCCGGATGCGCCAAGTACAGGTATAACAAACTTCCATTGGGAGATATCAACGGTATTCCGCGTGTTCTGGATGCCGGACAGTGCAATGACTCCTATTCGCTGGCTGTTATCGCTCTTAAGCTGAAAGAGATTTTTCAGCTGAATGACATCAACGAATTGCCCATCGAATATAACATTGCCTGGTACGAACAGAAGGCGGTCATTGTTTTGCTGGCGTTGCTGTACCTCGGGGTTAAAAAGATCCATCTGGGCCCGACCCTCCCGGCATTCCTGTCGCCCAACGTAGCCTCCATCCTGGTCAAGAACTTTGGGATTTCGGGGATCACAACGGTACAAGAGGATATGGCAAAGATGTTGAATTAATTACAATATAAAATGTGATCCATGGAATTTGAAAAATCAACCGTATTTAATCTGGCTGAATCGGTAATTTACTCCGATAATGCCACGGTAAGCAAAATGGTATTGAAAAAGCAAACAGGGAATATCACCCTGTTTGCTTTTGATTCAGGACAAAGCCTGAGTGAGCACAGTGCTCCGTTTGATGCCTACGTGCTGGTCACCGAGGGCAGGGGGAGAATCATTATCAACAGGGAGCCCTATGACCTTTCAGCAGGGCAGTTCATTGTTATGCCTGCCAACATTCCCCATGCCGTTCAGGCCGTGGAGAAATTCAAGATGATGCTGGTGATGATCAAAGGCGATTAGTTCAAGGATTTGGTTCTTCCTGATCCCGTGGCATTGGCACTGATCTTTGGATTACCCTTGTAAAGGACACTGCCGCTTCCGGTGATCATGGTCTCAAGTTCTTTCAGCGCATTTACCCTGGCAGAGCCTGAACCTGTTATCTTAACGTCAACCTCAGCAAAAGGTAACTCCTCGGCATTGAAGTTGCCAGATCCGGTTATCACTGCATCCAGTTCGCTCTGTTCAGCGCTGCTGCCTGAAAGGGTTATGTCACCTGAACCTGTAATGGTTGCGTTAACTTCACGGGACTCCAGTTTACGCATTCTGACAGAACCGCTGCCGCTAACCTTAATTTCAATTTCATCAGTTTTCACAAGTGTTTCGCAAATCATATCGCCTGATCCGCTTACGCTAAGCTCGCCTATATCCGGCATGGTAATAAAAGCCTTGACTTGTCCGAGATCGCGCCAGTGGCCATTTTTGGTTTTCAACACAAGCACATTATTCTCAACCTCGGTTTCAATGATCTCCAGGGTTTTCTTATCGGCTTCAATTTCAACTTTCTGTACCGCCCCCTGTGTGATATAGACGTCACCGGAGAATGCCAGCGCCACCCCGGAGAAAGCAGAAACACTCCTTGTTTCTTTAACGGTTTGACCTGTTATTACGTTCGATGCGCACGAGAATAAAACCAAACATCCCAAAGTCAGGATAGTCAGACCAGCTTTATTGTAAGTTCCAGTTTTCATAAGATTAAGTTTACAGTTTCAGTAATGACGACTTAATTTTCACATTGCTGCATGAACTGATAAAATAGCAGATCCGATTCATACCCATTGAAATTAATACTATATTTGTCCTCCGTTGTGCGGAGAGTTGTTGCTCAATCATTGCGCGGAAATGAAAAAATATGATCCGATTCATCCTTACGGTGAAAAACAGGCCCAATTTGATAAAAGATACCTTGAAATGGCACGTATCTGGGCCCAGAACTCCTATTGCAGGCGCAGACAGGTAGGAGCGCTGATTGTAAAAGAAAGGATGATCATTTCCGATGGCTTCAACGGAACTCCGGCAGGATTCGAGAATATCTGCGAAGATGAGAATTACAAAACCAAACCCTATGTGTTGCATGCTGAGGCGAATGCCATAACAAAAGTGGCCAAATCAAACAACAGCAGTGAAGGGGCAACGTTGTATATTACCACATCACCCTGTATGGAATGTGCAAAGCTCATTATACAATCGGGAATCCGCCGGGTGGTTTTTTGTGATGCATATCATACCCAGGACGGTGTGGATCTGTTGCGCAAAGCGAATATCGAAATAGAGTACATTGATTTATAAAAGAATAGAGGATGGAATACAAGAATAAGGGTGTTGCCATATATTTGCCCATTGTTGTTGCTTTGGCGATTGTAATTGGAATCCTGGTCGGCAGGTATTATAACGGGTCCAATACGGAAAACAAATTTATCATCATTCCCAAGGCCAATAAACTCGACAATGTATTGAATTACATTGAGAACGAGTATGTTGATAATGTATCCAAAACGGAAATCATTGAAAGAGCCATTCCAAAAATTCTCGAGGATCTGGATCCGCATTCCCAATATATCCCTGCAGTTGAGCTTCAGAAAGTGAATGAACCTCTCGAAGGAAACTTCAGTGGAATTGGTATCCAGTTCAACATGTTGAATGATACCCTGGTCGTTATTCAGACTGTAGCCAACGGGCCATCTCAGAAAGTGGGTGTTCTTGCCGGGGACCGGATTATTAAAGTTGACGGAGAACTGGTAGCCGGTGTAAATCTGCACAGCGATTCGATTGTCGGCAAATTGAGGGGTCCCAAGGGTACGCAGGTGAATGTGGAGATCAGCCGGAAAAATGTGAATGATCAGCTTAGCTTTGATATAACCAGGGATAACATACCGCTTTACAGTGTGGATGTTGCCTATATGATCAAACCCGGTATTGGTTTTGTGAAACTGAACAAGTTCTCAGCCACTACCGAAGAGGAATTTATAGCGGCGGTCTCCCGGCTGCGCGAGCAGGGCATGAAAAAGATTATACTGGACCTGCGTGAGAACGGCGGAGGATTTATGAATGCAGCGATCTTCATAGCCGATCAGTTTTTAAAGGGAACTGAAACCATCGTTTATACACAGGGCAAGGCCAGGGAAAAGGAAGATTTTGTGAGCACTCCCGGTGGCCTGTGCACCGATCTTGATATCGTCATACTCATTGATGAGATGTCTGCTTCGGCAAGTGAGATTTTGGCCGGTGCCATACAGGACAATGACAGGGGAACCATTATCGGTCGACGCTCCTTTGGAAAAGGGCTTGTTCAGGAACAGAAACCTCTTGCTGATGGTTCTGCTATCCGGCTTACCATTGCGCGCTATTACACGCCAACCGGCCGGAGTATTCAGAGACCCTATAACAAGGACCTGGATGAATACTTTGACGAAATCAGTGACAGGATTATGCATGGTGAAATGGAGATTGCCGACAGCAATAAATTTGAGGATTCACTGAAATTCGTCACGCCGGGGGGGAAAACGGTTTACGGAGGAGGAGGCATTATGCCGGATATTTTCGTTCCTTTCGATACGCTGGGTATTTCAGAATATTATATCAACATCAGGAACCAGGGTTTGATTTACAGGTATTCACTTAAATATGCGGATGAGAACCGGAAAAAATTGGCGGCATTTAAAACGCCCGGTGAGATCGTGGAGTACCTGGATGAACAGGCCGTAATGCGCAAATTCATTGTTTTTGCGGCTAAAGAGGGGGTTAAAGAGGTGCCCCGTGATATCAAGACTTCGGAAAAAATCCTGAAAGTTCAGCTATATGCTTACATAGCGAGAAATTTCCTGGATAATGACGGCTTTTTTCCGATTATACAGGATATTGACAATACATTGCTGACAGCGGTCGACGCGCTTTCCAAGTAACTTTTAGAAGGATTCCCCGTTATATATTATCGGGATAAGGCAAGGAGCCAAACCTGGTATGAAGCAAATATTCCGCACATTCATAAGCCTGCTGATTGCTTTTTTGCTGGTTGTAACCATTGCAAATGCACAACAAAGGCAGAACAGCAAGGCTGCAAAAAAAAAGGAGCAGGTTGAGCGGGCTTATAAAAAAGCCTATGCAAAGGCCAGAAAACGGACCATCAAACACAGGTATGACATACAATCCCGGAAAACGCAGGAAATGATGGATGCGTCCAGAAAGAAGGCAGACGATTTTAACCGGCAGAATGATCCGAAACTGGCCGACCGCATTTTCAAAAAGAAACGACCCAAAAACCGATAATAATTATTAATTTTACCTGTAAATCATACACAGCGCATGGATGATGATCTGATTCAATTGTTGATTTATGTTGTTATTGGCATTATCGGAGTGATTGCCAGTGCTTATAAGAACAGGATGAAGAAACAGCAGGCTGCCGCCAGGCCCAGGGGTCCGGTTATTCAGCCGAATATTCCGGCAGATCCGGGAAAAGACTTCCCTCCGGAACTGGGTCCTCTCATCGAGTTGTTTGATATTCCGAGACCCAAAGCGGAACCTTTTGAATATGAAACGTTGGAAAGCGGTCCTACGGTTGAAGAAGCCGGCATGAAAGTGGATACCGAAGAAGCTTCGGCGGAACTGGCAGGCATGACTGCGGAAACCAGTGCAGCAGACGAAATGGAAACACCTTTGGACACTCCATCCCAGGAGGAAGGACAATCCGACATTCAGAAAATGATCGCCAAATATGAATCCATCCGGAAAAATCTCGATCAGGAAGGTATGCAGGATGATATTGCCAGTGGTGAGATCGTATCGGTTGAAGCTGAAGAAAAGTCGAGAAAGGAAAGATTGTCGGAAGAGCGTTTTTTTGATCCGAGAAAGGCAATTATCTATTCAGAAATTTTGAAAAGAAAAGAATATTAATTACTTTAGAGTACTTCTTTTTACATTAAAAGGACATTGCAATTTCGTAGAAAAAACTAATTAATTAATTTAAGGTCAAGTTGTTAAAGGGTTCCGAATTTCGGAATTCTTTTTTTATTATGACATTAAGGAGGTTTAGTTATGACTAAAATTTCTTATATCACTGAAGAGGGTTTGCAAAAGCTCAAAGTGGAGCTGGAAAATCTGGTTGGCGTTGAGAGGCCTGCCATCTCCAAACTGATTGCTGAGGCACGGGATAAAGGTGATCTTTCAGAAAACGCCGAGTATGAAGCTGCTAAAGAAGCCCAGGGCATGCTCGAAATGAAGATAGCCAGGCTGAAAGATGCAATCGGCAGCTCAAGGATTATTGACGGATCGAAACTGGATACGGAACGCATTCAAATTTTAAATAAGATCAAGATCAGAAATACAAAAAATAATTCCACCATGGAATATACCATTGTTTCTGATTCGGAAGCCGATCTGAAAAAAGGTAAAATTGCCGTAAGCACACCCATTGCCCGGGGATTGATCGGTAAAAAAGTAGGAGACCATGTTGAAATTCAGGTCCCTTCGGGTGTCATCCCCTTTGAAATCATCGAAATCTCAAGATAGGAATAACACCCGCATTGCCATGCCTACACTATTTTCAAGAATTATAACCGGTGAAATACCTTGCTATAAGATTGCCGAAGACAAGGACTTCTTTGCTTTTCTGGATATCAACCCCCTGACCAAAGGTCATACCCTCGTGGTTCCCAAAAAGGAGACGGATTACATCTTTGATATCGGGGATGACCTGCTGGCAGGAATGATCGTTTTTTCCAAACGGGTAGCCCTTGCCGTAGAGAAGGCAGTACCCTGCAAAAGGGTGGGGATTGCAGTACTCGGACTGGAAGTGCCGCATGCGCATATTCACCTGATCCCCATCCATGACCTGGGGGATATCAATTTCGGCAAGCCCAAGCTCAAACTGACACCGGAGGAGTTCATGGAGATCGCGGAGAAGATCCGGAAGAATCTTTAATGAAACCCACACCCTTCAAGGGTCTTTGGACCGCTTGAAGGGTCTATGGACCGTGCCACTGCTACTGCCGCTGCTACTTTTCTCTTACCCTCCCCGGATTCTTCCTGATAAAATCCTCCCAGTTATTCGAGGTTCCTGAATTCACCGGATTTTTCACCTGGTAAAAATGGCACAGGGCGGCAGCCAGCCCATCCGTGGCATCCAGGGTTTCGGGCTTCAGCTGAATTTTTAATATGTACTGTAGAAAATTGGCGACCTGTTCCTTGGAAGCATCACCATGACCTGTAATAGATTGTTTGATCTTCCTCGGGGCATATTCAAAAACAGGAACTGACTTATACAGGGCTGCTGAGATGGCCGCACCCTGGGCCCTTCCCAATTTGAGCATGGATTGGACATTTTTTCCATAAAAGGGCGCTTCAATGGCCAGGGCTGAAGGTTTATAGTCACGGATCAGCTCCAGCGTCCGCTCAAATATTTTGGCGATCTTTTCAAAATGGTCCCGGATCTTCCGCTGGTCAAGCGATCCGAGCAGCAGCATAGCAGGCTCGTTCCGCGTAATGCTGATCACGCCGTATCCCATAATGGTCGTGCCGGGGTCGATGCCCAGAATCACCATGTTTTCATCAATAAGCTTTTAAATACTGGTTGAGGGTATTGTCCGAATGTATAAGACTGGTTTTGTAACCTGCCGGCCCGGTTGATTTCAAAGGGATAACACCTGTTTCAATATAATCGAGAATGGCTTTCAGAGAAGATTCTTCCGGATCACCAAAATCCCTGGTGATATCATCCTCAGCTGAAAGCGCCGGTTGCAGACCGTCATAAAAGTCGCCCTCATTGTCGGCATTGGAATACTTGAAGCAAACCGGCAGTACAACCCAGTCATAATCCCTGAACTCAAATACATACATTCCCACGGGCTTGCCATGCGTGGTGCTTCCCGCCAGTATCGATTCAACATAAGGTTTCACGCCGTTGATCATCAGCTCGCTGGCTGAAGCCGTATTTTCGGTTCCGATGAAAAAGATCCGGTTGAGACTTAGTCCTGACGGATTACTCTTAATATTGATGGTTGTATCCTCATCAATTGCCAGGTTCATATTATGCTGGTATTTTACGAAAGGCTGATTCGCAAAATCCTTACCAATGAGCCAGCCTGCAAGGTGTTCAGCAACATCAACACTTCCACCTCCATTATAGCGCATATCAATGACAACATCATTTACACCTGCAACACTGAATGAATCAAATGCCTCATCGAGCTCATCATTGGCAGCATCAATGAAATCCTGAAAAACCAGGTAACCGATCTTGCTGGTTCCCTGCTCCAGCACTTCATAATGCAATACCGGGGTTATATCAACTTCTTCCTTGGTCAGGTTCTTTGTCACCTGGATGCCGTCACCGTTGGTAAAAGTAATTTCGTTGCGAACGCCTACCTCGGAATCTCCCAACAGGTCAAACACGTTGGAAGGCGTGGCCACCGTACCATTTACTTTTTCAACGATCCATCCCCTGCGCACATCTTGCTGGTAGGCCTGGGTGGAATTATAAACAAAGGCGATCCGGATGTTTTCATCATCGTCCAGCCCGAGCATGAAGCCGTGTCCGATCATGGTGCCCTCCTCAAAGTACTGGTTGAATTCATCCTTGGTGATGATGGCGCTCCATTTGTCCAACTCGTCATACCGGATAGCATCCAGAAATTCAGCGGGCGTGGAATAGGCAGAAGGATCAACAGAAGCCGGCAGATGCGTATTCCACAGGTAAACGACCTGCATCAGTTCATAGGTTTCTTTGTTGATGATCTCTACAGAATTGTCTTTTTCTTTTTTACAGGAAACCGGCATAAAAAGAACGATTCCCCCAAGAAGCAGTGATACTAAACGTGTCTTCATTTTACAGTAACAAAAATTAGTTTTCAAACGGTATCTTTTACAATACAAAGTAAACGAGAAAATCCCTAAAATGGTTTATACTTTGGCATTTTTAATCCTGCCGATCAGTATTCCTCCCACGATGAGGCAGAGACCTATGATGGAGGTATAGTACAGTTCTTCATGCAGGATCAGATGAATGAATATCAGGGAAATGAAAGGCGTCAGGTAAATGAAGTTAGCCACTTTGCCTGTTGAATCGGACAATTGCAGGGCTTTCAGCCAGAATGCAAAGGTAATGCCCATTTCGAACAGACCAATATAAACAGAGGCATACAGAGGTTTGGAAAGAACGGGATTGAAATTATCCGTGGCAAGAGCCAGGATGAGAATATATCCGGCAGAGAAGAGGGAACTTAAAAACAATTTAACAAGGTTATCCCGGTTGTCTTTCAGGTTAACAATCCAGAACAACGACCATACCACGGAGGAGAGCAGGGCCAGTGCGATCCCCAGGGGCTGCACGATCCGGAAACCTCTTAAATTACCCTGGCTCGACAGGATAAGCACACCGGCAAAACTAACCAGCAAAGCAACCACATTGTAGAATCTCAGGGGTTGTTTCAGCAGGGGAACTGACAGCAGCATAAGGACGACCGGCCAGACAAAATTGGCCGGCTGGGCGACCTGTGCCGGAAGAAGACTGTATGCTTTGAATATCAAAAGGTAATAGGCAAAGGGATTCAGCAAACCCTGGAGAGCTGACAATCCGAATGCCCGGGCTGTCACTTCCCTTAACAGGTTGAATTTTCTTTGCACCATCAGGAGGACAAAAAACACGAGCAGTGCAGTGATATTGGCCACCAAAAGAAGCTGAATGCTGTTCAGGTCGCGCAGGCCAATTTCAAAAGCAGTGGCAACGGTCGACCAGAAAAAAACTGTCAGCCCTGCATAAACATATGCTTTTGCCTGGTTTGTCATGTTTACAGGTCCGCCGGCATGGGGAGCGGACCAAGCATGCTGACCAGGAGAGATTGATTTTTCAGGTATTCCAGGGCTTTTCTGGTTTTTTCAGACAGTTGATTGTGGATGTCAACCAGGGTTTGATCAGCTTCCACCAGAGCGGATGCATAGGCAATGAGTTTGATTTTGCCCGAACGGTACTGATTTTCCAGGGCTTTTGTATCCTGTTCCAGCAGGTCGAGATTGGATTGCGTTTCGGAACAGAACTGAATCAGATCATGGGCAGCTGAATTAATGCTTGTCAACGAATCGAGAATGGCTGCATCATCGGGAGACTGGGCCCTGCGGTCGTAATTGCGCAGGGTTGCAACGATCAAATCGTTGACTTTTCCGATGCTGTCAATCCGGTCTGTTCGGATGAGCGAATCAAGGTAACTGATATTGCTATAGATGCTCTGGATATCAGGAATATCAGCCGTCTGCCTGTCGCGATTGCATGCTGCGATCAGCAAACCCGTAACAGCAAACATGACACCCATAAATCGGGAAAATTTTTTCATTTTTAGCGGCGCTTTTCAATGATCGTGAATCCTGTATAGGGGACAAGTGCTTCCGGGATTTTAATACCTTCCGGTGTCTGGTTATTCTCAAGCAAGGCTGCCACAATTCGCGGAAGCGCCAGGGCACTTCCGTTGAGGGTATGGGCAAGGATCGGCTTTTTAGATCCTTCATCCCTGAACCTGAGCTTAAGCCGGTTGGCCTGGAAAGATTCGAAATTGGAAACGGAGCTCACTTCAAGCCACCGTTTCTGTGCACCGGCAAAGACCTCAAAATCGAAGGTCAGTGCTGAGGTAAAGCTCATATCTCCACCGCATAGTTTGACAATCCGGTAAGGAAGTTCGAGTTTTTTCACAAGCCCTTCCACATGTCTTACCATATCATCCAGCGCTTCGTAGGATTTGTTGGGATGCTGGACCTGCACAATCTCCACTTTATCAAATTGATGCAGGCGGTTCAAACCCCTGACATCTTTCCCATAGGATCCTGCCTCACGCCGGAAGCAGGGAGTATATGCGGTGTTCTTTACCGGTAGGTCCTTTGAATCAAGGATCACATCGCGGTATATATTGGTAACAGGCACTTCGGCCGTGGGAATCAGGTAAAAATTATCGAGGGTGACATGGTACATCTGGGCATCTTTGTCGGGCAGCTGTCCCGTTCCAAATCCCGAATCTTCGTTTACCATGAGCGGGGGCATTACTTCAAGGTAGCCGGCATTGGTATTTTCATCGAGGAAGAAACTGATGAGGGCGCGTTGAAGTTTCGCGCCCTGTCCCTTGTAAACGGGAAATCCAGCGCCTGTGAGCTTATTACCCAGTTCAAAATCGATGATATCATAGATTCTGGCCAGGTCCCAATGCGGCAATGCATCAGCGGCGAGTTCGGGCATAGCACCTCCCCCTCGCTCAACAATATTATCTTCTGCGCCGGTCCCGGCTGGTACATACTGAGATGGCAGGTTGGGCAGTTTAACCAGGATGTTTCTGAGTAAAGTTTCATTTGCGGCAAGCGAAGCAGCTAGTGTATCGATCTCTTTCTTCAGAGTGGCGGTCATATTCTTTTTGGCTTCAGCTTCTTCTGTGCGGTTGGCCTTAAGAAGCCCGCCGATTTCCTTGGATATGGCATTCAGTTCTGCCTGTGTGCCATCGAGTTTGCTTTGGGTGGACCGGCGTTCTTCATCCAGGGCGAGGATCTCTTTTACGGGTTCCCTGGCATCGAAATATTTCAATTGCAGCCGGCGGATTACTTCATCGGATTTCTCTCTGATCAGGTTAAGTGTTAACATTTACACAAGGGATTTGTACAAAAATAGAAAAATCCCCTGAACTATAAACCGAAATCCGGTTTAAGTGCAGGGGACTGATGTTTTTATCCTTTGCGCTACTTATTCGCTCAGCGGGTGGACGGTAACATAGGAACGATCGTCCTTTTTGCGGTAATATTCAACCTTACCGTCAACCAAAGCATATAAAGTATGATCCTTGCCAATTCCGACATTATCACCGGGATTATGAACAGTGCCGCGCTGCCGGACCAGTATGTTGCCGGCCTTTACCTCAGCGCCTCCGTATATCTTGATGCCCAGCCTCTGGCTGTGTGATTCACGTCCATTTCTTGAACTTCCGGCTCCTTTTTTGTGTGCCATGGATTACAGTTTATTATATGGTTTAACTTACTTCTTGGATTTGCCTTCGCTTTTGGCGGCAGGCTTTTTAGCGGCAGGTTTTTTTTCAGCGGCCGGGGCTGCTTTTTTTGCAGGGGCCTTTTTGGGCTTTTCTTCGCCGGCGGTTTTGGGGGCTGCCTTTTTGGGAGCTGCTTTGGGAGTTGCTGCTTTTTCAGCTTTCTCCTGTTTAACAGGCTTTTCAGCCTTTTCAGCTTTTACAACGGGTGCAGCGGTTTTAGAAGGAGCTTCTTTACCGGGATCGGCGGCTTTTTTCTTTAATGGTCTTGAAACACCTGCTTCTGAGATTTCCTCAATCAGAATTTGTGTGAAATATTGCCTGTGACCGTTTAGCTTCTGGTATCCTTTTCTTCTTTTCTTCTTAAAAACCAATACTTTGTCGCCTCTTACCTGGGAAACAATCTGTGCAACAACAACTGCTTCAGGAAGATAAGGTGCGCCTACATTGACTTTTTCGTCATTGCTGATGAGAAGCACTTTGTCAAAACTGACTTCATCGCCAATCTCACCAGGAAGCTTGTGAACAAACACTTTATTCCCTTTTTCAACCTTGAATTGTTGCCCGGCTATGCTTACTATTGCGTACATCTGTATAAAATTTCAGTTTTATTTTGGGTGTGCAAAAATATAAAACTTTGGCTTAACTGCAAAATAAATAGGTAAATTAAGATAAAAATAAACCGGGAAACCTTATATTAATAAGGAGATCAAAATTGCACTTTTGGAATTCTGAGGGCGGAATAGATGAAATCATTATATTTGTGTATTAAACAAAATTACCTGACCAGAGATAATGAACAAAGTTAAACTCAACGTCCTGGGTATTTCATACAGTCAAACACAAACCGGTGCTTATGCCTTGGTCCTGGCGGAAGAGAACGGGCGTCGAAGAATCCCGATTATTGTCGGAGGTTTTGAGGCACAGGCCATTGCAATACAGTTGGAGGGATTGAAACCACCCCGGCCCCTGACCCACGATCTGTTCCTTAATTTTGCTCATACCTTTAATATCGATCTGCTCGAAATTACAGTATATAAGCTGGAGGAAGGTGTTTTCTATTCCAAGCTGACCTGCGATAACGGTCAGCGCATCATCGAAATTGATGCAAGGACTTCGGATGCCATTGCGCTTGCTTTGCGTTTTAAATGCCCCATTTATACAACAGAGGAGATCCTTAAAAAAGCCGGGATAATCCTCGATTTTGAAAAAGAAGCTGCAGTACAGACCGGTGGAGATCCGGCAGCAACGCCCAAAAGCATTCACGTACAGGATCCCTCTTTTGCTGATGACCTGAGAAAGAGCAATCTGCAGGAACTTCAGGAATTGCTCAACGACGCCATCATGGAGGAGAATTATGAAAAAGCCTCACAGATCCGGGATGAAATAAACAGGCGAAAAAAGGAGTAATCAAACCTATTATTTCAGGAGGATGACATGGCAAAACAGAAAGAGAGTGATTTGCGACAGGCTATATTGGACAATATACCCTATCTGGCCTGGCTCAAGGACGATGAAGGTAAGTATATCGTGGTAAATCAGTCTTTTGCCGATCTTTACAATACTCAACCCGATCAAATTATCGGAAAGACGGACTTTGATCTGTGTTCCAGGGAAAAGGCACTTGAGTTTCACCGGAATGATGAGGAGGTTAAACGAACCAGGAAGAGACATTTTGTTGAGCAGATCCAGGATCTAACGTCGGGGATCTCTCATTTTGAAACCTTTAAAACACCTGTTTTGGATCAACAGGGGAATGTAATCGGTATTGCCGGAATTTCCAGGGAGATTTCCGACAGCACCTGGATGGAAAAGTCCATGCACGAAAGAGAGGAACAGTTCAGGGCGCTTTTGCAGAATTCCTCTGATGCGATCTCCATCATTGACCGCAAGGGCAAAATTATTTTCGAAAGCTCTGAAAGAAACAAGATTTCGGATTTTGATATTGAAGAGCTTTTGCACAAGTCTTTTTTTGATATCGTGCATCCCGATGATGTCGGCCAGGTTAATGCGGCATTTAAAGAGGCTCTTGTCAATCCCGGAAAGCAGATCAAAAAAGAATACAGGAGTCTGCATAAGAACAAAAGATGGATATACGTTGAAAGTATTTTTTCAAATCAGCTTGATAATCCTGCCATTAAAGGGATCATTGTCAATTCAAGAGATGTTTCTGACCGTAAAATGTCAGAACTGAAGGAAAGAGTATATCATGACAATTTAATATTTTTAAGCAATTCAGCCCTTGAACTGCTTGGGTTGTCTTCCAGAGACGAAATATATCGTTATATTCCCGAAAAACTGGCAGCCTTTCTCGAGAGTGCTGTTGTTATTGTAAGTTCATACAACGAGGAGGCTAAATCAGTGGTAGTCGAGAGTTTCTCAGGCCTTGAACCCTACACCGAACAGGTTGAGGAATTACTGAAGCATCCGATCGTGGGGTTGACTTTTCCCGCGTCAGAAATGGCTTTGTCATCCGAAAATGCAGGTATGGTAATTACCCTGAAGGAGGAACTGTTCGAAACCAGCATTGGTGATCTTGTACTTGAAAATCTATTTAAGATCAAGGAACTGATCCGAATGCATAAGGCCTATAGCATTACCATGGCCAAGGATAACCGGCTGCTGGGATATATCACCATTTTCACCCTGAATAAAAGCATTATTAAGTTCAAGCATATCATCGAGACTTTTGTGCACCAGGTTTCCGTTGCTCTGCACCGTAGTCAGCTTGAATATGAACTTGTTAAAGCCAAAGACAAGGCGGAAGAATCAGATAAGCTCAAAACGGCCTTTCTTGCCAACATGTCGCATGAGATCCGCACACCCATGAATGGTATACTTGGCTTTGCCGAGATGCTGAATGACAATACATTAAGTTATACCAACCGGAAGAAATATCTGAATATCATCAACAGCAATGGAAAGATGCTCATCAGCCTGATTGATGATATCATTGATTTTGCCAAAATCGAATCGGGACAGGCAAATATTGTACAGGATGAATTCTCATTGAATAATTTGCTCAACCAGGTGCAATCGACCTTTCTCACCCGAAGCCTGAGAAGGGATAAATCCAAGGTAAGAATTGTGACCAAAAAGCCTTTCCCGGATGAAAAATCTTATATACGCACTGATCCCATCAAACTGAGGCAGATACTGACCAATCTGGTTGGCAATGCCATTAAATTCACCCATAAGGGATACATTGAATTTGGCTATGAGCTTGAAGAGAACAATTACCTGAAGTTTTATGTCAGAGATACGGGAATAGGGATATCTCCCGACAAACTGCAGATCATTTTTGAAAGGTTTATCCAGGCAGATAATTCACCTTCCCGAAAGTACGGCGGGTCGGGACTGGGACTTGCCATTTCAAAAGGTCTGGTGGAGTTGCTGGGAGGAAAAATGTGGGCCGAATCTGTTCCCAATGAGGGTTCAACTTTCAGTTTTACAGTACCTTTTATTCCTGTTACCCGTAAAATTGAGGATCATCCGGAGGGTAAGCATGCCCGGTCACATCTCAGCTGGGAAGGCAAACTATTTCTTATTGCCGAGGATGATAAATTCAGCTATAAATTTCTGGAAGGTTTTTTAAAACAGACAAAGGCCAATGTCATAAGGGCTGCTGATGGGCGCGAGGCAGTGGAAATCTGCCGGAATAACAGCAACATCGATCTGGTCCTCATGGATATTCAGATGCCTGAGATGAATGGCCTCACGGCCACCGAGGAAATCAAAAAATTCAACAAGGATATCCCCATCATAGCACAAACAGCCAACGCCATTAACGAAGAAAGACTCCGGTGTCTCGAAGCTGGTTGCGACGATTTCATAACCAAACCTGTGAATATCAGTGAACTCTACGAAAAAATTGATAAGTGGCTGTCTGTCAAGAATTCCTGATCTGAATGCCTGAAATTGCATGAATGTTTTGACGATCCTATCCCTGCTGTTGCTGGTCCTGTATGTGCTTAAAATCTTGTATTATAACCACAAGTGGGCGCATCATCCCGAGCTTGAGCTTTCACTTCCGGGTTCCGTAAAAATAAGCGTTGTCATTGCCTTTCGAAATGAATTAAGTAACCTGAATACATTGCTGGTTTTGTTGTTGTCGCAAAACTACCCCGAACAAGGCTATGAAGTGATCCTGGTGAATGATCACTCTGAGGACGGATCAGAAGGGCTGGTTCAGAAATTTTGTGAAGAACATCGGAATTTCCGGCTGCTGCATAATGATGCCTTCGAAACCGGAAAGAAGTCGGCCATGATGAAGGGTGTCCGGGATGCAGCTTACGACCTTATCGTAACCACTGATGCGGATTGCACTCTGCGTGAAAACTGGCTGACAGCTATGGCGCAGGCTTACCGGGAGATGGATGCTGATTTGATCGTGGGATTGGTGGATATGGTTTCAGCCGACAACTTCTTTGGCAGATTTCAGGAGATTGAATTTTTGAGTCTTGTTGCTGCGGGAGCCGGCGCCGCAGCTGCGAATCATCCGATATACTGCAACGGTGCCTGCCTGGCTTACAGGAAGAGCTCTTTCCTGGCGTTCACTGATCCCATGAAGCAAAAAATACCTTCCGGTGAGGATACGCTCTTCATGCATGAGCTTAAGCGAAACCCCGGAAAACGTATTGTTTTGGCCAAGACGTTCCAGGCAATTGCAACTACAAGGGGCGCCACAACCCTAAAAGATTTTTTTCAGCAACGTAAACGATGGGTCTCCAAAGCACCCTATTACAGGGATTTCGACATACTTTACACATCCTTTTTGGTTTTCCTGGTGAATTTATCGGTTTTGCATGCCCTGATCTTACTGGTAACAGGGTTCAATGTATGGCTATTCCCCGTTATGTATATGGTAAAACTTCTGACCGATATGGGTTTTTTAAAGGGCTTTCTCCGGTTTTACGGCAAGAACCTTCCTGAAGGATGGTTCTTGCTGTATGAATTGGTGTATCCTTTTTATACGGTTTTGTTTGCCATAGCCGGCATTTTTTCCGGGTTTACCTGGAAGGGAAGACGAACCGGGCCTAGTTTCCCAACTCCGACATGAACTTGATGCGCATCAGCCGGACTTCTTCCTCGGTATAGTTATCTTCACCCAGCTCCTGCAATGCATTTTCAACGGATTCATCTTCGGCCTCCTCCATGAAATAATTGTAAATATCCTGCTGATGATCCTCCTCCATGATACTGTTCAGGTAGTAGTCGATATTAATTTTGGTCCCCGAATTAACAATTGCTTCAATTTCATCGAGCAAAGTACCCATGTCAATGTTTTTTGCCGAGGCAATGTCCTGGAAATCCATCTGGCGGTCAATGCTCTGTATGATAAATACTTTTAAATTGGATTTATTTACAATCGATTTGACAACCATATCCTGGGGCCGGATAATTTCCTTTTCCTCTACATAACTCTTGATGATCTTGATGAATTCTGCCCCGTATCTTTTGGCTTTCCCTGCTCCCACACCGGTGATATTCTGCAATTCCTCGATGGATATCGGGTACTGGATAGCCATGTCTTCCAGGGAAGGATCCTGAAAGATGACAAAGGGTGGTAACTGCAGTTGTTTGGCGTGTTTCTTTCTCAAGCCTTTCAGTATGGTGAAAAGTTCCTCATCAACAGTTCCGGGTCTATCAGATCCCCCATAGTTTTCTTCTTCCTCGTCCGTATCTGAATAATCATGGTCTTCCGACAACATGAATGAAACCGGGCTATTCAGAAATTCGTGACCCTTTTCATCAAGTTTCAGCAATCCATAATTCTCAATATCCTTTTGGATCAGCCTTTTGATCAATGCCTGCCGGATCACCATACTCCAGTAATTGATATCTTTGTGCTTCCCGATGCCGAAAGAGTCAAGCATCTGGTGATTGTATGATTTAATGGCAGCGGTTTTAATTCCCGCCAGAATGCTGGCGATATGGTCATACTTGAATTTCTCCTTAACCTCCAGGATGGCTTTCAATGCCAGGGCAATATCATCCTTCCCTTCAAACAGGTTTTTGGGATGCAGACAATTGTCGCAGTTATCGCAATTTTCAGCCATTTCCTCTCCGAAATAATTCAGCAGCTGTTTCGGTCTGCATACGGAGGATTCAGCATAGGCGACAGTTTCCAGGAGGAGTTGTTTCCCGATCTCCTGTTCGGCGATGGGCTTACCCTGCATGAATTTTTCCAGTTTCTGAATGTCTTTGTAGCTGTAAAAGGCAATACATTTACCTTCACCGCCATCGCGTCCCGCTCTGCCGGTCTCCTGGTAATATCCTTCAAGGCTTTTGGGAATATCATAATGGATCACGAAGCGAACGTCAGGCTTATCGATACCCATCCCAAAAGCAATGGTGGCTACAATAACATCGGCTTCCTCCATCAGAAAGCTGTCCTGGTTTTTTGACCGGGTGGCAGAATCAAGCCCGGCATGATAAGGAAGTGCTTTGATACCGTTAACCGCCAGGGTTTCAGCCAGCTCTTCTACTTTCTTCCGGCTCAGGCAGTAAATAATGCCCGATTTTCCTGCATTATTCTTGATGTATTTGATAATTTCCTTGGTGACGTTCTTTTTGGGCCTTACTTCGTAATAGAGGTTATGTCTGCGGAATGATGATTTGAAAACCCTGGCATCAAGCATTCCAAGGTTTTTCTGTATATCATGCTGAACTTTGGGAGTAGCTGTTGCCGTTAACGCGATGATGGGTTCAGTGCCGATTTCATTAATAATAGGCCTGATCCGTCGGTATTCAGGGCGGAAATCATGACCCCATTCCGATATGCAATGCGCTTCATCGATAGCGTAAAAAGAAATTTTAACCTTTTTCAGGAATTGTATGTTTTCTTCTTTGGTAAGTGATTCGGGAGCTACGTAAAGCAATTTGGTCTTTCCTTCCAGGATATCGTGCTTCACTTTTGTTATAGCGGCTTTATTGAGCGATGAATTCATAAAATGCGCCACGCCGTCCTCTTCGCTGAAGCTGCGCATGGCATCCACTTGGTTCTTCATCAGCGCAATCAGGGGCGAAATGATAACGGCTGTGCCTGGCATGATTAGAGCTGGAAGCTGGTAACACAATGACTTTCCTCCCCCGGTAGGCATTAAAACAAAAGTGTCATTTCCTTCCAGGACGTTCCGGATGATGAATTCCTGATTCCCCTTAAAACTGGTAAAACCAAAATGCTTTTTTAAGATTTCTGATAATGAAATTTCGGTGCCAACAATCATCTTTATTACAATTTATATCTGATTCCCCTGAGAGTGCCACTCCTGATCAACCCCGGAGAAAGATCATATAAAATAACAGGGTAATACGTAATGAAAATACAAATGTTCGATAAACCTGCAGGCATGAATTGCCTGTCTGTAGGCAATCTTAAAATAATAATCTCATTTGCTAACTAAATTAATATTTTTTTTCTTATTTCGCTATGCCCAAAAAGGCATTTTAATTTTTATTAACATATCACATATCTGACTGGGAAATTGCACATGGAAGAAAAGGAAAAAGGGGAAATGACGTTTCTGGAGCACCTTGAAGAGCTCAGGTGGCACATCATTCGTTCAGCGATTGCGATTGTTTTATTTGGCATTCTGGCATTCTTATTCAAGCGGATCATATTTGATATTATACTTCTGGGTCCAAGTCAACCCGACTTTTGGACAAACCGCATACTGTGCCAGTTGGGACAAAGGATCCATATTGATAATCTCTGCTTTAATTCCACACCCCTGGTATTGCAGAATACACAGGTGGCCGGACAGTTTATAGCGCATATTAAAATCAGCCTGGTGGTTGGCCTGGTTTTGGGGTTTCCATACATGTTCTTTGAATTGTGGCGTTTTATAAAACCCGCACTTTACCAGAATGAGCAGAAACATGCAACCGGGGCTGTGTTTTACATTACCATACTTTTCTTTGTTGGAGTTATCTTTGGCTATTTTCTGATCACGCCCTTTTCCATTAACTTTCTGTACAACTACCATGTGAGTGAGATCGTAAAGAACATACCAACGCTGGCCTCATACAATTCCTTGATAACGTCTGTTGTGCTGGCCAGCGGAATACTGTTTGAGCTTCCCGTGATGATTTATTTTCTGAGCAAGGTAGGGTTGGTTACGCCATCGTTCTTAAAGCATTATCGAAAACATGCCGTGATCGTTATTTTGCTCCTGGCCGGAATCATTACCCCAACGCCTGATATGTTTACGCAGCTTCTGGTTGGATTGCCCATGCTGTTTTTGTATGAAATCGGCATATTTTTGTCGAAGCGGGTTGAAAAAGGACGGCAGGCTAAAATGCTTGCCGGATAAGTACAGATGAGATCATTCACTTTTTAGGACACCATGAAACTACGTACTGAAAATCTGGTTAAGCGTTACCGGACCCGCACGGTGGTAAAAGACGTGTCGTTTGAAGTAGAGCAGGGAGAGATTGCCGGTTTGCTGGGACCTAACGGGGCCGGGAAAACCACATCGTTTTACATGATCGTGGGATTAATTCAGCCTAATTCGGGAAAAATATTCCTGGATGATGAGGAAATAACGCATGAACCCGTATACCGTCGTGCGCAGAAGGGAATCGGCTACCTTGCGCAGGAAGCCTCGGTTTTTCGCCGGTTGAGTGTGGAGGACAACATCAGGGCTGTTCTTGAAATGACCAAACTATCCAGGGAAGAGCAACATTTCAGGGTCGAATCGCTGCTGAATGAGTTTGGTTTACAGAAAATACGAAAGAGCCTGGGGATACAGCTTTCAGGTGGAGAAAGGCGCAGAACGGAAATTGCACGCGCACTGGCGCTTAAACCCAATTTTATCCTGCTCGACGAGCCTTTTGCAGGCGTGGATCCCATTGCAGTTGAGGATATCCAGGAAATTATTGCCAAGCTCCGGGAAAAAAACATAGGCATCCTGATCACCGACCACAATGTGCATGAAACCCTTTCCATCACTGACAGGGCATACCTGCTTTTCGAAGGTGAGATCCTGAAGGCCGGCACTTCCAAAGAGCTTGCCGAGGATGAACAGGTGAGAAGGGTTTATCTGGGGAAGAATTTTGAATTAAGGTGAAAATGTTGTGTTGGTTGTGGGTTGTATTGGTTGTAAAAGTTCTTATGTGAAACAACCACAACAATCACAACAACCACAACAATCACAACAACCACAACAATCACAACAACCACAACAATCACAACTTTATCAAATAAACCTCATAACCCAGCAAAGTATGCCATCACAAGTCTATTTCACCGATCTCCGCGCCAATGCATCCAATAACCTGTTGAAGAAACTGGAAAGTCTCGTCAGGAAAGCCGGTATCGATACCATTGATTTTGACAACAAGATCACGGCAGTGAAGATTCATTTCGGGGAACCCGGGAATCTTTCCTATATCAGGCCGAACTTTGCGGCCACCCTGGTAAATTACCTGAAGAGCAAAGGGGCCAAACCCTTCCTTACCGATAGCAATACCCTTTACCATGGCCGGCGATCCAATGCTGTGGATCATATCAGGGCTGCATTTGAGAATGGATTTAATCCTCTCGCTGTTGATTGTCCGGTGATTATTGCCGACGGACTTCGCGGAACAGATCTTGTGGAAATCCCCGTTCACCTGGAACATTGCAAGACCGCTAAAATTGGAAAGGCTATTGCAGATGCCGATATCCTGATTACCATGACCCATTTTAAGGGACATGAGCTGACCGGATTTGGCGGGACACTCAAAAACCTGGGCATGGGATGCGCCTCGGTTGGCGGGAAACTGGAACTGCATTCCACATCTTCCCCGAAGATTGTTGTTGAGAATTGTACCGGGTGTCGGGTATGTGAGCGCAATTGCGCCCATGATGCCATACATGTCGGTGCTGATAAAATTGCCAGGATCGATTACAAAAAATGCGTGGGATGCGGTCAATGTGTAGCCGTTTGTCAATACGATGCTGCGCAGGCTGTTTGGGAATCGGCATCAGAACTTTCCAGCCGCAAAATTGCCGAATATTCACTGGCGGTTCTTAAAGATAAACCAGCTTTTCACATCAGCTTCATCATGAATGTATCCCCGGATTGTGATTGCTGGAATTTCAATGACTATCCGCTGGTCTCCGACATAGGAATTGCTGCGTCCTTTGATCCGGTTGCCCTTGATCAGGCCTGTGCAGACATGGTCAAAGAGGCGCCTGCCTTACCGATGAGCAGGATCTGTTCTGAAAAGGACCATGATCTTCACCGGGGGAAAGACAAATTTGTCCTCACCCATCGCAATGTGCATTGGGAAGAAGGTTTGGCGCACGGCGAGGAGATCGGACTGGGAAGCCGGAGTTATGAAGTGGTAAAAGTTAGGTAAACAGTGAACAGCTACTTCAATTCATACGCCACCACCCTGTTATCACTGAATGTAGGCACCAGCAATAGTTTTTTCGAAGGTACGTAGTCAATATCAGCTGCGTAGATATTGGCGGGCGTGGTATCAAGAAGCTTTTCCTTTTCTTTACCGGTGCTTACCTGGTGAATATTCCCAAGCCAGTCGGAGATCAGATAGTTGCCATTTCCATCCGGAACCAGTCCGTCAATACCCCCGGTATTCAGTATGTAATCTTTGATCTCCTTGGTTCGCAAACTAATGCTGACGATCCTGTCCTGCAGGCCGGCCAGTAGATTTCCTTCCACTACAAAAAGCCCGTTGACGCCAGTCACTTTGTCCGATTTCACCAGGACTTCAAAACTTCCACCCCGGATCACATAGATCGTTTTTCCGTTCATATCAGAAACATAAACATTCCCCTGGCTGTCGGCGGCAATGTCATTCAGGAATTGTGAACCCGGTATTTCAACCTGTTCAGCTATTTTGCCTGTGGCAATATTGATTTTCACCACCCGGCTGATATCCGATACATACAGGAATTCACCACTTACTCCAAGGCCTTTTGGAGCATTCAGTCCGGTTACCCACTGCAGCTCCAGGATTTTTCCTTCCGGCGAAATCCTGGAGATGAAACCTGTACCGTCCTTATCGGTAGGACTTCCTGTTACGTTGGATACGTACAATACCTGTCGGGCAGTATCGTAGTAAACCGATTCCGGTACCTTCAATTCAGCGGGTGTTTCCCATTTTTTGACAAGTCTTTCCGACTGGTAGATCTGCTGTGCCCTGCCGGTAGAAAGCAGCGCACCAAAAACAGCTATCAAAACGAATTTTTTCATAATCCGGATATTTTAGGTTAGAAGTGCAAATTTAATACATTTAAGTCTTAAATTAATGAATATCTTCAGTCACTTCCGAAACCTCAGATAATCAAAATGAAATGCATTTTATTTTCGTGGAAAGTAAAAAGTGGTATCTTTGCGCGACATTTTAGCCGCGGATGTGGCGTAATTGGTAGCCGCGCAAGACTTAGGATCTTGTGCCGTAAGGCGTGGGGGTTCGAGTCCCTTCATCCGCACA
>JAFGGU010000010.1 GCA_016930375.1 Bacteroidales bacterium | reverse complement strand
GTTTTAAAATAATCATCCCCAAGGTTGAATTTTACCTGGTCCACAATGGAATAAGTCACCGAACTGTTGGTCTCCCACATGCCGGGCAGTTGCAAAGTCATATTCCGTTGTACCCTGTTGAACTCATCGGCTGAGATGAGATTATCACTGACAATGGAAGCAAGTTCCTTTTCAACTTCCTGGATGGATTCCTTTGTTTTATCAGACTGTACAGATGCATAAGCGAGGAAAGGACGTTGACCCTTAGCATCCAGCACAAGGGTACTGGCTCCGTATGACCAGTGTTTGTCTTCCCTCAGGTTCATGTTAATCCTGGATACAAAATCGCCTCCCAGGATATTGTTCATCGCATTCAGAGCAGGCTGCGATACCTGTCCGTAAGGCGTGGTCAAATAACCTGCAAAGATGACAGACTGAGTTGATTCAGGTCTGTTAATCAAATAGATTTTTTTACCGGCTACATTTTTAACAGCAGTAATATTGATTTTGGGTATTTCACCCTTTTTCCAGCCGGCCAGTTTATTTTCCAGCTTGGAAACAAGATCTTCAATCTGGATATCACCCACTATTACCAGGGTGGCATTATTAGGCCTTATCCATGTGCTGTAGAATTTCCGGATATCTTCCGGTGCAATCGATTCAACAGTAGCTTTGTAGCCTGTTCCATTATAAGGATTGCCGTAGGCATGTCCCTGACCGTACATCATTTTTGGAAATACACGCAACACCATGCCAAAGGGCTGGGACTTTTCCTGATCAATGCTGTTCAGGTGCTCTTTCTTTAGTCTGTCAAACTCTTTCTGCGGAAAAGCAGGGTTGAGTAGAATATCAGCAAAAAGATCCAGGGTTGGCTCCAGTGTTTGTTGCAGCGTATTGAAATTCACATAGGATGCATCCATATCTGAGCCAGTCCCAATGGATGCTCCGAGCAACTGAAGTTTCTCACTGATCTGAAGCGTTGTCAGGTTTTGAGTACCTTCATCCAGCATATCCATGGCCAGACTTGCCAGGCCGGGCTTTGAAAGAGCATCAGCTGCGAATCCTGCATTGAAAAACAGACTACCGACGATGGTTGGAATTCCCTTTCGATTTGCCAGCACAACTTTTAGTCCGTTCTTTAAAGTGGCTTTGTGCAGTTCAGGGAACGATGATGGCACCGGTATACCCAATTCGGGCATTTTGCTGCGGTCAATGCCTTCACCTGAAGCCTTTAAGGTTGGAAACGGCTCGCAAACAAGGGTATATTTTCCGATACCAAGCCATTCATTGCAGACCTTCTGCATATCCTCAACCGTAGCCTCGGCAACATACTTCAGGGCTTGTTTATAATAATCCGGAGAACCGCCAAATACCATATTGGTTGCCAGTATATCTGATTTCCCGCCAAATCCGCCGATGCGTTCAATGCCTTTCAGAAAGTTGGAAAAGTAACTCGAACGCACCCTGTCCAGTTCTTCCTGTGTGGGTCCCTTTTCCAGGAAATCCCGCAGAACTTCGTTCATTGTTTTTTCAACTTCTTCAACTGTTTTTCCAGGCTTTACCCTGACGTCCATGGTTACAGTACCCGCTATCTCCCGTGCACCGATATAGGCATTGGCCGAAGTGGCAGATTGATCTTCATAGACAAGCTTTTTATACAGGCGGGAGGTTTTGCCTACTGACAACACATCGGTCGCCAGATCAAGCAATGCAGCCTCTTTTGAACCCCAGTTGGGAACGTTCCAAACCATGGTGATCCTGGCTTCAGGAACCCGGTCCTCATAATACCCGCGCGAATCCTCAAACCTTTTGGCTATGTTTCTCTCTGGTTTGGTAAGCGAGGGACCGGGAGGAATATCGCCGAAATACTTTTTTACTTTTGCCAGTATCTCTTCCGGTTTCACATCTCCTGCAATACTTAAAACTGCATTGGACGGGCCATAATAGGTTTTAAACCACTCTTTCACATCATCCAGACTGGCTGCAGTCAGGTCCTCCATCGATCCGATAACCGTCCATGAATAGGGATGCCCCTGCGGATAGGTGGCCTGAGTTATGACCTCATAAGATCGGCCATAGGGTTGATTTTCACCCTGGCGTTTTTCATTCTGAACCACACCGCGCTGCTCATCCAGTTTGGCCTGGTCAATCGCACCCAGCAAATGACCCATGCGGTCGCTTTCCAGGAAAAGAACCTGGTCAAGTCCCGCAGTAGGCACATTCTGGAAATAATTCGTACGGTCATTGCTTGTAGTACCATTGAGGTCGGTTGCTCCGATGCTTTCCAAAGCCTGGAAATAATCGTTGTTAAAGTTTTCGCTGCCGTTGAACATGAGATGCTCAAACAGATGAGCAAATCCGGTGCGGCCGGGTTTCTCATTCTTTGAACCCACGTGATACCAGATGTTCACAGCTACAATAGGTGCTTTATGATCTTCATGAACGATCAGGGTTAATCCATTGTCCAGAACATACTTCGTATAAGGAATATCAATCTGGTCGGGATTGAAGTAGGATTTTTGCTGTCCAAATCCTGGCAGGGCTAAAACTCCGAAGAGAAAGAGTAGAATAAAAACTTTAAGTGTTTTCATAATGGTTTTATTTAACGATAAAATGGATGCAATAAAGTTTTATAAAAAGTCCAGGTAATCCACGAAATCTCTGTTATAAATAGTTAAAAACTTGCCGCATGGTCTGCAGAGACATCAATTCCTTTCCAGATTTTCTTTGTGGTCCAGTCTGCCGCAGGCGCCGTCCAGAATGGATCACTACCTGACAATCCGAGAGGCAACAGTCCTGTGGTGCACAGGTAAAGGCTTCCGGTTGAAATATAGGTTTCACTTATTCCGGGTTGATGTCCGTATACGCCTATTGTCAACCAGCCATTATCATCAAAAGTTCCCGGAGCCTCCGCTTGGCGTGAAATTACTGCCGACATGGCGCTTCTGACCTGGGCAGGAGAAACATCCTCAGGTAGTTGCCCGAGTAAAGCTATTTGCCCGAGCAACTGGAATGCCCCGAACCGGTAACACAAGGAACGGCCGATGGGCGGATAGGTTCCCTCGGGTGATATCATCCTTTCCTGGATGGCAGCATAGCGACGGGCCCTGTTCAGAATGTCACCGTAAGGAACTGAAGTTTCTATGCCGGATTCGTTCAGGGTATGCACCACATCAAGCAACATGGGATGGATTACAAAACTGTTGTAATAATCCCAGTGAAATTCAGGTCCGTCACCATATACCCCGTCGCCCTTGTACCAATCCGAGAACCTGGACAAAGCGAATCCGGCAGGTTTATTATTCCATGCATTGCCGCTTTTTAACAGAAAGACTTCAACCATAGCGCTGAAAAGCAACCAGTTGCTTTGTCCCGGCTTAATGCTTCTGGTTTGTTTCAAAGCATTGACAACATTTTCTTTTACCCGCGAATCCAGGGGAATCCATAACTGGTCATAACCCCGTAAAAGTCCATGTGCCAGAAAAGCCGCATCAACCAGAGGCTGACCACCTTCGAGAAAATTCATGAAATCAGGAGAAGAAGGATCCACGGCATTGGCGGTGCACTCATGTACCAGCTTAATATAGGATGCGCGCAATGCTCCTTCGGGAGATTCATCTGGTCCAAGCTCCAGCCATGGCGCTATTCCCGCCATGGTTCTTCCGAAAGCTTCCAGGTGCGTGTATTTATGGCGGTCACTACCCCGGGATTCAACCGGCATATTGACTTTTAGCTTGCCTGCACCCAGGTTTCGCAGCACCGGATCAGCGAGTTTTTGCATTACCTGAATCCAATACGCTCTTGTATCGGCCTCTGCTGAAGGAAAATCATGCATTCCCTTACCATTTCTGACACCAAAAGGCAGAAAATAAGGTGAAATGCCTGCCGCAGGCAGCAATCTTAAAAAATTCTTTCTGTCCATACCATATAATTAAGGATTGAGGGAATTACAGACTTCCCTGTTCACTTTTCGGATACGTTCCTCATTCAACTTGATAACTTTCCGGTCATAGGTCATCAGACCATTCACTTCAATTTCCACGTCGGTGGTTTGTGTATATACGGCCGCCGAGTAACATGCCGTAATGAGGAGCTTCAGTTTTTCAGCCAGTTTGATGTAAGCATCCGTAGCTTCTTCCGAAGTTTTATACTGTACATATCCCCAGTTGCGATCCTGTTCCCACAGATGATTTTCCAGCGCCAGTCCGATTCCTCCATACTCACCCAGAACGCATGCCCGTTTGCCGTCAAACATGGCCAGCACCGGGTCAGGATAATTGTGGATATCCAGCATATCACCGGTATCATAGTGATTACCCCCGCTGGCCGGATTTACCAGCCTGGAAGGATCATAATTCTTCGTCCATTCTACTATCTCAGGCGTTTTAAACTGCCCCCAGGCTTCATTGAATGGCACCCAGGTAACCACGCACGGATTTGAATAGCACAGGTTGATGATCTCCTTCCACTCTTTCCGGAAGTTGTCTTCAGACTGGGCACTCCGTTGCAATTCCTTGCCATTGAAATAATTGCGCATCTGCCACTGGGGTGAACGATCACCGCTCGGCATATCCTGCCATACCAGTATTCCTTCGCGGTCGCAATGATAATACCACCGGGCCGGTTCAACTTTCACATGTTTACGGATCATATTGAATCCAAAGTCCTTCGTTTTCCTGATGTCATACAGCAAGGCTTCATCGGTCGGCGCAGTGTACAAACCATCAGGCCACCAGCCCTGGTCGAGCGGGCCAAACTGGAAATAATTCTTGTTATTCAACTGTATGCGAACAACGCCATTTTCGTCCTGTTTTGTCGACACCTTTCTCATGCCAAAGTAACTGCTCACTTTGTCAATCACCTTACCACCATGTATTAGAGATACTTCCAGGTCATACAGGAAAGGAGATTCAGGACTCCACAATTTGGCCTGCGGCACGGCGAGAAGAACTTCCTGACCGGACGATGACCGGCCGGAACTCACAAGTTTTCCTTTGTCCATAATTTTAACCTCGACAAGGTCTCCGGCGACGGCATCCCTGGCCATGGCCAAAACCGAAACAGAACTGCCGTCAACATCAGGAATGGTTTTGATCTGGCTGATGTGGACCTGTTCAACAGGTTCAATCCACACCGTCTGCCATATGCCTGTTACCGAAGTATACCATATGCTCTGGGGTTTATTTACCTGCTTTCCATGCGGCTGAAATCCCTCATCGGTAGGATCCCAGACTCTTACGACAAGTTCCTGTTTCCCGCTTTTTACAATAAAAGGAGTTATGTCCAGTGAAAAGGGAGTATAACCTCCGGTATGTGATCCGATCCTGGTATTATTGATCCAGACATCGGCCTTCCAGTCTACTGCCCCGAAATTCAGCATCACACGATAATTTTTCCAGGCAGGGGGAATTTCAAAGGTACGGTGGTACCAAAGCTCATTCTGATCACCCACTGCTTTTTGCACACCTGAAAGGCTTGATTCGATGGCAAAGGGCACCAGGATTTTTCCGTCAAATTTGCCTGTCAGCGTATTTCCCTTGGGAAGAATCACATAATCCCAGAGTCCGTTCAGGCTCATCCACTCTTTTCTTACAAGCTGCGGCCGGGGATACTCAGGCAAAGGACTGGCCGGATCAACCTTTTCAGCCCATGTTGTTTTTATCCTGGTGCCTGCAGGCTTCCAATCCTGTGCATAGGTATTTGAAACCAGAAGAAGTAAAAGCACAATTCCAATTCCTTTAAATAGTCTCATAAACCAAATTTTAAAATGATTATTCAGCCATTTGTGATCGCAACCATGCCGTATGGTTAGTGGTGATTGATTTCACGCCCATATCAGACAGTCGTTTGGCTTCGACCGGGTTATCCACGGTCCATGCCATTATTTCAAGATTTAAGTTCCCGGCCTCCTGCATGAGCGCTTCATCAATAACCAGGAAATGCAGATCCAGACCATCCAAACCCGCTGCAGCAGCTTCGTCGAGTTTCTCCATGGTTTCCTTCTTATTGCTGCTCAGCCAGTAACAGGGATTATCGGGAAACATCTTCCGGGCCTCCAAAATTACCTGCCAGTCGAAAGCAATAAAAACCAGCTGATCTTCTTTTTTACTTGCCTTTACAACTTTTCCGAGCCAGGGCAAGACATCACTCCCGCTTTTGATCTCAACCACGAGTTTTTTTCCGGGCGGAATGATCCGGATGGCTTCTTCCAGGAAAGGAATTCGTTCGCCTTTAAAGGCACTGTCTTTAAATAACCCGACATCCAGTGTCCGCAAAATGTCAGATTCTGTATCCTTAACCGAATAATCTTCGGCTGAGGTTCTCTTGGTATTTGCATCATGAATAACCATAATCCGGTTATCTTTTGATAAATGAATATCCAGCTCCACAGCATCGGCATTCCTTTCCCAGGCAAGCCGGAAAGCTGCCAGCGTGTTCTCAGGCGCCGATCCTGACTCTCCGCGATGGGCAATATAACTGATTTGCCCTGATGAATCCGGTGACATCAATAGGAATGATAATAGGAATATGGCTGAAAGCATCAGACGTTCTTTCATATGTTTTTGCCCATTTACTCTGCAACCTTCACACCCATCCTGTCGATCAGAAACGCATACCGGAACGCAACATCCTTCAGGTAATCGAATCGACCGGTGGCACCTCCATGTCCCGATTCAAGGTTTGTTTTGAGCAGGAGGATATTGTTATCGGTTTTTAAGGCCCTGAGTTTTGCCACCCATTTGGCCGGCTCATGATACATGACCTGGGAGTCGTTCCATCCTGCCGTTGCAAGAATATTGGGATAATTCTGCGGTTTCACGTTATCATAGGGTGAATAAGAAAGCATATACTGGTAGGCTTCCTCTTCCCCGGGATTTCCCCATTGCTCATATTCCTGCGTGGTGAGTGGCAGGCTTTCGTCCTGCATGGTATTGATAATATCCACAAAGGGCACATCGGCCAGCACCACATGGAACAGATCGGGCCGCATGTTCGCAACTGCGCCCACCAGAAGTCCGCCGGCACTACCTCCATGCATTCCGAGACGTGACGGAGAGGTGTACTTTTCTTTAACCAGGAAATCACCACAGGCGATAAAATCGGTGAAGCTGTTCATCTTCTTCATGAGTTTGCCATCCTCGTACCATTGTTCACCCAGTTCACTGCCACCCCTTACCTGCGCCAGGGCATAAACAAAGCCCCTGTCGACCAGGCTAAACAAGGATGATCTGAAATAGGCATCTGTATTGCTGCCATAAGAACCATAACCATACAGTAGCGCAGGATTACTGCCGTCCTTTTGAAGCGTTTTTTTATACAATACCGCCATAGGCACTTTTTTACCATCTGCTGTAGGAGCCCAAAGCCGTTCGACAACATATTCATCTGCATTGAACCCGCTTGGGATCTCCTGTTCCTTTAGTTTTTCACTGGCGCCGCTGGTCATATCATAATCATACACTGTATTGGGCCTGTTCAGTGAAGTATAGGAATAGCGGTATTTTAAGGATTCATATTCAGGAGTATACATGGGTGATACAACATACACCGGTTCAGGAAAGCTGATCGACTTCCTCTCCCCCGAGGTAAGATCGATCACGTCGATTCCGTTCAGGCCGTCCTTTCTGATATACAAGGTAAGGAATTGGTCAAATACATCCATATCCTGAATTTTAACCGCAGAATCATGCTTTACCAATTCTTTCCAGGTCGATTTATCGCTGAAACCGCTCAGCGGAGCTTCATAGATCATGGAGTTGATATGTTGCAGATCCTTGTACTTGATAAAAATCCTGGTTTTATGGTGCTGGATGCTGTAATCAACATCCTTTTGCCTTGGCAGGAACACCTTAAAATCAGCCAGGGGCTTATCAGCAGGCAGATAACGGTATTCAGAGGTTGTAAAACTGCCGGAAGCGAGATAAATGTATTCTTTGGTCCTGGACTTGCCTACATATACATTAAACATTTCATCTTTTTCTTCAAACAGGAGTACATCGGGCACCTTGGAATTGATCTGGTGACGGTACACCCTGTATGGCCGGAAAGTTTCACTGGACTTTGTATAAAACAGGGTTTTATTATCGTTGGCCCAGACAAATGACTGCACGTTGGAAATCTCATACGGCAGATCCTCACCGGTTTCCAGGTTTCTGATTTTCAGGTTAAATTCTGCATAGGATCCGGTTGTGTTGTAGGAATAAGCAGCCAGTTTATTATCGGAAGTGATCTCGAAATTGGAAAAGATGTATGCCTGTGTGCCTTCTGCCATCTTATTTACGTCAAAGAGCACCTCTTCGGGACTGGACACATTGCCTTTTTTCCGGCAATAGATGGGATATTGCCTGTCTTTTTCAGTCCGGTTATAGTAAAAATACCCGTTATCGATCTGGGGAACCGATTGATCTTCTTCTTTTATTCTTCCTTTCATTTCCAGAAACAGCTTTTCCTGAAGATCCCGAGTATGAGCCATAACGGTATCAGTATAGGCATTTTCCGATTTCAGGTAGGCCATCACCTCAGGATTATCCCTGTCCTTCATCCAGAAGTAATTGTCGATACGGGCATTTCCGAATTCCAGCATGGTATCCGGAATGATCAATGCCATTGGGGGAGCAGGATAATCACCCTGGGAGGTTATCCTTGCTGATTTGTTTTTGTCGTTACAGCTTGTCATCATGATCAGAAGAAATAAAAAAAACAGCAGATTGTTCAGTGTTTTCATCGGTTTAGGATTTATAATGTAATAAATATAAGATTTTGTTCTCACTGATAATCGATTATTCCCTGCCCATAAATAGGCTTTTACTTGAATACTCGGGATCACATGTCAGGTTTACCTGTAGTTTCCTCCATCCTGCTTCATCGCCCGGTGTAGGGATATGGGTGGTATGCACTTCGCAATTGCGCAGAAATTTCAGGTTTTCCAGGGCCATTTGTGCAACGGGATTGGATAAAGCACTTATGCCGAGCACAATTAATGTTTCTTCCACATCGAGACTGACCATTTTTCCATTCAGTATGTCCTTTTTCAAATAGGTCACCGAATCAATGATGTTCTGGGGCAGGATGTACATATTATCCGGAATTCCGGCCAGGTGTTTTGTGGCATTCAGGATCAGGCTCGACGAAGCATGCAACAGGGGAGAATTCTTGCCCTTAATAATGGTACCGTCATGCAGTTCAATGGCTGCTCCGCAAAAGACACCCGCATTGCCCTTTCCGCTTTTTTCAGCTTCTTTTGCAGCTTCTCTCGCAGGCATTACCACTTTCCGGTCCTCAACCTTGGCCCCTATTTTATTCATGATTTTTGTGATCCGGTCCAGGGTGCTTTTATCCACCAGGCCCATGATATATTCCACGGCGCACCGGAAGTATCTCCGGATGATTTCCTGGTGCGACGCTTCGGTGATGATGCTGTCATTTACAATACCTGAACTGGCCCGGTTCACTCCCATGTCAGTCGGAGACTGGTACATGGATTCTCCGCCTGTTATTTTTTCTATGATCCGTTTGAGCAGATGAAATGCTTCAATATCACGGTTGTAATTCACAACCTCTATATTATAGGCTTTCAGATGATGTTCATCAATCAGTACCTCATCTTCAAGGTCCACTGTGGCGGCTTCATAGGCCAGATTCACCTTATGGTCGATGGGCAGGTCCCAGATCGGAAAGGTTTCAAATTTCGCATATCCCGCCTTGATTCCGTTCTTATATTCATGGTAGAGATTGCACAGGCAGGTGGCAAGTTTACCGCTGCCTGGTCCCGGACCCGTAACGATAACAATAGGTTTTGTGGTTGTGATATACTCGTTTGCACCGTATCCCTTATCACTGACAATCTGGTCAATATCCATGGGATATCCCTTGGTGGGATAATGCACATATACCTTGACTCCCCTCATTTCAAGCTTATTCTTGAACGCTGTGGCCGGAGACTGATTTTTATACCGGGTAATCACTACGGCTGTCACATCAATCCCCCATTCCCTGAAATCATCAATGGTTTTTAATGCATCCGCATCATAGGTGATTCCAAAATCGGCCCTGATTTTTTTCTTTTCAATAGCCCCTGCATGAATACAGAGTATTACATCAATTTTATCTTTTAATTTTTGCAAAAGCCGTATTTTGACATTCGGGTCAAACCCCGGTAACACACGGGCTGCATGATAATCATATAAGATCTTACCGCCGAACTCCAGGTATAACTTATGGTTAAACCGGTCCACCCTTTCAAGAATAGCAGAAGTCTGCTCCCGGAGGTATTTCTCGTTATCAAATCCAATATGATCCGGATCTCCCATTTTTCTGCTTAAGATAGGTTATGACCTGATTTTCTTAGAACACTCAATATTAGTGAAATTTTCAGTTCGGGGAATTGGTACTTGAACAACAAATTCCTATTTGACAGGATTGGCAGGTGGGTCTGGGATTTTTTTTGCCCCGGACTTCAATTCCTCCAGAATCACCTCAATACCTTTGTTCAATTGCTGATCCGTGCCTGTGAATTCCAGGTAAGGATCGTTGTCAACGGTGATATCCGGCTCCACCCCCTTCCCTTCCATTACCCATTCCTTTCCTTCCAGGTCGTATCGTGAAAATTCCGGTTTACTCAATGTACCCCCATCCAGAAAAGGCAATGTTCCTCTGATACCCACAACGCCGCCCCAGGTCCTTTTTCCGATGATGGTTCCCAGTTTGTGAACCCTGAACCGGTAACTGACGATATCACCGTCGGATGCAGAAAATTCATCGCAAAGCATCACCTTGGGACCATTCATGGTGCCATCGGGTTCAAAATTGGGTTTGCCATTTCTGGCTATGGTGATCTGGGCTGCTTCTCTTCTTAACCTTTCTATCACGATGGGAGAAACAAATCCCCCGCCGTTGCCGCGAACATCTATAATAAGGGCCTCTTTGGTCAACTGGGGATAGTAATATTTGACAAATTCATTCAGTCCGTCAATGCCCATATCGGGAATATGCAAATAGCCAACCCTTCCGCCGGTAGCCTTGTTTACCTTCTCAATATTGGTTTCTACCCAATTAAAATAGTATAGGCCTGATTCATCATCCGTGGGAATAACAGTAACTTCACGCTTTCCCTGTCCGGTTGGTTTGTTATTCAGTGAAAGTTTTACCTGTTTATCGGCTTTGTTGACAAGTGCCTGGTAAATATTGACCATATTTGCGGTGGTTACACCCTCAATTTCAATAATATAATCGCCATTCGAGGCATTAACACCTATTTCCGTCAAGGGTGACCTTCTCTTACTATCCCAGTTCTGGCCTTTCAATATTTTATCAATCCTGAAGTAGCCGCTTATACTGTCTTTGGAAATTACAGCACCCAATAAACCCATCTTAATTTTTTCAGGTTCAGGCCTTTGTCCGCCACCAACATAAGCATGGCCTATATTCAGCTCGCTGATCATTTCACCAATGATATAGGTCAGGTCGTTGCGATGGTTAACATATTTTACCAGGGGGGCATAGCGTTCCTTCTCCGCGTTCCAGTCAACCCCGTGCATATTGGGCAGATAAAAGAAATCCCGCATTTGCCGCCATGATTCATTGAAAATCTGTTTCCATTCCTCGTGCCTGTCTATCGTCATTTCCATTTCGAAGAGATTCAACTTCTCGGTAAGCTTAATTTCCGATGAAGGTATTGCGATGATCCCATATCCACCCTCCTGGCCAACCAGCATTTTTTTTCTGTCAGCTGATATTTCGTAACCATCCACATTTCCCAGATCGGTTTCCTTTCTTTCATCGAAATCATAAACCAGCATTTTGGTTTTTTCATCTTTCAGGGACCTTCTTTGGTAATACAGTTTGTTATCAACCGATCTCAGGTTGAAATAATTTGACGGATTGACCGGCAATTTCCCGATGCGGCCCATTATGCCCTCAATATCAACAGACAGGATCACCGTCTTATCCGAAGACGTAATTTCTTTCTCCTTTTTTCCTGCCTTATCATCCACCGGAACTTCGGTTTTGGCCAGGCTGACCTCATCACTTTTCGGTTTGAACAGCGATGGGGCATCTTTGGAAAGGGTCAGGAAATAAATACCCGACATGTCAGCATAACTGATATTGAACTCAACCTGGCTAAAACCGGGATTAAAATCGCGGTTTGACACAAAAAACAGGTATTTGCCATCCGAACTGAAGGTACCATCCCCTGAATTATGCCAGTTTTCACTTACGGCAAAAGTTTTTTTCTGATCCAGGGAATACAGCATGATCTGGGTGAACTGATTTTCATTGTTCTTGGTATATACCACCCATTTGTTATCAGGAGACCATTCATATTGGGTGAACTCTCCGTATGGGTCATGGTCAATTTGTAGAATTGTTTTGGTATCGATGTCGGAATAATACAGGTTTTGCTGCCTGTCGGACCACATGATCTTTTTGCTGTCGGGCGACCAATAGGGCTGATACTTGTAATTATTGCCTCCCCGGGTGATCTGTATCGCAGGCATGCTTCCATCCTGCACCTGGATATAAATTTCATCTTCACCTGATCGGTCGGAAACAAATGAGATGTATTTTCCATCGGGCGACCATTTTGAATTTCGCTCATGAATACCCGATGTTTGAGTCAGATTGCGGGTTTCACCATATTTCTCAGGTACGGTGAAAACATCGCCATGTGCGCCAAACAAGGCACGTTTTCCATCGGGTGATATTTCGTAATTGGTAATTTCGTTCCCGACTTTTCTGATTTGAGTGCGGCTTCCTGCAAAATCCTCAGCTATGCTGATACTGATTTTCTCATGTTTTTCGGTGGCCAGATCAAATTTATAAATGTTCCCGCCGTATTCATAAACAATGGCAGCATCGCCGAGTGAAGGGAACTTGATATCAAAATCCTCATAATTTGATAACCGTCTGGTTTCCTTTGTCGTAAGGTCATAAGAAAACAGGTTAAAACGCCTGGTTTCCACATCGGAAAGGTAGTATATCTTGTTGCCGTGCCACATGGGAATGATATCCTGCGCCGGATTATGCGTGATGTTTTCGATTGTATTGGTCTTGAAATCGTAAATCCATACATCATCGGCCATTCCTCCACGGTATCGTTTCCAGGTTCTGAATTCCCTGAAAACACGGTTATAGGCCATTTTCTGTCCATCCGGTGAGAAGGAACAAAATCCGCTCCGCGGAACCGTGATTTGTTCGGGCAATGCTCCGTCGGTCTTTACGGCAAACAGGGAACCGTTAAAGTCGTTGAACGATTTCATCCTCGACCTGAACAAGATGCTCTGGTTGTCAGGCTTCCATCCAAAGACAATATTATTGGGTCCCATCCGGTCAGCTACATCATCGCGACCCAGGGTGGCGGTGTAGGTCAACCTTTTGGGTATACCTCCCTCAGAGGGCATCACGTATACTTCCGTGTTCCCGTCGTATTGCCCGGTAAATGCTATGGTTTTTCCATCGGGCGAAAAACGGGCAAACATTTCATATCCGTTATGATTCGTAAGTTTACGTGCCACGCCTCCGGATGATAAAACCGTATATAAATCACCGGCATACGTAAAAACCAGCTGATTTCCGTGAATGGCAGGAAACCTGAGCAAACGGGTTTCCTCCTGTGCATTGAGTCCGAAAAGGCATGAAAAGCATATTGCCCAGGTTGTAACAATCAGTTTTTTCATAAAGTTTGGATTAATTTACAATTCCAATATGTGGATATAGGCTTTGATTCAATTCACTTCCTAAATATAACACAGTTTTCGCAGATATGAAATGATGGATAGAATCGAATTCCTTTAACCAGCAATCGGTAATCACCATACCATGGCCACCTTTCCTCGGGTATGCATGGCTTCGATATAGCTGATGGCCTCGGGGATCTTGGTATATGGGAAAGTTTTATCGATTTGAACTTTGATTTTACGATCCCGGATTAAAGAAGCCAATATTTCAAGATCGTGTTTTTTTATTTCGGCTGTAAATTGTGTCAATGGAAATTTACTGAAAGCCTTTTTAAAAAGTACCGACATCATATGCCCCATGGTTGTAAAGCCAACTGATACGGCCCTCTGTCCCATTCGTTTAAAGTCATTATGAGAGAGATTGCCATGTGTATCAACAATGAGGTTGAATTTGCCATGATGCTTATGAATGTTTTCATTATCATATGAAATAACCTCATCAGCACCTAAGCTTTTTACAAAATCCTTGTTTTTAAAGGAACAAACGGCAGTTACTTTCGCGCCATAAACTTTTGCAATTTGTACAGCCAAATGTCCGACACCACCGGAAGAACCGTTGATTAATACAGATTCTCCTTCTTTGAGTTGTCCATGAGTAATGAGCGCCTGCAGAGCTGTTAATCCGGCAATAGGTACACATGCCATTTCTTGAAATTCTGTTCCTTCGGGCATGATGGCACAAATATCAGCAGGAACAGCAGTATATTCAGCAAAGGCGCCTCCGGAAAGTTTCTCTCCAAAAACCTTGTCACCAACCTTAAAATCTCTTACCTGATTTCCTGTTTCGGCCACAATGCCTGCAAAATCGGCCCCGAATAACTTATTTTTTGGTTTTAACAATCCGAAAACAAACCGTGCAAAAAAAGGTTCCCCCCGTAAAATATGCCAGTCAGCCGGATTAGCTGAATTCGCCATTACTTTAACCAATATTTGATCATCTTTTATGGAGGGCTTTTCAACTTCTTCCAATGTAAGTACCTCCGGTCCTCCATAGGTTGTTTTTACAAAAGCTTTCATTTTGGTCGGTTGATTTAGTTATTATCGTTAAGATTTGTTGATTTCAATCAAAGTTACTCATTTTCAACAAATCCAGGCCTTCAAGTAGTTCATTCATCATATTGTCCATTTATTATTTTCCAGAAGTGTTTGAATATAGTTTTCACACCCACACCCACACCCACACCCAGTAAGGGATTACTGCGTGATCCCATACGGGAGGTCCTTGTGTAAACAGGAATCAAAAGTGCAGTGATTTCGGGAAAATAAACTGCAGTAATTTTGGGAACAAGTTTGCAGTAATTTCGGGAACAAT